>JBDHSQ010000009.1:0-55707 GCA_039808285.1 Paracoccaceae bacterium
CATATCCTGTCGCCGGGCATCCCGGTGATCGCCACGCCGCTGATGTTCACGCTGGACATGCGGACGGGCAGCGCGCTGCAAAGCTGCGTGGAAAGCCTCCAGGCCGCCAGCATGTCGATCCAGTTGATGAAGCAGGGCTGGGGGCAGGTCGCGCATACCTACGGCTCGGGATCGGACACGCCCGATGTCGACCATCAGTCGATGGCGGAACGCGCGATGCTGACGCAGACCGTGGCGCTGGCGGGGGCCGACATTCTCGGCGGCGTGGGCCAGCTTGAATGCGCCACCGTCTTCAGTCCGGTGCAGGCCGTGCTCGACAACGAGGTGGGCGCGATGATGCGCCGCTTCATCCGCAAGCCGAGCCTGGACAAGGACTCGCTGAACTGGGACGAGCTGATGCAGATCCGCACCGGCGGGCATTTCCTGGACAGCGCGCACACGATCGCCACCTGCCGCGAGCAGCTTTCGCCCAAGGTGTTCAAGCGCCAGGGTCGCGACGACTACGAGAAGTCGGGCCGCCGCACCGCCTTCGACGAGGCGCGCGATGCCGCCCTGGCGGCGATCGCCGCGGCGCCCGAGCAGGGGCTGCTGAGCGAGGACCAGGAACGCGAGATCGCCGCCCTGACCGCGCGTGCCGACGAGCACATCGTCGCCGCCTATTCCGGTGCCGTGTCGGTGATCTGACCGGAACCCGGCCGGTCCGCGCGACGGGCCGGCCGGGTCACCCGTCAGATGATCTTTGCCAGAAGGCGCAGCAGTGTCCGGCGTTCCGCCGCGGTCAGCGGCGCCAGCGTTTGCTGGGTGATCCGCCGGCCGACCGCATGGAGCTGCGCCCTGAGCGGCTCGTGCGGCGGCAGGATCGAGATCGTCGTGCGGCGGCGGTCGGTCGGATCGGGTCTGAGCCGCACCAGCCCCTTGGCCCGCAGCCGGTCGACGACGCCCTTGACCGTGGCCACGTCCATCGCCGTGCGGCGGCCCAGTTCGTTCTGCGAGCATTCGCCCTCGTCCAGTAGCCGCACCATCGCCGAGAACTGCGTCGGCGTCAGCTCCAGCACGGCATGTTCCTGGAAGATCAGCGTGTGCCGCTGGTTCGCCAGCCGGAGAAGATAGCCGATCTGGTCGTCAAGGACATAGGGTTCCTCCCCCGCCTCGGAACCGCGGCGCGCGTCCGTTTCCGCTTGTGTCATCTGCCTCGGTCTCCCCTTGCCGGGCCGGCGGCCCTCGGGAACGCAGCCGCGCGCCGCGCCGGCGTCCGGCCGGGAGGTGGTTCTGGCGGTTCCCGCATTTCCATTAGCACACAAATAAACCGGACCGAAGGGGAAGCAGGCGTGCATCTTCGACACCGTCCGGCCACGCCTGCGACGCCGGGCCTGCAACCCCGCGAATCACAGGTTTCGCGACTGCGACGCATCGTGCACGTTGACAGGCCCGTGGAAATGTGTGTCATTAGTATGCAAATGAATTGCCGGCCCGGCGGGAGGCGCGACAGGCGCGGGGCCGGAATGTTGGGGAAGCCGGTCTTCGACCGGAAAACGAGGGAGGAGAAATGACACTGAAGTCGATACTGACGGGCACGTTCCTGGCAGCCGGCATGGCCGTCGCGGCCTCGGCGCAGGACATGGTGTTCACAAGCTGGGGCGGCACCACCCAGGATGCGCAGGCCGCGTCCTGGGCCGCGCCCTTCACCGAAAAGACCGGCGTCGCCGTCCGCCAGGACGGGCCGACCGACTATGGCAAGCTGAAGGCGATGGTCGAAAGCGGCAACGTCGACTGGGATGTGGTCGATGTCGAATACGACTTCGCCATCGCCGCGGCGAAGATGGGACTTCTGGAGCCGATCGACTTCGGCGTGGTCGACCGCGCCGCGATCGACCCGCGCTTTGCCACCGATCATGCGGTGGGCAGCTTCTACTATTCCTTCGTCATCGGCTACAACAAGGACGCGCTGCCGGCCGAGCCGGCAAGCTGGGCCGACGTGTTCGACACCGCCAAGTTCCCCGGCAAGCGCAGCTTCTACAAGTGGTCGGCGCCCGGCGTGCTCGAGGCCGCGCTGCTGGCCGATGGCGTGGCGGCGGACGCGCTGTATCCCCTGGACCTCGACCGCGCCTTCGCCAAGCTCGACACGATCAAGTCCGACATCATCTGGTGGGGCGGCGGCGCCGAATCGCAGCAGCTTCTGGCTTCGGGCGAGGCGCCGATCGGCAGCTTCTGGAACGGCCGCATCTTCGCGATCCAGCAGGAAGGCGGCAATGTCGGGGTTTCGTGGAACCAGAACCTGACCGCCGCCGACGTGCTGGTGGTGCCGAAGGGTGCCAAGAACAAGGACGCGGCGATGAAGTTCCTGGCCGAGGCGACCGGGGCCACCGGACAGGCCAAGCTTGCCGCCGCCACCGGCTATGCGCCGATCAACGTGAACTCCAAGGCCGAGATGGACCCGGCCGTGGTCGCCGAACTGCCCGACGCCCATGTCGACAGCCAGATCAACCTCGACATGGCCTATTGGGCCGAGCACCGCGACGAGATCGCCAAGCGCTGGTACGACTGGCAGGCCAAGTGACCGCTTGCGCCGGCGGGCATCGCTGCCTGCCGGCGCCTTTCCGCCATCCAGCCACGTCATGGGGACACACATGGCCACAGACGTTTCATCGCCGGGGTGGCGCTGGCGGGGCCTTGGCCCGGCGATCCCCGCGCTTGCGCTGCTTGCGCTGTTCTTCGTGATCCCGGTGGTCAGCCTGCTGCTGCGCTCGGTGCTGGAGCCGCAGTTCGGCCTTCAGAACTATGCCGAGCTGTTCGCGACCTCGACCTATGCGCGGGTGTTCTACAACACCTTCGTGGTCGCCAGCCTGGTCACCGCGGTCTCGCTTCTGCTTGGCTATCCGGTGGCCTGGCTGCTGGCGATCATGCCGCAGCGCTGGGCCAACCTGGTGCTGGCGGTCATCCTGGTGTCGATGTGGACCAACCTCCTGGCGCGGACCTATGCCTGGATGGTGCTTTTGCAGCGCACCGGGGTCATCAACACCACGCTGATGAAGCTTGGCCTGATCAGCGAGCCGCTGGCCCTGGTCAAGAACCTGACCGGCGTCACCATCGGCATGACCTATATCATGCTGCCCTTCATCATCCTGCCGCTCTACGCCAGCATCCGCGCGCTTGACCCGACCACGCTGCAAGCCGCGGCGCTGTGCGGCGCCGGGCGCTGGCAGGCGTTCCGGCGGGTGCTGCTGCCGCTGTCGGCGCCGGGGGCGGCGGCGGGCGGGCTGATGGTCTTCGTCATGTCGCTGGGCTATTTCGTCACCCCGGCGCTGCTGGGCGGGACCTCGCACATGATGCTGGCCGAGATGATCGCGCAACTGGTGCAGTCGCTGCTGAACTGGGGGCTCGGGTCGGCCGCGGCCTTCCTGCTGCTCAGCGTGACGCTGGCGCTTTATGCGGTGCAGATCCGCTTCTTCGGGGGGATGCGCTGATGCTGCTGAGCTACAACCGGCTCGGCGGGCTCGGGCTCGCGCTCTGGGCGATCACGATCCTCGTCTGCCTCTTCCTCTTGGTGCCGATTATCTTCATCGCTGCGCTGTCCTTCGGGTCGTCGCAGTGGCTGGTGTTCCCGCCGCCCGCCTGGACGCTGCGCTGGTATCGCGACCTGGCCGCCGACCCGCGCTGGCTGGATGCGGCGCTGACCAGTGCCAAGGTGGGGGTGCTGTCGGCGGCGCTGGCGGTGGCTCTGGGGCTGATGGCCAGCTTCGCGCTGGTGCGCGGGCGCTTTCCGGGGCGCAACCTGCTGAAGGCGCTGTTCCTGACGCCGATGGTGCTGCCGGTCATCGTCTTCGCGGTGGCGATCTATGCGCTGTTCCTGCGGATCGGCCTGAATGGCACGCTGGTCGGCTTTGTGCTGGCCCATACCGTGCTGGCCTTCCCCTTCGCGGTGATCCCGATCGTCAATTCGCTGGAAGGCTTCGACAAGTCGATCGAGGATGCGGCGGTGCTGTGCGGCGCCTCGCCCTTGCGGGCGAAGCTCAAGATCACGCTTCCGGCGATCCGTATCGGCCTGTTCTCGGCTGCCATCTTCGCCTTCCTGATTTCCTGGGACGAGGTGGTGGTGGCGATCTTCATGGCCAGCCCCGACCTTCAGACCCTGCCGGTGCGCATCTGGGGTGCGTTGCGCCAGGATCTGACGCCGGTGATCGCGGCGGCCTCCACCATCCTCGTGGCCTTCACCCTTTTGGTGATGGCCGCGGCGGCGCTTCTGAGGAGACGGATTTCGAAATGACCCCGGCCTTCCTGTCCATCCGCAGCCTTCGCCAGACCTATGGCAGCGTCGTCGCGGTCGACGACGTCTCGCTGGAAATTCCGGAAGGCGAGTTCCTCACCTTCCTCGGCCCCTCCGGCTCGGGCAAGTCGACCACGCTTTATGCGCTCGCGGGCTTCAACGAACCGACCTCGGGCGACATCCTGCTGCGCGGCGCCTCGATCCTCTCCACGCCCTCGCACAAGCGCAACATCGGCATGGTGTTCCAGCGCTACACCCTGTTCCCGCACCTCAACGTGCGCGAGAACGTGGCGTTCCCGCTCAGGGTCCGGGGCCGCCCCGCAGCCGAGATCGCCGCGCAGGTCGACAGGATGCTGGCGCTGGTGCGGCTCGACGGCTACGGCGACCGGATGCCGGGCCATCTGTCGGGCGGCCAGCAGCAGCGCGTGGCTCTGGCGCGCGCCCTGGCCTACGACCCGCCGGTGCTGCTGATGGACGAGCCCTTGTCGGCGCTGGACAAGAAGCTGCGCGAGGAAATCCAGATCGAGATCCGCCGCATCCACCGCGAGACCGGCGTGACGATCCTTTACGTCACCCACGACCAGGAAGAGGCGCTGCGCCTGTCCGACCGGATCGCCGTCTTCAACCACGGCCGGATCGAGCAGGTGGGCAGCGGGCGCGACCTCTATCACGACCCGGCGACCCGCTTCGTCGCAAGCTTCATCGGCGATTCGAGCTTCCTCGACACCGCCGAGACGAAGGTTGCGGGCGAGCGGGGCAGGGTGGTCTTCCCCGACGGAACGGTGGTGGCCGACCTGCCGGTGCACCGGTCGGCCGGCGCCGCCAGCAGCGGGCCCGCGGCGGGGCAGGTGATGGTGCGTCCGCAGTCGCTGCGCCTTGACGTGAAGGGCCAGGGGTTGCCGGTGCGCGTGCTCGACGTGACATTCCTGGGCGACAGTTCGACCGTGCAGTTCCAGACGGCCTGGGGGCAAGAGCTGTGGATGCGCGCCAGCGCCGAAGCGATCGCCGGCGTTTCGCCCGAGGCTACCTTCCATGTCAACTGGAACCCGGCCGAAAGCCATCTGTTCCTGTGACGCGACGCCACGGAGCCGGGCCGCGTCGTCGGCCGGCGCCCACCCCCCCGGGTCAGCTCAGCGTCGAGCGCTGGGCGACGGGCGAGACGCCGAAATGCGCGCGGAAGACCTTCGAGAACGTCGACGGCGTCGAGAAACCGCAGGCGACCGCGATCTCGATGATCGACTGGTCGGTCTGCACCAGAAGGTTGCGCGCCCGGTTCAGGCGGGTCTCGATGATGAACCGCTTGGGTGAGGTGCCGAGATAGCGCAGGAACAGCCGCTCGAGCTGGCGGGTCGATATTCCCAATGCGCGGGCGATCTCGCCGGGGGAAACCGGCTCCTCCATGTTCTGCTGGACGAGCGCCACGGCGCGCACGAGGTGGGGGTTGCGCATGCCGTGGCGCGATTGCAGCGAAACCCGCTGTTCCGCCGTGCCTTCGCGCACGGCGTTGTAGACCATCTGGTCGGCCACCGCGGTGGCAAGGTCGGGGCCGTGCTCGGCGGCGATGAGGTGCAGCATCAGGTCGGCCGCCGCAGTCCCGCCGGCGGCGGTGATGACCTTGCCGCCGGCGACAAAGACCCCGCGCACCAGCCGCACCTCCGGGAACATCTCGGCGAAAAGGTCGTGGTATTCCCAATGGACCGCCGCCGTCTGACCGTTCAGGAACCCGGCGCTCGCCAGAAGGTAGGCACCCGAACAGATCGCCCCGATCGGCGTGCCCGCGGCGCGTTCGCGGCGCAGGTAGGCCAGAATCTCGGGCGTGGCCGCGCGCCGGACATGCTCGCCCGAGATCACCAGCAGGCGGTCGACATGGCGCAGCGGCTCCAGCCCCCTGTCGACCAGCGTCACCGAGCGGTTCGAGCAGATCGCCGAGACGCCGCCGGGGCTCGCCAGGGTCCAGTGATAGAGCTGCCGCCCCGAGACCCGGTTGGCAATCCGCAGGGGCTCGATGGCACAGGAGAAGGCGAGGTGGGAAAAGTTGTCGACCAGGAGGAAGACGAAATGCGACGTGCCGGCCGTCGCCGCGCGCCCCGCCGCCGCGATCGCCGGCATCCCCGTCCCGTCCCGTCCGGCCGGATTCCGCGGCCTGGGATGGCCGCGGGCGGTGACCGCCGCCCCGTCGTCGGACAGAAGCACGACGGCCCGCCCGGCCGCTGCCAGAACGGGGCGCGGGGGCAGGATTTCGGGCTGCTCGAACGGGGCCATGCCGTGACCGCCCGTCAATCGACGAAGGCGCGTTCCACCACGAAGCTGCCGGGCTGGGCGTTCGAGCCCTCGACCAGGCCGAAATCCTCCAGCGCTTCCTTGGTGTCGCGCAGCATCGCCATCGAGCCGCAGATCATGCCGCGGTCGTCTTCGGGGCAGATCGGCGGCACGCCCAGGTCGGCGAAGAGCTTGCCGCTGGCCATCAGCTCGGTGATCCGGCCGGTGACCGCGAACGGCTCGCGCGTCACCGTGGGGTAGTGGCGAAGCTGCGCGCGGGCCAGTTCGCCCACCAGTTCGTCGTCCATCAGGTTGCGCACCAGTTCCAGCCCGTATGCCAGCTCGGCGACCTCGCGGCAGGTGTGGGTCAGGATCACCTCGTCGAATTTCTCGTAGGTCTCGGGGTCGCGGATCAGCGAGGCGAAGGGGGCGATCCCGGTGCCGGTCGAGAACATGTAGACCCGCTTTCCGGGCAGCAGCGCGTCAAGCACCAGTGTGCCGGTCGGTTTCTTGCGCATCAGCACGGTGTCGCCGACCTTGATCCTTTGCAGATGCTCGGTCAGCGGCCCGTCCGGCACCTTGATCGAGAAGAACTCGATCTCCTCGTCCCAGGAGGGGCTGGCGATCGAATAGGCGCGGTAGACCGGGCGTTCGGCATTCGGCAGGCCGATCATCACGAACTCGCCCGAGCGGAAGCGGAACGCCGCGGGGCGGGTGATGCGGAAACGGAACAGCCGGTCGGTGTAGTGCTGCACCTCGGTCACCGTCTCGGCATAGACCCCGGCCGGGATATGCGCCCCGGCGCCTGCTTGGGGAAGAGTGGCGTTTTCCTGCATCCTGGTCTCCGGTCTGGCGCCCGTCAGCGCGGGGCGGCGGGGTTGCGCGAAAGCGCGTCGAGCTTTCCGGGCCGCTCGGCCCAGGCCGCATGGTCCGGCAGGGGGGCGATCCGTTCGTTGATGTTCGGCCAGGCCCGCGCCAGGTCCGCGTTCAGCACCAGCCACGGCCCGATCCCCGGCGCGGTGTCGGGCTTGATGGCGTCGACCGGGCATTCCGGCTCGCACACGCCGCAGTCGATGCATTCGTCGGGGTGGATCACCAGCATGTTCTCGCCTTCGTAGAAACAGTCCACGGGGCAGACCTCGACGCAGTCGGTGTATTTGCACAGGATGCAGCCTTCCGCGACAGCATAGGTCATGGGCGTCTCCAATTCATTTGTATACGAATGATAAATTGGATCATGCGCGGCTGTCAATCGCGAAGAGGAGCGATTGATGAGATGCCGTAAAATACTTTTGATCCAATGCTTTGCATGAACTCGGATGGATCGGCGCAAGGCGCGGGCCGAATGAACCCGCGCACTGCACACCAAGCCGGCCCGAACCCGCCGCCGTGGGCGGGGGCCTGTCAGCGCAGCCCGTCCTCGCCCTTGATCTGCCAGGCCTCCAGCCCGCCCGAGCGCGAATGGATGCGGGGCCCCGTCGTCATGGCCAGCACCACAAGCATCTCGTCCGCGCGGGGCGCGTCGTTCAGCCCCACCTCGATCGCGTCGAAATGACTGCGCACATAGGAGGCGTTGACATGGGTGATCGGCACGTCGATCCGGGCACCCACGCCGCCAACCTTCTTGCTCGACGGTACGATCGCCCTGGCGCCGTTCAGCACCTCGCGCATCGCATAGCCTCCCGGCGCATGCCAGAGCGCGCCGTGCTCCAGTTCCCCCGCCGCGCCGACGAGCGAGGCCTTGCCGTAGCCCTCGATCCGGTCGGCCCCGCCCAGCGCCTCCGCCAGCCTTGTGGCGAGGTCGAGGCCGAGCGGCCGGAGGTCGTCCATGAAGCCCTGGATGTCGGGCTCGTAGCGGCCGGCGAAAGGGTTGCGGATCACCGCCAGCGCCGCGCCGCGCCGGTGCGGCTCCTCCCGCACCGGGCCGCCCTCGTGGAATATGTCCTCAAGCACAAGCAGGCGCTTGCGCAACTCGACCCTGGGCATGTGTCCCCCCCCCTTGGTGCTGGATGTCAAATGCGTCACGGCCGCCGGGCCGCCCGCTGTCACGAATGTCACTCCCCCGGCCAGCGGAAGTTGTGCCGCGCCATCGGGTCGCCGCCTTGCCCCGAGGGGCCGACACGGCGCATGCCCTCTGACATGTGATTGCCGGAAAGAACCTCTTGGACGGGGCGGACCTGATCGGCATGGCCGCCAAGGGCCACGTAATCCGACAGCCGCATGGTGAACTCGATCGGCGCCACCAGCGCCGGCGTCGGCACATAGCCGAAGGAATTCGACGGCATCTCGGTCACGTCCACCATCACCGTGATGCCACCGCCGGGCCAGACATAGGCGCCCGCCCCCCCGCAGGAGACATAGGTAAGCGAATCCTTGACCGAGCGGGTCAGCTTGACCGGGTTCTTGGTCACGCCCGCGCGCAGCGATCCGCCCGCGCCGGCCATGAACAGCACCGAACAGAGCGAGGGTTCGCAGTTCTCGGCGATCAGTTCGACCGAGGCGCGCAGGTCGGCGGGCAACGGCATGGCGACCGGACGCAGATCGGCGTCAAGCTCGTAATAGGCGGACTGCTCGCCGGTGGTCGACACCATCAAAAGCCGGAGCCCTTCCCAGGCGATCTCGGGATCGGCATCCTTGAGGATGGTCAGCGGATCCTCGACATCGGTGCCCCCCCAGCCGGTGCCGGGTGCCGCCACCTGGAAATAGCGCCCCGGCGTGGACCGGCGCCCCTTCACCCGGATGCCGCTGGGCGGAACGCCCAGAAGCTTGCCCGACTGGTGTTCCGACAGGACGCCGGTGATGTGGTCGTCGACCACCACCACCTCGTCGGCGTGCTGGGCCCATTGCGTCGCGAACATGCCGATGGTGGCCGAGCCGCAGCCCACCCGCATCAGCTTTTCCTCGGCCCCGTTGATCACCGGCGGCCGCCCGGCCTGGACCACCAGGGTGGCGCCCTCGTCCACGGTCATCTCCACCGGTTCGCGGTTGCACAGCTTCAGCAGCGCGTCGCAGGTGACCCGGCCTTCCTTCTTGCCGCCGCCGGTCAGGTGCTCGACCCCCCCCAGCGACAGCATCTTGGAGCCGTATTCCGAGGTCATCACATGGCCGACCGGCTCGCCCTCGACCCGCACCACCGCGCGTTCGTGGCCGATGAAGCGGTCGGTGTCGATCTTCACCTTGACGCCGCAGTAGCTGAAGATGCCTTCGGTCACCACCGTCACCATGTCGACGCCCTCGACATTCTGGCTGACGATGAAGGGGGCGGGCTTGTAGTCGGGATAGGTGGTCCCGGCGCCGACCGCGGTGATGAACGGCCGCCCGCCCTGCACCAGGTCGCCGTCCCAGTCGGTGCCTTCGCCGCCCTTGAGGAACGGCACCGCCTTGACCCCGTGGCTGGCGGCGCTTTCGATGATGGTCAGCGGGTCGAGCCGCACCAGCTTGCCGGCATGGTTGGCATAGCGGTCGCAGGCACCTGCGCGCCCCTCGGCGATATAGCACAGGACCGGGCAGGCGTCGCAGCGGATCTTGTCGGCCAGGCGTTCGGCTTTGTCGGTCATGTCAGTCTCCAGCCAGGGCAGTGGCGAGTTTCGCGGGGGTTACGGGAACGCTGGTCATCCGCACGCCGCAGGCGTGGGCGATGGCGTTGAGGATCGCCGGCGCGGTGGGGATCAGCACGTGTTCGCCAAGGCCCTTGGCGCCATAGGGTCCGTGGGCATCGGCTTCCTCGATGATGATCGGCTCGATCGGCGGAATGTCCCCGATGGTGGGGATCAGGTAGTCGTGCAGGTTCTCGGTGCGGCCGGGGATGTATTCCTCCATCAGGGCCATGCCGATGCCCTGGGCGACGCCGCCCTGGATCTGGCCCTCGACCAGCATCGGGTTGACCGCAAGGCCCACGTCATGGGCCGCCACCAGCCGCAGGAGCCGCACCGTGCCGAGACGCGTGTCCACCTCGGCCACCGCCAGTTGCGCGGCATAGCCGAACTGGGCGTAGGGCTCGCCCTGTCCGTTCTCGTCCAGGGGCTTCGTCGGCGGGTCGTAATGGCCGCTGGCCGCGAAAACATAGCCGTCGCCATCGGCGGCGAGCGGACCCAGCGCGATGCGGTGGCGGCTGGCGCCGTCATCCACCGTGATCGCGCCGTCCGCGACCGACAGCAGCGCCTGGTCCGAGGCGTTGACGGCGCGCAGCACCTCGGCCCTCAGCGCCGCGCCGCACAGCCGCGCGGCATTGCCCGAGACGAAGGTCTGGCGCGAGGCCGAGGTCTTGCCGGCGTCGGGCGTCAGGTCGGTGTCGGGGCCGATCAGCCCGATCCCGGCCACCGGCACCCCCAGCGCGGTGGCGAAGATCTGGGTGATCACCGTATTGGCGCCCTGGCCGATGTCCATCGCCCCCTGGTGCAGCACGATTGCCCCATCGGCGCGGATGCCGGCCTTGATGGTGGAAGGGTTGGGCAGCGAGGTATTGCCGCAGCCATACCAGCCCGAGGCGACGCCCACCCCGCGCCGGAGCGGGCCGGTGGCATCACGGTTGAATGCCTCGGCCGCCGCGCGTTCGGCCTCCCACGCAGGTCGCAGCGCCTTAAGGCAGGCGCGGATGCCGACGCCCTGCGAAAAGACCTGGCCGCAGACGGTCGGCACGCCATTTTCCAGCGCGTTCCTCAGCCGCAGCTCCAGCGGGTCGAGCCCCAGCTTCCCGGCCAGTTCGTCGATCAGCGATTCCAGCGCGATCGCCGCCTGCGGCACGCCGAAGCCGCGGAAGGCGCCGGCCGGCGGGCAGTTGGTATGGATCGCCCGTGCCTCGGCCCGGTAGTCGGCGATCCGGTAGGGGCCCGAGGCATGGACCGGCACCCGGTTGGCGACCGTCGGCCCCCATGACGCATAGGCCCCGGTGTTGAAGGTGCCCTGGAAATCGCAGCCTTTGAGGATGCCGTCCCGCGTCGCCCCCAGCCGCAGCCGGATGTCCGAAGGGTGGCGCTTGGTGGTCGACTGCATCGATTCCGTGCGGCTGTAGGCCATCCGCACCGGCCGCCCGGTCTTGATCGCCCCGAGCGCCAGATAGGGCTGGAGCGAGATGTCGAGTTTCGACCCGAACCCCCCGCCCACCGCGGTCGGCACGATGCGGATGCGCGACCGGTCCATCCCCAGCAGGATTTCCATCGACTCGAGGTCCATCACCGGCGCCTGGGTGCAGGCGTGGATTTCCACCCTGCCGTCGACCACCCGGGCAAAGCCCGCCTCGGGCTCGATATAGGCGTGCTCGACGAAACCGCTGGTGAACCGCGCCTCGACCGTCACATCGGCCGCGGCCAGCGCCGCCCCGGCATCGCCGCAGGCGACGAAGCCCTTGCACATCAGGTTGCCGGCGCGGCCCTCGTGCAGCAGCGGCGCGCCTGATGCCTCGGCCTCGGCCGGCGTCATCACCGGGGGAAGCTCCTGCCAGGTGACCGGGAAGGTGGCCGGATCGAAGCCGCGGATCGTCTCGGGGGTGCCGACCACCGCGGCCACCGCCTCGCCGCGGAACCGCGCCACGTCTTCGGCAAAGGCGGGCTGATCGGCGAAGGCGGGGATCACGCCGAAAACGTTGCGGCCCGGCACATCGGCGGCCGTCAGCACCGCGGCCATTCCCGCCTGCCCGGCAAGCCAGCCGTCCAGATCGCCGAAGCGGAAGCCGGCCCGCGGGAAGGGCGAGCGGATCACCAGGATTTCCAGCGTGTCGGGGGGGGCCACGTCATCGCCGAAGGCTTCGCTTCCGTCAAGCTTCGGCGCCCCGTCCAGCCGCCGGATCGCCGCCCCGGCATGGCCGGCCGCGCCGGCCCCGGCCAGCGCCGGCGGCACCGAGGCCACCGCGTCGATGATCTTGCGATAGCCGGTGCAGCGGCAGAGCACGCCGCCCAGCGCCCGTGTGATCGCCGCCTCGTCCGGGGCGGGATCTTGGCGCAAGAGCGCGACCGAGGCGGTCACCATCCCCGGCGTGCAGAAGCCGCATTGCGCCGCGCCGTGGTCCTGGAAGCGCTGGGCCAGCGCCTGCGCCACCGGGTCCGTCGCGACGAGGCCCGCCACCGTCTCGACCCGGCGGCCCTCGGCCTTGCGGGTGGGCGTCAGGCAGGAACAGACCACCGCGCCGTCGACCAGAACCGAACAGGCGCCGCAGTCGCCGGCGTTGCAGCCGATCTTGACCTCGCGGGCGCCCAGCCGTTCGCGCAAGCTGTCCGACAGGCGTTCGTCCGCCGGTGCGCTGACGGCGACCGCCGCGCCGTTCAGGGTGAAGCGGGTCGTCCCTGCGTTGGCCTCATCGCGCATCGGAACCTCCTGTCGCCGAAGCCACCGCCCGCATCACTGCCCGCCGGCACAGGTCCCGCACCGCCTCGGTCCGGTAGGCCGCCGTGGCCCGCACATCGTCGATCGGGGCCAGCCCCGCCAGGTGCGCCGGATCGGGCCGCAGGCCCGCCACCGCGTCGAGGCTGCGGCCCTCAAGCGCCGCCTCCCACGCCGGCAGCCGGCGGGCGACCGGCGAACAGGCGCCGACCGCCAGCCGCGCCGCCGCGATCCGGCCGCCCGCGACCCGCACCACCGCCGCGACCATCGCGATCGAGATCACCAGCGAGCTGCGGGTGCCAAGCTTGACGAAGGCGCCGCCCGCATCCGTCGGCGGCTGCGGCAGGTGCAGCGCCACCACCAGTTCGTCGGCCGCGCGCGCGGTGCGGCGGACCCCGGTGATGAAATCGGACAGCGCCAGCCGCCGCCGCCCGGCGGCCGAGGCAAGCTCCACCTCGGCCTCCAGCACCAGCAGCGGCGGTACCCCGTCGGCGGCGGGCGAGGCGTTGCAGAGGTTGCCGGCGACGGTCCCGGCGTTCTGGATCTGGATCGCGCCGACCTCGGCTGCGGCCTGCCGCAGCGCGTCGAAGGCCGGGGGCAGGGGGGCGGCCGCGATCTCGGCCCAGGTGGTGGCCGCGCCGATGCGCCAGCCCTGCGGCCCGCCGGTGATCCCGCGCAGGTCCGAAAGCCCGGTCACGTCGAGGATGTCGTCGGTCCGGTCGCCCTGCCGGCGGGTGGGAAGGACATCGGTGCAGCCCGCCACCACGACCGGCCGCCGGTCGCGCAGCAGGACCAGCGCTTCGCTGACCGTTTCGGGAACGAGGTATGGCATCGGCCTTGCCTCTCGAGTCAATGTCATTTGTATACGAATGATATGGAGAAAGCCGGCCATGTCAATCGCAGCTTGTGCGGGAAGTGTCCGGATGATGCGCTCGCACCCGTTTCACGCGTGCGCCGGGCAGATATGGCTCCAGCAACCGGTCCGCCGGCCCCGCTGCGCCCACCGCCGCACCCATAGCCGCCCCGTAGCCGCCCTGTCGCCGAGCCGTCGCCGAGCCGACCGCGGATGCGTGCAATTGCACTTGACCGGCCGGAGGGTTGCCCGAAAGTCAGCGCGGCGGTCGCAACCGGCCCCGTCCCGCAGGTCGAGAATCGATGATGGAACCAGGCAATCTCCAGAAGAACCTCAGGCTTCTGACCTCCTACGCGGACTCCATCGCCGGAATCTGCCGGCGGCTGGACGTGAACCGCCAGCAGTTCCACCGCTACCTGAGCGGCTCCGCCCGACCCTCGGTCCGCAGGATGCAGCGGATCTGCGATTTCTTCGGTGTCGAGGAATCCGAGATCCTGATGGATCACACCCAGTTCCGCGAAATCATCGCCATCCGCCGCCGAACCGGTGCCCCGGTCGATCCGCTCGGCACCTTCATCGCCGGCCTGCACCGGATCAACCCGCGCTCGACCCGGCAACTCGAGGTCTATCTGGGCTTCTATTACACCTACTTCCGCCCCGTCGAGTTTCCCGACCTGGTGCTGCGGTCGCTGATCAGTGTCTTCAGCCGCGCAGGCTTCGTTTATTGCAAGACCATCGAGAACTACTCGGCCATCAAGCGCCGGTCGCGCCGAATCCTGAAATACACCGGCATCCTCTATCACACCGGCGAGCGCATCATCGTGCACGAGCGCGAGGCCCATGTCGGCCAGATGATGTGGACGACGGTCCTGCTGCCGCCGCGACCCGACCAGACATCGGTCATGTCGGGGCTTACACTGGGCGTAAGTTCGGGCATCGGCCGCGATGTCGCCTGCTACCGGGTGATCTGGGAAGCGCTGGGTGATCAGGTCGACCTGCGCGCGGCGCTGGCGGGTGCCGGGCTCTACGACCTGAACAGCCCGGTCATCCCGCAGGACATCCGTGCAGCGATTTCGAACGACGCGACCGACCGCGAGGGCGCCTTTGTCGCGCGGCCCTGGGTCAACGCGCTGAAGTGAGAAGCGGCGGGGCCAGCGGGCCCCGCAGCGTCTCTGCCTGGGCCAGGGCCGACAGCAGCAGCGCCTCCTGCCCGGGGTTGGCGAACAGGAGCGCGCCGACCGGCAAGCCGCCGTCCGTCAAGCGCACCGGAAGGGTCGCGACCGGCAGGCCGGAGAGGTTGCCCAGCATGTTGAACGGGGCGTAGCTGGGCCAGTCCGGGCGCACGGGCTGGCCCGCGATCCGCTCCGGCGGGTGGCGTAGCGGGAAGGCCGGGCTGGCCGTGGCGGGCAGGATCAAGAGATCGCGCGTCGCCATGAAGGCGCGGAACCGCGCCGCCACCTCGTCCGCCGCGGCCCTTGCGGCGGCAAGGGCGCCGGGCCCGATGCCGCGGCCGAGTTCCAGGATCGCCCGCGTCTCGGCCGCCAGAAGCGCCGCGTCGCGCTCCAGAAGCGCGCCGCGCGCCCGGTATTCCTCGACCGCCCCCAGCAGGTCGTGCACCGCGCCAGGATCGGCGACGGCGGGTGCGGCCTGATCCACACGGTGCCCCGCCGCCGCGAAAAGCGCGGCCGCCCCTTCGGCCGCGGCGGCGCAGTCGGTCTCGACGGGCAGGCCGGCGACCGTCCGGCCCCAGGATATGCGCAGGGATCCGGTTTCCGGCCGGGACGCCACGGGAAACAGGGACAGCGGGTCGCGCGGGTCCGGCCCCGCGGCGGCGGCGAACATCATCGCCAGGCCCGTCGCCGTCCGCGCCATCGGCCCCACGTCGGAATAGGGCGCCCAGTCGCCGGGGCCGGGCCAGAGCGGGATCCGGCGGTGGCCGGGTTTCAGCCCGAGGATGCCGCAAAAGGCGGCGGGAACGGTGATTGATCCCGCGGTGTCCGATCCGGTGGCCAGCGGAACCATCCCCGCGGCCAGCGCGGCGGCCGACCCGCCGGACGATCCGCCCGCCGTCAGGGCGGTGTTCCAGGGATTGCAGGTGTCGGGGCCGAGGCGGTTGCGGGTTTCGCCAAGCAGGGTGAACTCGGGCGTGTTGGTCTTGCCGACGACGATGGCGCCGGCCGCCCTCAGCCGCGCCACATGCACCGAATCCGCGTCCGCCACCCGGTCGCGGTAGACCAGCGATCCGCAGGTGTAGGGCAGCCCGGCCACCGGTTCGGCATCCTTCACGGCAAGCGGAAGGCCGCAGAGCGGCGGCGCCGCCGCCCCGGCCATGAGCCGCGCCTGCGCTGTGCGAGCCTCGGCCATCGCCCGCTCGGGGCAGGTGGCGATGAAGGCGTTCAGCCGACCGTCCAGCCGCCCGATCGCTGCCAGCGCATCCGCCACCAGTTCGGGAACGGAGATTTCCCGGCCGAGGATCATCCGGCGCAGCATGTCCGCGGGCAGGGCGGCAAGGCCGGGCGACAGCAGGGGGTACGGCACGCCGTTCATCTTCTGGCCACCCCGCCCGTCAACCCTGCCCGAGGCGCCGCCGCAGCCTGCGGGCGCCGTGGCCGATCAGCCGGTCGGCGACGATCGACAGGAGCGAGATGCCAAGCCCCGAGATCAGCCCCTCGCCGACTTTCGCCTTGCTGACGGCGACCAGCGCCTCCTGCTCGAGCCCGCGGGTGCCGACCAGCGAGGTGATCACGAGCATCCCGAAGGCCATGAGCAGGGTCTGGTTGAGCCCCAGCATCAGTTCGGGCAGCGCATGGGGGATCTGGACGAAGACAAGCCGCTGGCGCGGCGAACAGCCCGCCATGTCTGCGGCCTCGACCAGCGACCGCGGCACCCGGGCGATCCCGTCCTTGGTGTAGCGGATCGCCGGTGGAAGGGCGTAAAGCACGATCGCCACCAGCGCCGGGAAATCGCCAAGGCCGAACAGCATCACCACCGGGATCAGGTAGACGAACGTGGGCAGGGTCTGCAGCGTGTCGATGACCAGGGTGACGGCTCGATCCACCGAGGGGCGCAGCCCCGCGATCAGCCCGACCGGAAAGCCGAGCACCACCGCGACCAGCGTCGACACCAGCACGAGATAGAGCGAGACCATCGCCCGGTTCCAATCGCCCGCCAGGGCGATGAAGCCGAAGGTCGCGGCACAGCCGAGCGCGAGCCTCGGCCCCTGGACGGCCGCGGCCGCAAGCGTCAGGCTTCCCGCCACGCCAAGCCACGGAAGCGCCAGGAGCCCCTCCTTCACCGGCCGCAGCAGATGCCGCACGGTCATGTCCCGCAATGCCTCGATCGGGCCCTGCATCGCCACGTTGGCCCAGGTGACCAGATCGTCCAGAAGCCGCCCGGTCGAGAGGGTGAGCGCCTCGGGGAAATCACGCGACGGGGGCAGGATCTGCGCCGTGATCTGGCCCAGAACCAGAAGCCCCGACACGGCCCAGAGAAGCTTTCGGCCGGTGCCCGCCCCGTGGGTCGGGCGGCGGAGCGCGAGCGCGCGCGACAGCCGGTCGAGGACGATGGCGAGAAGCGTGATGCCGAGCCCTGCCTCGAAGGCGCGGCCAAGGCGCATGGACTTCAGCCCTTGCAACACGTCGTTGCCAAGTCCGCCGGCGCCGATGATCGACGCGATGATCACCGCCGAAAGCGACAGCATGATCACCTGATTGAGCCCCGCCAGCAGCCCGTGGCGCGCGGCGGGAAGCAGCACCAGCCATTGCCGCTGACCCGGTGTGCAGCCGGTGACCGTCGCCAGGTCGCGCACCGATTGCGGCAGGCGGCGGAGCGCCAGCGTGGTGTTCCGCGCCATCGGCGGCATCGCGTAGATCACGGTCGCGGTCAGCGCGGCGACGGGGCCGAACCCGAAGAATAGCAGGATCGGCACGAGATAGGAAAAGACCGGGAGCGTCTGCATGATGTCGTAGAGAATTGTCAGCCACGCATCGAGGCGCGGCCAGCGGTAAGCCCATGCCCCGAGCAGCAGCCCCGCGCCCGCACCCACCGCCACCGAGAGCGCGACCGACGCCAGCGTCAGCATCGCGGGCTCCCACAGGCCGAGGACAAGGAAGTAAAGGCAGCTTCCCAGAACCAGAAGCGCCCCGCCGCGCCCGCTGATCCGGTGCGCGAGAAGCGTCCAGGCACCCGTCAGCGCCCACCAGGGCAGGGCCGCGATCTCTGCCCGCGCGCCGCCGGGCAGGCGCAGCCGGAAGCCTTCCACCAAGAGACCCCGGACCAGATCGAGCGGAGCCTCGATGGCTGCGCCGAGCGCGCGCGTGATGTCCTTCACGGCAAGGGGCCCGACCCCGGCCCGGGTGAGCCATTTGAAGAAGCGGTTCAGGGCCGCAGCGAGGTCGATCTCCCACGCGGAGGGAAACTGCCATGCCCAGTCGGGCAAGCGGCCCGCAAAGGCCAGCGCCAGCACCGCCAGCGCCGCCCCGCCCGCCACGGGCAGAAGTGCCGGCCTGCGCCGCAGGGTGGCGGCCTCCATCAGGCGAACCCTCCGAAGACCGTCTCGATGATCGCCGTCCGGCCAAGCGAGCCGACGATCCTGCCGTCGGGGCCTGCGACCGGAACCGGCGCCTCGGCGGCCAGAACGCGCGCGGCGACCTCGCCCACCAGCGCGGTGGCACGGACCGGCGCGCCACGGGCGCGGTCGGAGACCGGCGACAGCATCGCCGCCACGCTGAGGACGCGGTCGCGCGGGATCTTGCGGGTGAAGGCGGCGACGTATTCGTCCTTCGGATGAAGCACCAGACCTTCGGGCGTATCGACCTGCACCACCGCACCGCCGCGCATGATGGCGATGCGGTCGGCGATGCGGATGGCCTCGTCGAAGTCGTGGGTGATGAAGACCACCGTCTTGTGCAGCCTGGCCTGAAGGCGCAGCAATTCGCCCTGCATCTCCTGCCGGATCAGCGGATCGAGCGCGGAGAAGGGTTCGTCGAGAAACCAGATATCGGGGTCGGTGATCAGGCTGCGGGCGATGCCGACGCGCTGCTGCTGGCCGCCCGACAACTCGTGCGGGAAGTGGTGCGCGCGCCCCGCAAGGCCGACAAGATCGACCAGTTCCGCAGCGCGCGCCTCGCGCCGGGCGCGCCCGATCCCCTGCACTCTGAGCGGGAAGGCGATGTTTCCAAGCACCGTCAGATGCGGCAGCAGCGCGAAATCCTGGAACACCATGCTGATCCTGTGGCGCCGCATCTCGATCAGCCGCTCGGGGGCGATGGTGCGCAGGTTTTCCCCGTCGATCACCAGATCGCCCAGCGTCGGTTCGACCAGACCCGTCATGCAGCGGACCAGAGTGGATTTTCCAGATCCCGAAAGGCCCATGATGACGAAGACCTCGCCCCGCGCGATGTCGAGCGTCACCTCGCGCAGGGCTGCCAGCAGCCCCTTCGCGGCCAGAACCTCGTCGGTCAGCCGTTCGGGGGACGTGTCCCGCAGGGCCGTGGTGTGGCCGTAGATCTTCCACAGGTTTCGGCAGCGGATCGGAAAGTCGGGTTCGGACATGACGATATCGGTCCCTTGGTTTCAGGGCGACCGGCTCTTCCGGGCCTCGCCCCGCCTCGCCGCCAGAACCGGGGCAGGGGCCGCGTCGACCGCCCCGTCCACCCCGTCCGGATTCCTCGCGCGCCGGATCAGCGCAGCCAGCCCCGCCAGAGGGCCTCGTTGGCGGCCACCCAGTCCTCGGCCATCCGGTCGTAGGACACGCCCTCCACGTCGATCTTCTCCATCCCCTCCGCCACGGTCTTCGCGTCGAGCGTGAACAGGTAGAAGATGCGGGCGGCGCCCGGTGCCTCGAGCGAGACGTCACGGTTCATCAGCTTCCACAGGAAGCCCGACGGCGTGGTGCAGTCATGCGTCCTGTCGGGGATCGGACCCCAGGCCGGGTCGGTGAAGCAGGCCGGTTCATAGGGCGGGAAGGCGACATAATTGCCTTCGGCCTTGTCGAAGAACCAGTGCGGGCTGTAGCCCCAGCCGATGATCGGCGCCTGCCGGTCATAGGCGCCCTTGAGCGTGGCGATCAGCGCTCCGGAACTGCCCGAGGTGATCGGCTCGACCGCAAGGCCGAAGGCGTCGATGGTTTCGGGGACATAGGTGATCCAGTCGGCGGGGGCGGCGACGAACTGCGCCCTGGGTTCGGTTTCCGCGGTGGCGAGCGCCTTGACGCAGCCGTCCTGCAAGAGCGCCTTCCAGTCGGGAAGGCCGGGGCAGGAGGCTTCCAGATAGGCGGGATACCACCAGCCCTCGCGCACCGCGATGCCGCTCGATCCGGCGTTGATCGCGTCGCCGGTGGCGACGGCTTCCTGGCAGGCGTCCCAGGTCGTGTCCCAGCACAGGAAGGTATGCAGGTCGCCCTGCGTGAGTCCGGTCAGGCCCGCCGTATAGTCGGCCGAGACGAACTCCACCTCGTAGCCCGCCTTCCGCAGCACATGGCCAAGGATGTAGGTCGGCACGTCGGTCTCGGACGAGTTGATGACGGTGAGCCTGAGCGTCGGCGCATCGGCGGCGCCTGCGGCGCAGGGCGCCATCGCCCACAGCGCCGAGATGAGCGCCGCGCAACCTGCGGCCCCGGTTCCTCGTCTGGTCATGATCCACTCCCTCTGGCCTGATGGTCCGGGGCTGTTTCGCGCCGCGACCTCCTTGTTTGCCCTGAGCATAGCGAGATTGCACCTTCAGGCGAGGGGGCAGGGGTTCGCGGGATGTCGCGCCAAAGGCGACAGTTTGCTACATGCCTTCCCCCCCTGAGGGGCGGCCTCATCGCGGCAGCGGGTGGCTGAGCGTCTTGTAGGCGCTCCAGTCGATGATCTCGGGGTAATGCTGCCTGCGCCAGGCGCGGACCCGCGGGTTGAATATCCGCCGCCACAGCGGCGGGACCATCGCCAGCGCCGTCATCGGCGGATATCCGGTGGGCAGGCGCGGCACCACCGTCTCGTCGTGAATCTGCAAGAGCGGGAAGCGCCGTTGCGGGTGCAGGTGGTGGTCGGCGTGGCGCTGGAGGTTGATCAGCAGAAGCCCCGATACCGCCTGCGCCGAATCCCAGGAATGGTGCGGACGGACCGGTTCATACCGGTTGTCGCCGAGGTATTTCCGCGTCAGCCCGTAATGTTCGACATAGTTCGTCAGCTCGAGCTGCCACACCGCGACGAGCGCCTGGAACGCGAAAAGCCCCGCCGCCGTCCAGCCGCCGATCATATGGGCGAACGCAAGGAAAGCGGCCTCGAGACCAAGGTATTTCCAGACCGGATTGCGCCAGTGCCAGGCCGGAAGGCCCCTGCGTGCCAGCATCGCCGCCTCGGCCCTCCAGGCCGAGCGCGGCCCCTGCCACAGCACGCGCGGGAAGAAGCGCAGGAAGCCCTCGTTGTAGCGTGCCGTCACCGTGTCGCGGCCGGTGCCGACCCAGGGATGGTGCACCAGCAGGTGCTCGGTGCGGAAATGGCCGTAAAGCACCATTGCCATGAGAAGGTCGCCCAGGTTCCGCTCCATCCGCCCCGGCTTGTGGAACAGCTCATGTCCATAGACGATGCCGATGGTCCCGGTGGTGACGCCGATGGCAAACATCAGGGCCAGCGTCTCGGCCGTGGTGTACCCGCCCCTTGCAATGACCCAGAGGCTGCCGAAGACCAGCACGAATTCGATCGGGAACCAGATCCAGGTCAGAAGCCGGAACCAGAACAGATCGGCGTCCGGCGTCTCGGGGTCGGGGTTCTTCAGGTTGCGGCCCATCAGGATGTCCAGGACGGGCATCAGCACCCAGCCATAGATCGGCACCAGCGCGATCCACCAGCCACCCCTGGCCAGCGCCAGCGCGACAAGCGGCACGAAGGTGATCGACAGCCAGTAGGGCCAGGCCGGGGGGGCAGTCGTGTTCGCGCTCATTGCGCCTCTCCTGTCGGGCTGCGCGGGGTCAGGCGCAGGTGGATGCCGTCCCTTGCCCGCACCGTCAGATGCGCCACGGGAACCGGGTCGCGCCCTGCCACCGGTTCGAACCGGAACGCCCTTACGAGGTGCGACAGGATCAGCACCCCCTCGGCCATCGCGAAGGCCGATCCGGGGCAGACGCGGGGGCCGGCGGAAAACGGGATGTAGGCCGCGCGCAGGCACTCGCGCCCGTTCGGAGTGTCCCACCGGCCGGGGTCGAAGCCGTGGGGGTCGTCCCAGAGCCTTTCGTGGCGGTGCAGATGCCAGGGCGACAGGATCACCTGCGCGCCTTCGGGCACCTTGCGGCCACGGAATTCCTGTGCGCGGGCGGCATCGCGCACATACATCGGCACCGGCGGGTAAAGGCGCATCGCCTCGCGGAACACCGCGCGCGACAGCTTCAGCCGCGAGAGGGCCGAGAAGTAGAGCTTGCCGGGGTCGATCTCGGCCTTCGCCTCGGCGGCCACACGCTCCTGCCAGTCGGGGTGGAGCGCCAGGAGGTAAAGCGCCCAGCCGAGCGCGGCGGCGCTGGTTTCGTGCCCGGCCAGGAAGAAGATCGCCACCTGGTCGGTCATCTCTTCGGGCGAAAAGCCGCTGCCGGTGGCCGGGTCGGCCGTGGTCATGATCCGCGTCGCCAGATCGTCGGGTGCGCGGCCGGCGGCGATCGCGGCGGCGCGCTCGGCCACCAGTTGCCCGATCAGCCGGCGGATCGTCCTCGCGGTCTTGCGGGTGCGGCGGCCGTGCAGGCGCGGCATCCACCTCGGCCAGGGCAGCAGCGCCGCAATGTTGGCCACCGGCTGCGCCTCCTGATGGGCGCGGAAGGCGGCGAAGGCGGCGGTGGCGGTGTCATGCTCCACCGGCACGGAAAAGAGCGTGCGGAAGATCACGTCCATCGCCACATGGCTGGTCTCGGCCTCGATCTCGACGGGCCGTCCGTCCGCGCGCGGGGCCAGGCGCGCCACGGCGGCCTGCGCCGCATCCCACATCGCCGGGAAGACCGACTTCAGCCGCCCGCCCTCGAAGGCGGGGTCGATGATGCGCCGCTGCCGCGCCCAGGTCTCGCCGTTCGAGATGAAGACCGATTCGCCCAGAAGCGGCTTCAGCCCGACCCGGATGCGTTCGGATTTCGGAAACTCCGTCGCCGGGGCGCCGAGGATCCGGTCCACCAGCGGCGGATCGTTCACCAGATAGCTGCGGAAGAAGGGAGTGCGGAACTCCGCCATCCAGGCGCGGTAGAGATGTGCAGGCTGGGCCGACAGGATGTCGCGCCGGAACAGCCGGAGGTAGGTCAGAAGCCCGACCCGACCCCTGCGCGGGGTCGGCATCGGCGGGCGGCCGGCGCCGTGGGGCAGGCCTTCTTCCTCCACCGGCTTGCCGTTCCCGCAGGTTGCCGGGGGCGTCGCCACACCGTCCCCGTTCCCGGCGTCGACGGACATCACGCTGTTCCGGAAGATGCCGCCGCCCCGGCGTCGGGGTCCAGCGCGTCGAGCACCCGGGCAGGGACGAGCGGCAGGTGCGAAAGCTCGGTTCCGAGCGCATGGTTCACGGCGTTCACCACCGCAGCGGCGACCGGGATCGTGGCGATTTCGCCCACTGCCTTGGCACCGAACGGCCCCGTCGGCTCCCCCGCCTCGACGAGGTGCACGTCGATCGGCGGCATGTCCAGACTGTTGGGCAGGATGTAGCGTGCGAAGGAGTCCCCGGCCATCCGGCCGGTTTCGGGATCGTTCGCGACATCCTCGCACAGCGCCATGCCGATACCGATCTGGATGCCGCCGTGAATCTGCCCCTCCACCAGCATCGGATTGATCGCCCGGCCGATGTCGTGCACGGCCAGATAGTCCGTCACGCGGACGAGCCCGGTCAGGGTATCGACCCGCACCTCGGCGAAATGGGCGGCGTGAGAGGAAGGGTTGGCGGTGGCGGCATGGGTCTCGGTCGCGGCGGGCAGGGGCAGGCCCGCGCGCGTCAGATGGCGGGCGAGCGTCGGCAGGTCCAGCGGCTCGCCGCCATCGCGCCGGGCCAGACGCCCGCTCGCCAGCACCAGATCCTCGGGCGCGGTGTTCAGAACCCGCGCCCCGGCCTCGCGGACCGCGCGGGCGAGCGCAAGCGCGGTCTTTCGCGTGGCCTCGCCCTGGACATAGGTCATCCGGCTTGCCCGGGTGCCGAGGTCATAGCCGCACAGGTCGGTGTCGGCCTCGACGATGCGCAGCTCGGCCGGGGCAAGGCCCAGCACCTCGGCAGCGATCTGCGCCAGCGTCGTGTTCGACCCGCAGCCAAGATCGTGCAGGGCCGAGATCATCTCGATGGCGCCATCGGGCAGAAGCCGCATCGTCATCGTGGTGGATTCGTCAGAGCCCGGAAAGCAGCCGTTGACATGCGCCGCCGCCGCCATGCCGACCCCGCTGCGCCAGCGGCCCTGCCCGCCGGGCGCGGCGCGCCGGGCCGTCCAGCGGAACCGCTCGGCCCCGAGGATCAGGCAGTCTCGCAGCCGCGCATTGCCGACATCCAGCCCGCCGTAGGGTTCGATCGCCCCCGGCCGCAGCGCATTGGCCAGCCGCACCGCCAACGGGTCGAGCCCCGCCCGCACCGCGGCGATGTCCAGGCTGATCTCGCCCGCCGCGTTGATCTGGGGCGATCCATAGCCGCGGAAGGCGCCGGTGGGCGGCGTGTTGGTATAGACCGCGCGACCGTAGTAGCGCTCGGCAGGGATGTCATAAAGCCGGACATGGCGTTGCAGCATCGAGCCGGGCAGCCAGTTCCCCCCCGTCACATAGGCGCCGATGTCGATCAGCGTTTCGGTGTCGCGGGCAAGGATGCGGCCGTCCGCAGCCAGCGCGATGCGGATGCGCGTCGCCGTCGCGGACCGCATCCGCGTGCTGGAAAAGGTCTGGCGCCGGTCGCAGGCCAGCCGCACCGGCCGCCCGAGCCGCCGCGCCAGCTCGGCGGCGATAGGTTCCAGCACCGGCTCGGCCTTGCCCCCGAACGAGCCACCGATGGGCGTCTTGACGACATGGATGTCGGCGGCCTTCAGCCCCAGGGCGCGCGCCACCACCACCTGCACGGCATGGACGCTCTGGCAGGGCGCCAGAACGCGGATGCGGCCGTCCGGCTCGGGCAGGGCGAGGGCGACATGGGGCTCGATCGCGCAGTGGTGGGTCTTGGGAGTCGCGACCGTCGTCTCCGACACATGGGCCGCCGCGGCAAAGCCCGCCTCCACGTCGCCGCGGGCGAAGCGGCGCTCGTCGACAGGGTTCAGGAAGGTGGGCGCGCCGACGGCATCGAACAGCGGGCCGCGGGCGCGGTCCGCCTCGTCCGGCGTCAGGCGGGCGGGCAGCGGATCGTAGCGCACGACCAGCCGCGCCGCCGCGCGTTCCGCCGCGGCGCGGCTCGACGCCACCGCCACGGCCACCCGGTCGCCGATGTGGCGGGCGGTTTCGGGGAACATCGCCTCGTCGGCATCGGCCTCCTGCCCTTCGAACCAGACCGAGCTGTTGTAGCGATGGGACGGCATGTTGGCGTGCCAGAAGACGCCCAGCACGGCGGGGTCGGCCAGCGCGGCGCTGTCCTCGACCGACAGGATGCGGGCATGGGAATGGGGCGAGGTGACAAGCACCGCCTCGGCCAGCCCCTCGATCGCCAGATCGCCCGCATAAAGCTGCCCTCCGGCGGCCTTGGCCAGCCCGTCCAGCATCGGATGCCGCATCCCGATGGCGGTCATGGCCGCGCCCCGCCCAGCCGTTCCAGCAGGTCTTCGGCCAGCCCGCGCACCGCCCGCGCCTTGTAGGCGGTCGAGGCGCGGCCCGGGTTTGCCGCCGCCACCGCCTCGGCCACTGCGGCGGCGAAGCCCGCGCCACCCGCGTTCAGCACCGCCTCGGCCGCGGTCAGGCGCAGGGGAACCGCGCCGATCGCGCCTGCGTAAAGCCGCATCCGCCCGGCGGGCCCGGCCGCGGCGAGCGTCAGGCGCGAGATCGCGGGTTCCTGCCGCGGACCGAGCTTCACGAAGGCGCCGCGCGGGACGGGGCCCTCGGCGGGAAGGTCGAAGCCCAGGATCACCTCCTGCGGGCCGAGCAGGGGCCGGCGTGCCAGCATTGCCGGAAGCGGCAGGGTTTCCGTCGCAGCCGGCCGCCAGAGCCGCACCGCCGCCCCGGCCGCCAGAAGCGCCGGAACCAGGTCGGCCGCGGGCGATCCATGCGCTACATTGCCGCCGATCGTCGCCCGGTTGCGGATCTGGACCGATCCGAAGACCTCGGCCGCCTGGGCGAGAACCGGAGCCAGCCGCGCCACGGCGACATCCCGCGCCAGCCGCGCCACCGTCACCCCGGCGCCGAGGACCAGCCGGCCATCCGCCTCCGCGATCCCGGCAATTCCCTCGAGGTGCGTCAGGTCGACGACCACCCCGGTTTCGGGCAGGGGCGCCGGGGCGATCAGCCGGTCGGTTCCGCCGGCGATCAGCCAGGGCCCGGCCCCCGGCGCGAGAAGCGTGGCAAGCTCATCCAGGGTCTGCGGCGCGGCGAAGGCGAGGCTCAAGAGGTTTCTCCCGCCCCGCGTTCGCTCGCGGTGCGGGCGATGGCGCGGATTATGCTGGCGTATCCCGTGCAGCGGCAGATGTTGCCCGCGATGGCGCGGCGGACCTCGGCTTCGGTCGGGGCGGGGTTCCGGCGCAGCAGACCCTCGGCGGCGACAATCATGCCGGGGGTGCAATAGCCGCATTGCACCGCGCCCTCCTCGACGAAGGCGCGCTGGAGGTCCGACGGCCCCGAACCGCGCGCCAGGCCTTCGACGGTCTCGATCCGGCGGCCCTCGGCCTGCGCGGCCAGCATCAGGCAGGAACAGACCGGTTCGCCATCCAGAAGCACCGAGCAGGCGCCGCATTCGCCTTCGAGGCAGCCCTCCTTCAGCCCGGTCAGGCCGTGGGCGCGCAGGGCCGACGACAGGCGCTGTGCCGGATCGGCCGCGATCCGCTCCGCCACTCCGTTCAGGTTCACGTGGATGTCCAAGGGCTCCCGCCTTGCTGCGCCAGGGTAGCCGGCAGGCTAGGGCCCTGTCGTTGCCGCCGCCAACCCATTCCGACCGGCGCGTCGCGCGAAAGCGACCTGCGTCCCTGCGTCGCAGCCGGGGCTGCCCGCGCGGGCGGGCCCGGGGCTTCCGGAAGCGGCGGCGGCGATCCTCCTGTCACCCATGTCCCAGCCAAAGTTTTTCCTGTTCAGTTCATCAATAGTGGTGTTTCATACATCAGGAATGAGGCGATAGGGGAATCTTGCGTGATCACCGGTGCACAGATGAAGGCGGCGCGGGCGCTTCTCGGGATCGGGCAGAAGGACCTGGCGGTGATGGCGGGCGTCTCGGTGCCGACCATCCAGCGGATGGAGGCGAGCGAGGCGAATGTCCGCGGCATCATCGAAAGCCTCATGCGGGTGATCGAGGCCTTTGACCGTGCAGGGATCGAGCTGATCGGAGAGGGCGGCAGGAGCCTTGGGGGCGGGCGGGGCGTGCGCCTGAAGGAAACCGCGACGAATTCAGCCGGCGGGGGCCCGGATGGCCGCGATTGACCTTGCCGTCGCCGCCATCGCCGGTCTTCTCGCGCTTTCCGGTGTCGCGGTCGCGCTCAGGCGGTATCGCGGCGTGTCGGGTTTCGTCTACGCGGCGAGCGCGGCGCTGTGCGTGGCCCTCGCGCTGCTCGGCGGTCTGGTTCTGGCGACCCGGGCCGGGCCGGCGGGCCTGAGCCTGCCCATCGGCCTGCCCTGGATCGGCGCCAGCCTGCGGCTCGATGCGCTGTCGGCCCTGTTCCTCGTCCTGCTCGGGACGGGCGGCGCGACGGCGAGCGTCTACGGCATCGGCTACGGACGGCACGAGGAAGAGCCGCTGCGCGTGCTGGCGTTCTTCCCCGGCTTTCTCGGCGCGATGGGGCTGGTGCTCCTTGCCGACGACGCCTTCACCTTCCTGATGTCATGGGAGGTGATGTCGCTGCTGTCCTGGGCGCTGGTTCTGACCCATCACCGCGCGGCAGCCGCGCGCGAGGCCGGTTTCATCTACCTGGTGATGGCCGGTTTCGGCACGATGATGCTGTTGCTGGCCTTCGGAATCCTCGCCGGGGCGCAGGGCGGCTACGGCTTTGACGCGATCCGGGCAGCCGCGCGCGCGCCCGCCACCACGGGGGTCGTGCTGGCGCTGGTCCTGATCGGGGCGGGATCGAAGGCGGGGCTCGTGCCGATGCATGTCTGGCTGCCGGTCGCGCATCCGGCGGCACCAAGCCATGTCTCGGCGCTGATGAGCGGGGTGATGACCAAGGTCGCGGTCTACGGTTTCGTCCGCGTGGCCTTCGACCTGCTCGGGCCGCTGGAATGGTGGGCAAGCCCGGCGGTGATCCTGATCGGTGCAGCGACGGCGGTGATGGGCATCCTCTTCGCGGTGGTCGACGGCGACGCCAAGCGCGTGCTGGCGTATTCGACGATCGAGAACGTCGGCGTGATCTTCGCCGCGCTGGGGCTGGCGCTCGCCTTCCGCGCCAACGGGCTTGGCGCGCTCGCGGCGCTGGCCCTGACCGCCGCATTCGCGCACGCCGTCAACCACATGCTGTTCAAGAGCCTCCTGTTCATGGCGGCGGGGTCGGTGCTGTCCGCCACCGGGCGGCGCGACCTCGATGCGCTCGGCGGGCTCATCCACCGGATGCCGGTGACGGCCTTCCTGGCGCTTGTGGGGGTGACGGCGATCTCGGCGCTGCCGCCGCTGAACGGTTTCGTGTCGGAGTGGCTGGTGTTCCAGGCGGTCCTGCAAAGCCCCGACCTGCGACAGCCGGCGCTGCAATTCCTGGTGCCGGCGGCGGGCGGGCTGCTGGCGCTTGCGGCGGCGCTTGCGGCGGCCTGCTTCGTGCGCTTCTACGGCGTCGCCTTCCTCGGCCGCCCACGGTCGCCTGAGGCGGCCGGCGCCGCCGAGGTGGACCGCTGGTCGCTCGGCGCGATGGCGGCGCTGGCCACGCTCTGCGTGCTTGCCGGGATCGTGCCCGGCGCGCTTCTCGACCTGATGGCGCCGGCCGTCGAAGGGATGCTTGGCGCGCGGGTGCCGGCGCAGCTCGGCAACGCCTGGCTCACGCTGGTGCCGGTCGCCGAGGTCCGAAGCAGCTACAGCGGCATCCTGGTGATGGTCTTCGTGGCGATCACCGCCAGCGCGGCGGCCTGGCTGGTGCACCGCCTGGCCTCGCGCCGGGTCCGCCGCGGCCCCGCCTGGGACTGCGGCTTCCCGAACGCCGATCCGTTCACCCAGTATGGCAGCGGCAGCTTCGCCCAGCCGATCCGGCGGGTTCTGGGGACGGCGCTGATGGCGGCGCGCGAAGAGGTGGAAATGCCGCCGCCGGGCGACATGGCGCCCGCGCGTCATGCCGTCACGACCAGGGATCTGGCGTGGAGCCATCTCTACCTTCCCGTTGCCGCCGCCATCGAATTCGCGGCCGCCCGCGCCAACGGCCTGCAATTCCTGACGATCCGGCGCTATCTCGGCCTCGTCTTCGCGTCGCTGATCCTGCTTCTGGTGGGGCTCGCGATATGGAACTGATCGCCGGGCTCGTCCTCCAGGGTCTCCAGATGCTCATCGTCGCCGGGCTCGCGCCGGGCCTCGTGGGGCTGGTTCGCAAGGTGAAGGCGCGGTTGACTCGCCGGCGCGGGGCCTCTGTCCTCCAGCCCTATCGGGACATCCTGCGGCTGATGCGCAAGGACGTCGTGCTGGCGGAGAATGCGTCATGGCTGTTCCGCGTCTCTCCCTACATGATCTTCGCCGCGACCTGGGTCGCCGCGGCGCTGGTGCCGACCTTCGCCACCGGGCTGCGCTTCAGCTGGACGGCCGACCTCATCGCCATCGTCGCGCTTCTGGGCAGCGCGCGCTTCTTCCTCGCGCTCGCCGGGATGGACGTGGGCACGAGCTTCGGCGGGATCGGTGCCTCGCGCGAGATGATGATCGGCGCGCTGGCGGAGCCGGCGATGCTGCTCACGGTTTTCACCGTCGCGCTGATCGCGGGATCGACGCAACTGTCGAACGTCGTGGACTACATGGCCTCGCCCGCGGTGGGGATCCGCGTGTCGCTGGGCATGGCGCTGGTGGCACTGGTGATCGTGGCGATTGCCGAGAATGCGCGCATCCCGGTCGACAACCCCGCAACGCATCTGGAACTGACGATGGTGCACGAGGCGATGGTGCTGGAATATTCCGGCCGCCACCTGGCGATGATCGAACTCGCCGCCGCGATCAAGCTGATGCTCTATGTCGCGCTGATCGGCTGCATCTTCATCCCCTGGACCATCGCGCAGCCGGGCGCGGGGCTCGCCGCCCATCTCGCCGGTTTCGCGGCCTTCCTGGCGAAGATCACCCTCGGCGGCACCGCGCTCGGCCTGTTCGAGACGGCGATCGCAAAGATGCGCGTGTTCCGCGTGCCCGATTTCCTCGGTGCGGCGCTGATGCTGGGCCTTCTGGGAACGCTCCTGATGTTCGTGACGCGGAGTCTCTGAGATGAGCGGTTACGCCTTCGACATCGCGCACCTTCTGGCCGGCGGGCTGGTGCTGGTCAGCTTCATGATGATCTACCAGGACCGGCTCTATTCGCTGCTCAACGTCTTCGCGCTCCAGGCGGTCCTGCTGTCGCTGGCGGTGGGATGGCAGGCGCATGTCCAGGGGGCGCATCACCTCTATGTCACCGCCGCGATCGCGATCCTGTTCAAGGCGATCATCGTGCCCTGGGCCCTGCACCGGATCGTGCAGCAGCTCGGCATCCACCGCGAGGTCGAGACCGTGGTCAGCGTCGGACCGACGATGCTGGCGGGCATGGGGCTTGTCGCGCTGTCGATCCTTCTCATGCTGCGGCTCACCGCGGCGAGCGGGAATGCGCTGGCGCGCGAGGATCTGGCTTTCGCGCTGTCGGTGATCCTGCTCGGGCTTCTGATGATGGTCACGCGGCGCAATGCGGTCAGCCAGGTGGTGGGGTTCATGTCGCTGGAAAACGGCCTCATCCTCGCCGCGGCCGGCGCGAAGGGGATGCCGCTGGTGGTGGAGATCAGCGTCGCCTTTTCGGTGCTCGTCGCGATGATCGTGATCGGTGTCTTCCTGTTCCGTATCCGCGAGCGCTTCGATTCGGTGGACATATCGGCGCTGGACGAGTTCCGCGGAGAGCGGCGATGACGGGCCTTTCCCTCGACGCGCTGTCAGCGGTCCTCATGATCCCCGCCGGCGGCGCGGCCCTGCTGCTCTTGTTGCCCGGCTACCGGCTCGGCGCCTGGGGCAATGTGGCGCTCAGCCTCGTGACCTTCCTGGCCGCGGCCTCGCTCTTCGTCGTGCCACGGCCCGCGCCCGGCAGCTTCCTGCACCTCGACGACCTCAACATCGTCTTCATCGTCCTGAACACCTTCGTCGGCTTCACCGCGGCGCTGTTCTCGGCCAGCTACATCGGCCACGAACTCCTGATCGGCCGTCTGAGCCCGGTGAACCTGCGCTTCTACCACGCGATGTATCAGTTGATGATGTTCGGCATGAACCTCGCGCTGGTGTCCAACAACATCGGGCTCATGTGGGTGGCGATCGAGCTTGCGACGCTGACGACGGTGCTGATGGTCGGCCTCTACCGCACGCACGAGGCGCTCGAGGCGGCATGGAAATACTTCATCCTCGGGTCGGTGGGCATCGCCCTTGCCCTGTTCGGGACGATCCTCGTCTACATGGCGGCACAGCCCGTGCTCGGCGAAGGCACGCCGGCGATGGTCTGGACCAACCTCATCGAAGGGGCGCGGCGTTTCGATCCGGCGACGCTGAACGTCGCCTTCGTGTTCCTGCTCGTGGGCTACGGAACCAAGGTCGGCCTCGCACCGTTCCACGCCTGGCTTCCCGACGCCCACGCCGAAGGCCCGACCCCGATTTCGGCCGTGCTCTCGGGGCTTCTGCTCAACGTCGCGCTCTATGCCGTGCTGCGCTTCAAGATGCTGATGGCGGCCAATGCCGAGGCGGTCGCGCCGGGGCCGCTGATGGTCGGGCTCGGGCTCCTGTCGCTCATCTTCGCGGCGCTCATGCTCTACCGTCGCCGCGACATCAAACGGCTCTTCGCCTATTCCTCGATCGAGCACATGGGTATCATCGTCTTCGCCTTCGGCATGGGCGGGCCCTTGGCCAATTTCGCGGGGCTCCTGCACATGGTGATGCACAGCCTGACCAAATCGGCGATCTTCTTCGCCGTCGGCAGCGTGGCGCAGATCAAGGGCGGCCAGGGCATCGCCGCGATCCGCGGCCTGACGCAGAGTCACCCGGCGCTTGGCTGGGGCCTCGCGCTGGCGGTTCTGTCGATCGCCGGGATGCCGCCCTCGGGCGTGTTCATGAGCGAATTCCTTGTCGTCACGTCGAGTTTTGCGCGGATGCCGCTCCTGACGCTGGTTCTGGTGCTGGGTCTGCTCCTTGCCTTCGGCGCGCTCGTGTTGCGGCTCACCGGCTTCCTGTTCGGCGAGCCGGGAGAGCGCAACGATCCGATGCACGGCTCGCTCGTGCCGCTCTACCTGCATGTCGGGCTGGTCATCCTCGTCGGGCTGCACATGCCGCAGGCGATGGTGACCTGGTTCCGTTCCGTGGCGGCGCTTCTGGGATGAGGCCACGATGACACGACTTCCTCCGCTCGCCTTCACCCGATCGCGGGAATTCCGCCGCCGCCCCTTTCCGCACACGACGGTCTCCGAGGCCGAATGGTCGGCGCTCGCCCACATTCTCGGGCGCGGGGATGTCACGCTCCTCAGCCTGTGGGGGGAGGACGGTGCGATCTGCATGGCGCTGCACGATCCCGCCGCGCGCGGGGTGGCGGTGGCACGGGTCGCGGCCGTCCGGGGGCGCTTTCCCTCGGTCGGCCGCCACCATCCGCCGGCGCAGCGGCTGGAAAGGGTGGTTGCCGACCTTTTCGGCCTTGTGCCGGCGGGTGCCGGGGACCGGCGCAAATGGCTCGATCACGGCCGCTGGGGGGTGGTTCATCCCCTGGGCGAAGCGGCCGCCGGGCGCGGCGCGTCCGATTACGCCTTCGCGCCGGTGGAAGGCGAGAGCCTGCACCAGGTGCCGGTCGGGCCTGTCCATGCCGGGATCATAGAGCCCGGCCACTTCCGCTTCACCGCCCAGGGCGAGACGGTCGTGCGGCTGGAAGAGCGGCTCGGCTATGTCCACAAGGGCATCGACGCGCTGATGCGCGGGGCGGCCCTTTCCCGCGGCGCCGAACTCGCCGCCCGCACCTCGGGCGACAGCACCGTCGCTTACGGCTGGGCCTTCGCCCAGGCCGCCGAAGCGGCGATGGAGGTCGAGGTGCCGGAACGGGCATTCTGGTTGCGCGGGATCATGGCCGAGCTGGAACGGCTCGCCAACCATCTCGGCGACATCGGCGCGATCTGCAACGATGCTGCCTTCGCGATGATGCTGGCGCATTGCAGCGTGCTGCGCGAGAAGGTGCTGCGCGCCGCGGACCAGGTCTTCGGGCATCGTCTGATGCGCGACCGGATCGTGCCGGGGGGCGTGGCCGCCGATTTCACGCGCGACGGCGAAGCAGCGCTGCGGGCGCTCGTCACCGAGATCCGCGACCGCTTCCCGGCCCTCGTCGATCTCTATGACAATACCGCCTCGCTTCTCGATCGGACGGTTGGGGCCGGACGTGTCGCGCCCGAGCTTGCACGTCGGTTCGGCGCCGGGGGATTTGTCGGCCGCGCCGCGATGCGCGATTTCGACACCCGGCGCGACCTGCGCTACGCCCCCTACGACATGCTGCGGCTCGAGGTTCCCGTGCGGGAGGACGGCGACGTGAACGGCCGCGTCTGGGTCCGCATCCGCGAGGTGGAGCAAAGCTGTTCGCTGATCACGCAGATGCTGAACGGGCTGCCGGGCGGACCGGTTCTGACCGCTGTCGCGCCGTCCGGAAGGGCGTGCGAAGGGCTCGGGCTGGTCGAGGGTTTCCGCGGCGACATCCTGGTCTGGCTCGCGTTCGACGACAGGGGCCGCATCCGCCGCTGCCACCTGCGCGATCCGTCATGGTTCCAGTGGCCGCTTCTCGAAGCCGCGATCGAGGGCAACATCATCGCGGACTTTCCGCTGTGCAACAAATCCTTCAACTGCTCGTATTCCGGGCACGATCTCTGAGGCGGAACGATGCGCAGGTTTCTTCTCGAAGGTCTTCTCCGCCGCCCGCTGACCGAGGCGGCGCCCGGGGCGGGGGCGGATGCGGCCGGGGAACTCGGCGAGACGCTTGCCCGTGACCTGCGCGCACGGCTGGGGCGCAGCCTGGCGATCCGGGTCGTCGATGCCGGGTCATGCAACGGCTGTGAGCTGGAGATCAACGCGCTTGGCAATCCGTTCTACGATCTGGAACGTTTCGGCCTGCATTTCGTGGCCTCGCCGCGCCATGCCGACGTGCTTCTGGTCACCGGCCCGGTGACCCGCAACATGGCCGAGGCGTTGCGGCGCACCTATGACGCGATGCCCGCGCCGAAATGGGTGATCGCGGTCGGCGACTGCGGCCGCGACGGCGGCTGTTTCGCCGGCAGCTATGCGATTGCCGGCGGGGTGGCGGCTGTGGTTCCGGTCGATCTGCATATCCCGGGCTGTCCGCCGGACCCGACCGCGCTGTTGCAGGGGCTGATCGCGCTGCTGTCTGCCGCGAACGGCCACCCTGGCCCGAGCGCTTGAGCGGGCGGCCAACGGGTCGCGCCGGCGGCCCCGGCCGTGATGTCCGGCCCGGCCGTTCTCACGTCCCTTGTCTGCGCCCCGCGCTGCGATAGACTTGGAGCGATGGCAGGTGCCGAACGTCTGGCATCGAGCCGGCAGGGCGCGGCCGGCGCGGCCGGCGCGGAGAAGGGGAGTGAGGGGATGATGGGGCTTGCACATGTCGGCATCGGCGAAGGGCGCGCGACCGCGCGCTTCGCTGCCGGCGCCACCCGCCGGCCGGAGGCCGCCCATGTCGGCTGACGCGCCCCTCATCGCCGTCCTCGTCGTCTCGGACCGGGCCTCGCGGGGCGAATACGAAGACCGTGGCGGCCCCGCGGCCGAGGAATGGCTGCGCCGGGTCATCGTGTCGCCGGTGCGCGTCTTGCGCCGGATCGTGCCCGACGGCCGCGAGAGCGTCGCCGCCGCCCTGCGCGGGCTTTGCGATGCCGAGGGGGCGGACCTGGTCCTCGTCACCGGCGGAACGGGACCGGCGCCTCGGGACGAAACGCCCGAGGCGTTCGATGCCGTGATCGACAAGCGCCTCCCCGGCTTCGGCGAGGCCATGCGGCTTGCAAGTCTTGCCGAGGTGCCGACCGCGATCCTCTCGCGGCAGGACGCGGGCATTCGCGGCCGATCGCTGATCGTCACCCTTCCGGGCAAGCCCGCGGCCATCGCCACCTGCCTCGACGCGGTATTCCGCGCGGTTCCCTATTGCCTCGACCTGATCGGGGCGGCGCGGATCGAGACGGATCCCGTCCATTGCCCGGCATTCCGCCCGAAGTGATCCCCGCCGGGGATGCATCAGAAGCCTTCACTCGTTCACGAATTTCTTCGTCAGCGAAAGTCACATTCCACGAGGTTTCCGATTTCCCCCTGACGGCTGGTCTCGAATCTCCAGGAACCTTTATAAATACAGGTTCTTCTGCATTTGAAGTCACGGACAAATCAGATGCGTGCCAGGTTGGCGCTTGAACATCTTCCGGAAGGTGCTCCTTGATTACCCCCCGACGCGGAAATGTGCAGCCTCTCAGTCTTTCAAGCGGAGGGTCCGAACTTTCCTTTGCATCGCAGTTGGAAATAGCCTTCTGACCTGGCTCCAGAGCCAGGTTCAGGGCGACCTGACTTACCTCCGCGTCGTCTCCATTTGCAATTTCGAATGAAGGCTCCCCGAAATTCTTTTGCCTGTTGCAAGAGGGCTGTGGAACCCGGGTTTGTTGCGTGTCTGCTGTCGTATCGGGAAGCAGCCACGCGCACTCACGATGAATGTTACCAGTAGGCGAGCGCAGGCGTTAGGAGACGTAAACAGGCCGATGGGCCGCATCCGCGAAACCCTTTGTCAAACATCAAGCCGGCACATCCAAGACGCTGACGTCGCGCCAAACACCAGCAATCTGGAGTTGTGCCCCCAAGGCATCGATTTTGGACTTTCTGGGTTACAGCCAAACAACACTGCTAACCGTGACGCGACGGCACGGGGCTTGCGCCGCCGGTCGAGTGCGGTGGCGATCAGAAGCGCCCCCGCCGGCACGCCCGCCTCGATCAGCCGCCTGTTCTTGGCCGGCGCGAAATCCTCGCGATCGCCGCCACGCGGGCCCGGCAGCGTCCAGAGATCCCCGCGGCCATACCGGCGCCGGTCCGAGATATTGGGCACGCCCGTGTTGACGGCGCGGTTGACGGCGCGGACGAGGGTCAGCGCACCGGCGTCATCTGCCATGCCTTCGGCGCGGCTTGCCCGCAGGCCCAGTCATGCCGGGCGCAGCGGTCATCGCCGCCCCGCGATATCCGCGCGTTCCCGTCCTGCCGGAAAGGAGTTTGCTCATCCTGCCCGCCTCCTCCTCCGGAAAAAAAGCGCCGGCGAACGATAGTGCAGGCCCAACAGCGGGATATCGGAGGCGATCAATCAGACGCTGGACCGTCCTTTCGGGTCGGCCTGTGCTGTCGCCGGTGCTGCGGATCGGACGCGATGGCGCCCGGGCCCGCTTCCCGGCTTGCGCAAGGGCGATCAGGCCGGGCGCCCGCGCAGGTCCGGGAGGAGGGGGCAGCCCGCAATCAGCGGATCAGATCGAAGCCCGTGCGGTCGAGCGGCCAGACCGGGCGGCGGACGCGGGTGTAGGGGCGCAGATGCGCCTGCGGCGTCGCCAGCGCGCCGCCGTCGCAGACGATGACGCGGCCCGCGACCGGCTCGAACGCCGCGCGGAAGTGCTGCATAGACTTGACCACCAGGAAGCGCAGCCGCGCGGGTTCGATCCCGAAGGTGCGCACCTGCTGGAGATCGAGCATCTGCTCGGTCAGGGTGACGACGAGGATGTCGATGCCCTTCACCCGGAAGACGGCGGTCGGGCCGAAGCTGTGGGTGATGCCGCCAAGGATCGGGCCGTCGCCGGTATAGGTGCCGTCCGACAGGTGGACGACCTCGCCGGTCAGGCGCAGCGGGCCACCGCCGAAGGACGGATCGCACTTGCCGCCAAGGTCGAGCGTGACGGTGTCGCCGACCCTGTGGCGGTGGAGTTCCGCCGCCGCCTCCGGGTCGATCATCGGGGCGAAGGCGCCGCCCGTCGCCCCCACCGCAAGAAGCGCTTCGAGCAATGCCGTGGCGTCGCCGTAGGCGCCGGCGCCGGGGTTGTCGGCGTAGTCGGCGATGACGAGCGGCCCCTTCGCGGCGTCGAAGTCGCGCGCCTCGGACGCCGCCTGCGCCGGGGTCAGGAAGGCGTTCGCCACATGGCCACGGTTCGCCCAGATCCGGTCGGCCAGCGCCTCGGCGATCTCGCGCGCGCGGCCTGCCGCATCTGCGTCGTGGGTCACGAGGACGGTCGGTCCCATGTCGGTGATGTCGGCCTCGGAGAAACTCGCGTTGACCGAGACGGCGAGGATGCCCTGTTCGGCCTCATGGGCGCGAGCGCTTGAATAGAGCGCCGCGGTCTCGGGCACATCGGTGCGCCCTGCGTTGGCCTCTTCGAGCATCGGCCGGTGGGCGCGCAGCGTCCGCGGGCGGATCGCGCCCCGCATCGCGGCGTCGAGAAGCTTCCCGGCGTGGCGGCCGGTCTCGCGCATGTCGATGTGGGGGTAGGTCTTGTAGCTGACGAGGATCTGCGCGTGTTCCACCATCGCCGGCGTCACCATCGCGTGCAGGTCGAGCGTGACGGCGATCGGCAGGTCCGGCCCGACGACGGCGCGGAGGCGCCGGAGCAGTTCGCCCTCGCCATCCTCGCAGAAGGTCGGGACCATCGAACCGTGCAGGCTGAGGAGCACTCCGTCGAGCGTGGCGCGATGGTCGCGGGCCGCATCGCAGATGATCCCCGCGATATGGTCGAAGGCCTCGCGCGAGACCCGGGCGGAAGGCGTCGCATGGGCCGAGACGCTGTGGGTGATGCGCCAGCCGGCTTCGCGTCCGGCGTCGAGGAAACCCGCCAGTTCGTCGTTGACGTCGCCGAAGCGGTCGACGGCGGCCTGGCCGAGATCGAGAACCTCGTTGCGGAAGTCCTGAAGCGTCGTCTCGCCCTTCTTGAAGGTGTTGCTTTCGTGGACGAATGAGCCGGTAAGGACATGGAAGGGCATGGCGCGGGCCTTTTCAGAGCGGGTGGAAACAGGCGACGGGTTGGGCGGGGTCGTCCGACAGTGCCGGCCGTTCGGCGCGGCAGCGGTCGGAGGCCCGGGGGCAGCGGGACGCGAAGGCGCAGCCGGCCGGCAGGGCGAAGGGGCTGGGGATCTCGCCCTGGAGCGGCGCGAGATCGCGGCGCCGCGCCGGCTCGGGGGCGAAGCCCGACCGCATCAGCGCCTCGGTGTAGGGGTGGCGGGGCGCCGCCCTGGGGTCGGGCAGGATCTCGACCACGGCGCCCAGATACATCACCACGATCCGGTCGCAGAAATAGCGCACGAGGCCGAGGTCGTGGCTGATGAAGAGATAGGTCAGCCCCATCCGGTCGCGCAGGTCGGCCAGCAGCGCCACGATCTGCGCCTGGATCGACACGTCGAGCGAGGCGGTCGGTTCGTCCAGTACCACGAAATCGGGGCGCAGCGCCAGGGCGCGGGCGATGCCGACGCGCTGGCGCTGGCCCCCGGAAAGCTGGTGGGGATGGCTCCCGGCCAGCCCTTCGGGCAGGCCGACCGAGGCCAGAAGCTCCGCAATGGCGCCGGCGTGCAGCGGCTCCCGCTGCACGCGGAAGGGTTCCTCCAGCACCCGGGCCAGGGTGTAGCGGGGATCAAGGCTTGAATAGGGATCCTGGAACACCATCGCCATCCGCCGCCGCATCCGCCGGAGCGCCGCGGGCGGCAGCGCCGTCAACTCGGTGCCGTCGAACGTGACCGTGCCCGCCGAGGGCTCGATCAGCCGCAGCACCAGCCGGGCGAGGGTCGACTTGCCGCAGCCGCTTTCACCGACCACGCCCAGCGCCTCGCCCCGCCGGATGGTCAGCGACACGTCGCGCACCGCCATCATCGCGCGCGGGCGCACAAAGAGACCGCCGCCGGACTGGAAGCGCTTCGACAGGCCGTCGACGCGGATCAGCGGCGCGGTCATGGCACGGCCCCCGCACCGTGGCCCGGATGGTGGCAGGCGGCGCGGCCTTCGCCCCGTGCCAGCAGGGGCGGGACGGTTGCCCGGCAGAGGTCGGTGGCGCGCGGGCAGCGCGGGTGGAAGCGGCAGCCGGGCGGGAAGGCCAGCGCCGAGGGCACCGCGCCGGGGATGCCGCGCAGGCTGCCCCGCGCCATGCCTTCCTGCGGAATGCAGCCGATCAGCGCGGCGGTGTAGGGATGCGCGGGCGCGGCGAAGATCGGGCCGACCGGGCCTTCCTCGGCCAGGCGTCCGGCATAAAGCACCGCCACCCGGTCGCAGACCTGCGCCACCACCCCCATGTCGTGGGTGATCAGCAAGAGCGCCAGCCCCCGGTCGCGCACCAGCCGGCCCAGGATCTGGATGATCTGCGCCTGCACCGTCACGTCCAGCGCGGTGGTGGGTTCGTCGGCGATGATCAGGTCGGGCTCGCCCGCCAGCGCCATCGCGATGACGATGCGCTGCTTCATGCCACCGGACAACTGGTGCGGGAAGGCATCGGCCACCGCCGCCGCCTCGGGGATGCGCAACTGCGTGAGCAGGTCCAGCGTGCGGGCGCTGGCGGCGGATCGCGAAAGCCCGAGGTGCAGGCGCGAGACCACATCCACCTGTTCGCCGATCCGCTGCACCGGGTCCAGCGCGGTCATCGGGTTCTGGGTGACGAAGCCGATCCGGCGGCCCCTGAGGGCGCGGCGCTGGCCGTCGGTCATCGCCGCCATGTCCTGGCCGTCGAACCTTACGCACCCTTCTGTCACCCGCCCGCCGATCAGCGGCAGGAGCCCCAGCGCCGCCATCGCCGTCAGAGACTTGCCCGAGCCGCTTTCGCCGACGAGCCCGAGGATCTGCCGCCGGTCCACGCTCAGGCTGATGCGGTCGAGTAGCGCCACCTTGCCGATCGCGACGCCGACCTGCGACAATTCCAGAAGCGCGCTCATGCCGCCGCCCGCATCCGGCCGCGGATGTCCAGCTCGGCGATCAGCGCATCGCCATAGAGGTTGATCGCCACCACGGTGACGGCGACGACCAGGCCGGGAAACAGGATGATCCAGGGCGCCTTGAACACCAGCGCCGATCCCGCCGACATCATGCCGCCCCAGCTTGGCACCGGCGGCTGCGCGCCAAGGCCGAAGAAGCCCAGCGTGGCCTCGAGGATGATCGCGTCGCCGGTGGCCAGCATGGCCGAGACCAGCACCGGGGCCAGTGCGTTGGGCAGAAGGTGGCGCAACAGGATATGGGCGTTGCCGGCGCCAAGCGACCGGGCGGCCTCGATGAAGGTCTCGCCCTTCAGGGTCATGATCTGCGCCCGGGTCAGGCGGGTGAACTGGGCAAGGTAGGCCACCGCGATGGCGATCATCGTGCCGGTGGTGCCGGGGCCGATGATCGCCACCAGGATCAGCGCGATCAGGATTTCCGGGAAGGACCAGGTAAGGTCCACCACCGTGGTCACCGCCCGGTCGAACCAGCCGCCGAACCAGGCCGCCGCGGCGCCCAGCACCATGCCGCACAACACCGACAGCAGGATGGCGATGCCGCTGACCGACAGCGAGGTGCGCGCGCCATAGACCAGCCGGGTCAGCAGGTCACGGCCGAACTCGTCGGTGCCAAGCCAGTGCAGGGCCGAAGGTGGCTGGTAGGCATCCTTCAGCGCCTGCACGTCATAGGCCCAGGGCGAAAGGACCGGGGCCAGCACCGCCGCCGCGATCACCGCCACCAGCCAGCCCCCGGCCAGCCCCCCGGCCGGATGGCGCAGGGCGCGCATCGGCGCGGGCAGGGCAAGCGCGGTCATGACAATGCCGCCCGCACCCGCGGGTCCATCGCCGCCTGGAGGATGTCGCCCAACAGCGTGCCCAGCATCACCGCCATCGCCAGCATCAGAAGGCAGGCCTGCACCACCGGATAGTCATGCTGGGAAAGCGACTTGATCAGCAGCGTGCCAAGGCCGGGGCGGGCGAAGACCACCTCGACCGTGACCGCCCCGCCGAGGATCCAGCCGATCCTGAGGGCGAGGATCGTCACCACCGGGATCAGCGCATGGCGCAGCACATGGCGCAACTGGATGCGCAGCGGCGACAGGCCCTTGGCGTGCAAAAGCGTGACGAAATCGCGCCCCGACGCCTCGATCATCGCCACCCGGGTGATCCGGGTGATCAGCGCGGTGCCGCCGAGGCCGATGGTCAGCACCGGCAGCACCAGCGACGACCAGCCCCGCGCGCCCGACACCGGGAACCAGCCCAGCCAGACCGAGAACGCCAGCATCAGGATCAGCCCCAGCCAGAAGCTTGGCATGGTCGATCCCAGCAGCACCCCGCCCATGATCACCCGGTCCGGCCAGCGGCCGCGGTTCAGGGCCGCGACCACGCCCAGCACGACGCCGAACAGCGACGAGAACAGCAGCGCCAGCCCGCCAAGCCGCAGCGAATGCGGCAGGGCCTGGGCGATCAGGTCGGCCACCGGGCGGCGGGCGACGATGGCGGTGCCAAGATCGCCCCGCACCACCTTCGACAGCCAGATGCCGTATTGCACCGGCAAGGGCCGGTCGAGGCCGTAGCGCACCTCCATCTCGGCCCGGGCGGTGGGCGAGGACCCGGGCTTCAGCAGGTTGTCGATCGGGTCGCCGGGAATGAAGTGGAGGATCGAGAAGATCACCACCGAAACGGCAAGGAACACCGGCACCAGCATCAGGACCCGTCGGATCAGCCATGACAACATGCCGGTGCTCCTGCCTTCGGTTATTCCTTCACTTCGAGGTCCATGAACATCGTCGAGCTGAAGGCCGGCGCGTCTATCTTTTCGGGCAGGACCAGGCGGTCCTTGTTGTAGGCCATCGCCTGCACCGGCTGGTAGATCGGCGCCATCGGGAACTGGGTCAGCACGTATTCATGGTAGGCGGTGAAGTTCGCCACCCGCTCTTCCATGTTCTTCGATCCGGTCATGGCCTTCGCCCGCAGTTCCTCGGCCTTGGGATCGTTGAACATCGACACGTTCGGATAGCCCAGCCGGTCGCCGCCGAAGAACCAGTCGACGATATCGGCATTGTCCCAGGTGTAGGACCGGACCGCGAGCTGCTGCTCGCCGGTCTTGTACTGGTCGCGGATCATCGAGCTGTCGAAGGTGGTGATCTCGGCCTCGATCCCCACGGCCTTGAGCTGGGCCTGCACCACTTCGGTCAGGCGGCGGAAGATGCTGTCGCCCTGCGTCCAGAGCGAAACCTTCAGCGGCTGGCCGTCCTTGGCGCGGATGCCGTCGGCACCCTTGACCCAGCCGGCCTCGTCCAGAAGCGCGTTGGCACGGTCGGGGTCGTAATGGATCTTCGCGCTGTCCGAGACATGGCTTTCGGGCAGGCCGGAAATCAGGAAGGTGTCCGCCACCGACCCCACGCCGCCGAAGACCGAGGCGAGGATCTCGTCCTGGTTGATCGCCTTGGCGGCGGCCTCGCGGACGCGGATGTCGTCGAAGGGCGGCTTGGTCACGTTGATCGGCATGTACCAGACATCGGCGCCGGGCAGGGTGACGACGGCAAGGTTCGCCTCCTTCGCGATCTCGCCGGTCAGGTCGGGCGGGACGGAAAGCAGCATGTCGACGCCGCCGGTCTTCAGTTCCAGGAAGGCGGTCGAATCCTCGGGGATTTCGCGGAAGGTCAGCTTTTCGATCTTGGCCGGTCCGGCATTGGCGGCGAGGGGGGCGCCCCAGGTGTAGTCGTCGTTCCTGACCAGCACGGTTTCCTGGCCGATGGCGAAGCTTTCCAGCTTGTAGGGGCCGGTGCCGTAGACCTCGGTCACGCCGTAGTTGTCGCCGAGTTCCTTGTAGGATTTCGGCTCGACCACGTTCATGAAGGTCGAGGACAGGTTGTAAAGCATGTTCGGCTCGGGCCGCGACATGACGAATTTCACGGTATGGTCGTCGACCACCTGCACCTCGGCCACGGCCTCGGTCATGTAGGCGTTCTCGGCCGCCTTGAACAGCTCCAGCCAGTCGGCGACGGTCTGCGCGGTGAAGGGCTCGCCGTTGTGGAAGGTGACGCCCTGCTTCAGGTGGAAGGTCCAGGACATGCCGTCGGGCGCCTCTTCCCAGCTTTCGGCCAGCGCGGGGTGATAGGAAAGGTCGGCGGCCTGGCTGACCAGGCGGTCGAAGATCAGCGCCGAGGCGGTGTTCAGGATCGTCGCCTTGATCGGGTTGTAGGTGGGCGCGCCCACCTCGTTGCCGGCCATCACGAAGACGGCCTCCTGCGCCAGCGCGCCTTGCGCCGCCAGAAGCGCGGCGAGGCTGACGGTTGCGGAAAGCAGGGAGTTGCGGAAGGGGAAGGTCATGGCGGATCCTTTCTGTTGGATGGGTCAGGGTCTGCCCGGGTTTCGCCCCGGGGCGGTATGTCCGATGAAATTGCCGTAGAGCTCAGAGACGCGGGCCATCCGGGTCTCGACCCCGGCGCCCAGCTCGCGGAAGACGCCGTTCACCATCAGCCCGATCAGCGAGGACATGGCGGCGGTCGTGTCCCAGAAGTGGTTCAGGTCGGTCGGAACGGCGAACAGTTCCGTCACCACCGCAGGTGCCCAGTCGCAGTAGGGGTCGGTGATGAGCGTGACCGCAATCCCCTCGTCCCGCGCGGCCAGCGCCAGGTCGCGCGTCAGGCGCGAATAGCGGCGTCCGTCGATCAGCACGAGCGTGGTCTCTGCGGCGTCCGAGAGCAGGATTTCGGCGAAATGCCCGCCCGGGGCGTCGGCAAGATGCACGCCGCCGCGCAGGTACTGCAGGTTGTGCACCAGTTCCGCCGCATGGCCGCGTTCGGTCTGGAACCCCGCGACCCAGACCGCGCGCCGGTGTGCAAGCCGCTTCACGGCCGCATCGAAGGCGGGCGTCGCCGCCAGTTCGTAGACCGTCACCAGTGCCGCGATCTCGTGCTCCAGCGCGCGAGAGAGTTCCGCCCCGCCCTCCCGGCTGCGGCGGTGGAAGTCCTCCAGCCGGTCGCCGATCAGCCAGGCTTTCTCGCCCAGGTCCAGCTGAAGGCTCGATTTCAGATCCTTGAGGTGGCGGTAGCCGATCGACCGGCAGAACCGGCCGACCGAGGCCTCCGACACGCCCACCTTCTGCGCCACCGTGGCCGCCGTCTCGAACGGCAGGGACGAAAGGCTGGTCAGAAGGTAGTGCGCCAGCGCCCGTTCGGCCGGAGTGCCGCCCTCTGCCGCGGCGGCCAGACGCTGACGCAGGTCACCCGGCGGGGCCGCGGCCCCTGCCGCGCCATCTGGCCCTGCTTCCGCGCTGTGCTCCACCGGCGCATCTCCCCTGATGGAAGAAGGTTGTCAGGAATCTTTCATTCGGTCAACAATGCAAGTAATCTGAAATTCGATACTCAGGATAGTTCCCGACAGGATGGCGCATATGCCTGCCCCCGCATTCACCAAGGCCCCGCTGCGGATCGACGGCGCGACGCTGCGGCTCGTGCGCCTGCCGCTGGTCACGCCCTTCACCATCGCGACCGGCACGATGACGGAAAAGGTGTTTCCGCTGCTGACCTTGCGGGCCGACGGGATCGAGGGCCATGCCGAAGGCGTGATGGACCCGCTGCCCGACTATCTTGAAGAAACCGTCGCGGGGGCGATGGACCTTCTCGAGAAAGTCCTGCTGCCGCAGGTGCTGGGCAAAAGCTTCGCCCATCCCGAATCGCTCGCGCGTCTCCTGGTGCCGTGGCGGGCGAACCACATGGCGAAGGCCACCGTGGAAATGGCCTTCTGGGATCTCTGGGCGAAGTCGCTGGACCTGCCGTTGCAGACCGTGCTGGGCGGCGAGGGGGATGCGGTCGACGTGGGGGTCTCGCTCGGCATCGGCCCCATCGCCGGCACGCTCGAGCGTGTCGCGGCGCATCTGCAACAGGGCTACAGGCGGATCAAGCTGAAGGTGAAGCCGGGGCATGATATCGGCCTCTTGCAGGCCGTACGCCGCGACTTCCCCGAGGCCCATCTGACGGTGGATGCCAACTGCTGCTATACGCTCGCCGACAGCGACCTGATCCGCCGGATGGACGATTTCGCGCTGGACTATATCGAGCAGCCGCTGGCCTGGGACGACATCCACGACCATGCCACCCTGCAACAACGCCTGCGCACGCCGATCTGCCTGGACGAATGCATCCGCACCGTCGACCACGCCCGCAAGGCGTTGCAGACCGATGCCGCGCGGGTGATCAACATCAAGGTTGGGCGGGTGGGCGGCCACGCGGCGGCGCGGCAGATCCATGACCTGTGCCAGGCCTTCCAGGTGCCGGTCTGGTGCGGCGGGATGCTGGAATCCGGCGTGGGCCGGGCGCACAACATCCACCTGTCCACGCTGCCCAACTTCACCAAGCCGGGCGACACCGCCTCGGCCAGCCGCTACTTCACCCGCGACATCGTCTGCGAGAAGCTGGAAACCGAAGGCGGGCGGATGCCTGTGCCGAAAGGCCCCGGCATCGGCGTCACGCTCGACCTCGATTACCTCGCGACCGCCACCCTGTCGCAGCAGGACTTCCGCGCATGACCGAGGTCATCTTCCGCGATCTTTCGGGCATGGCCGAGTTCCGCGCGGCGGAGGCGCTCCAGTGCGAGGTCTGGGGCGAGGGCGACCTGCCCGACCCGGCCGACCTGATGATGGTGATCCAGGCCGAGGGCGGCCTTGTCGGCGGCGCCTTCGTCGGGGGACGGCTCCTGGGCTACATCTTCGGCTTTCCGACCAGCGTTCCCGGCATCCAGCATTCGCACCGCCTGGCCGTTCTGCCCGAGGCGCGCGGTCTCGGCCTTGGCGTCCGGCTGAAATTCTACCAGCGCGACTGGTGCCTCGCGCGGGGGATGACGCTCGTCCGGTGGACCTTCGATCCTTTGCGCGCGATCAACGCCACGCTGAACATCCACCGCCTTGGCGCCACGTCGGACACCTATCTCGAGGACTATTACGGCGAGATGGCGGGCATCAACAGCGGCCTCGCCTCGGACCGGCTGCTCGTCAACTGGGATCTTGCCTCGCCCGTGGTTGCGGCCCTGGCCGAGGGCGGCGGGCGGCCGCCGCGCCCGGCAAGCCCGCTGCGGCTGCCCCTGCCGGAAGACCTCGGCGCGCTTGCGACGGCCGATCCCGGTCGCGCAAGCGCGCTTCGGCACGGGCTGCGCGACCGGTTGAAGGCCGCGTTTGCGGGCGGCCGCAGGATCGTGGATTTCGACAGGGCGGCGCGGGTCTACCTTCTGTCGGACTGATTGGGAAGGGGTCGTCCGCGACGCCGTCGTCGCGGACGGCCGTCATGTGCCCGCTTCCCAACCGCCGCCTTTTCCTGTATGGCCCGCGTCCATCTGCGACGTGAGCCCATGCCCCCGGGCGCATGCGATAGGATTGGGGGCGGCGGCAATGGGGCCGCCATAGGAACGGGAGACACGGGATACGCCCGTGGGTGCTCCCCTGAGGAAACGAAATATGTTCAACATCACCAGGAAATCCATCCAGTGGGGCCCGGAAACGCTAACACTGGAAACGGGGAAGGTCGCCCGTCAGGCCGACGGCTCGGTCATCGCCACGCTGGGCGAGACCTCCGTCATGGCCAACGTGACCTTCGCGAAATCCGCGAAGCCGGGGCAGGACTTCTTCCCGCTGACCGTGCACTACCAGGAAAAGACCTACGCTGCCGGCAAGATCCCGGGCGGCTTCTTCAAGCGCGAAGGCCGCCCCTCCGAGAAGGAGACGCTGACCTCGCGTCTGATCGACCGGCCGATCCGCCCGCTCTTCGTCGAGGGCTTCAGGAACGAGGTGCTGATCATCTGCACCGTGCTGAGCCACGACCTCGTCAACGATCCCGACATCGTCGCGATGATCGCCGCCTCGGCGGCGCTGACGATTTCCGGCGTGCCCTTCATGGGCCCGATCGGTGCGGCGCGCGTGGGCTTCTCGAACGGCGCCTATGTCCTGAATCCCGAAGTCGCCGACATGGACAACCTGCGCTCGAACCCGGAACAGCGGCTCGACCTCGTCGTCGCGGGCACCAAGGACGCCGTGATGATGGTGGAATCGGAAGCCTACGAGCTGTCCGAGGCCGAGATGCTGGGTGCGGTGAAGTTCGGCCACGAGCAGATGCAACCGGTCATCGACCTGATCATCGACTTCGCCGAGGACGCCGCGAAGGAGCCGTTCGACTTTGCGCCGCCGGACTATTCGGCGCTTTACGCCCGGGTGAAGGCCGCCGGTGAGGCGCAGATGCGCGCCGCCTACGCGATCCTCAACAAGTCCGAACGCCACGATGCGATCGAGGCCGCCAAGGAGGCGATCAAGGCCGCGCTGTCGGAAGAGGATCTCGCCGACGAGAACCTCATCCCGGCGATCAAGAAGCTGGAATCCTCGATCCTGCGCGGCGACGTGGTGTCGAACGGCCGCCGCATCGACGGCCGCGACACCCGGACGGTGCGCCCCATCGTCTCGGAAGTCGGCATCCTGCCGCGCACGCACGGCTCGGCGCTCTTCACCCGCGGGGAGACGCAGGGCCTGGTCGTGACCACGCTCGGCACCGGCGAGGACGAGCAGATCATCGACGCGCTGCACGGCAACTTCCGCTCCAACTTCCTGCTGCACTACAACTTCCCTCCGTATTCGGTGGGCGAGGTGGGGCGTTTCGGTCCTCCGGGCCGGCGCGAGATCGGCCACGGCAAGCTGGCGTGGCGGGCATTGCAGGCGGTCCTGCCGGCGCCGACCGACTTCCCCTACACGATCCGCGTCGTGTCGGAGATCACCGAATCGAACGGCTCCTCCTCGATGGCCACGGTCTGCGGATCGTCGCTCAGCATGATGGACGCGGGCGTGCCGCTGAAATCGCCGGTCGCCGGCGTGGCGATGGGCCTGATCCTGGAAGACGACGGCAAGTGGGCTGTGCTGACCGACATCCTCGGTGACGAGGACCATCTCGGCGACATGGACTTCAAGGTCGCGGGCACGGAAAACGGCATCACCTCGCTCCAGATGGACATCAAGGTGGCGGGGATCACGCCCGCGATCATGGAGCAGGCGCTGGCGCAGGCGAGGGACGGGCGGATGCACATCCTCGGCGAGATGGCCAAGGCGATTTCGGCGGGCCGCGCCGAGTTCTCGGCCCATGCGCCGCGGATCGAGACGATGACCATCCCCACCGACAAGATCCGCGAGGTGATCGGCTCGGGCGGCAAGGTGATCCGCGAGATCGTCGAGGTTTCGGGCGCCAAGGTCGACATCAACGACGACGGCGTGATCAAGATCGCCTCGGCCAATGCCGACTCGATCAAGAAGGCCTACGACATGATCTACTCGATCGTCGCCGAGCCGGAAGAGGGCAAGATCTACACCGGCAAGGTGGTGAAGCTCGTCGACTTCGGCGCCTTCGTGAACTTCTTCGGCAAGCGCGACGGTCTGGTGCATGTCAGCCAGATCGCCAACAAGCGGCTCCAGCACCCCAACGAGCTGCTGAAGGAAGGCCAGGAGGTCAAGGTCAAGCTCCTCGGCTTCGACGAACGCGGCAAGGTCCGGCTCGGCATGAAGATGGTCGACCAGGAAACCGGTCAGGAGATCGTGCCGGAGAAGAGGGAAAAGGAAGAGCCCGCCGAGGGCTGATCCTTCGGGAACGCCGGCATGGAATCGACGGCCCCCGCCACACCGGCGGGGGCTTTTCCTTGTTGACCCTTTCCTGTCGGCCGCTAGAAGGAACCTCATCGGGGATCGGCCGCAGGAGGCAAAGTGGACTACATCTACACGCCCCCGCCGAAGCCCACCCTGGCGCGGTGGTGGCACATGGCCCGTGCCTTCCCGGGCGAGTCCGTCCTCAGGATGCTGGAATACGAACATCTCTCGCGCCTCGCGGTCTCGGGCCGCGTCCTCGACATGGGCGGCGGCCGGAAGGCACGCTACCTGAAGCTCCTGCCGGCGGGGCTGGAGGTGGAGTCCGCCAACATCGACCCCGGCATCGAACCCACGCATCTGATCCGGCCCGGCGAGCCCCTGCCGCTGCCGGATGACAGCTATGACGCAGTCATCTGCTTCAACACGCTGGAACACATCTACGATGCCACGGACGTCCTGAAGGAACTGCACCGCGTGGTGCGGCCGGGCGGCGCGGTGCATGTCATCGTGCCCTTCATGTTCCGCATTCACGGCCACCCCGACGACTATTTCCGCGCCACGCCGAGCTGGTGGCGCGAAACCTTCGACCGCACCGGATTCGCGCGCCTGGACCTGATGCCGCTGGTCTGGGGGCGCAACTCCACGCGGGCGGTGGTTCCGGGGCTGCACGGCGCCCTTCCGCGCCTGCGGCTGCATCTCGCCATGCTGCGCGACATTCTTTTCGCTCGCGTCATGCTCAGGGGTGACCGGATGTCGGGGCGGCGCGGCGACAGCATCTGCGGAACCTCCCCCGGCTGGTTCATGACCGGAAGGAAAAGCCTGCCATGACACCGCCGAAGAAATCCCCCTTTCGGGGCCTTCGCCTGCTGATGCACCGCCTGTCCGGTCGACAGACGACGGAGATCGACGGTTTCACCGTGAGTTGCGATCCCGCGGTGGTGCCGCGCTCGGTTAGCACGGCGCTGATCAAGGGCAGTTACGAGGCGCCCGAACGGCAACTTGTGCGCGACGCGATCCGTCCTGGTGACAGGGTCGTGGAGATCGGCACCGGAGTCGGTGTCGTCAGCCTTCTCTGCAACCGGCTGGCGGGGCCCGGAAACGTCCTGTCCTTCGAAGCGAACGCGGCACTCGAGCCCGTGATCCGGCAGAACTTCGGCCTCAACGGCATGACGCCGCGCCTCAGGCTGAAGGCCGTGACCACCGACGGTGCGCCGATCCGCTTCTTTCGCAACGCCAACGTCGTCTCGTCGTCCATTCACGACCGTGGGCTCGATGCCGAAGTGGTTGGCGTCGAAAGCGAACCGATCGACCGCGTTCTGGCGGAGGAACGCGCGAGCGTCCTTGTCATCGACGTGGAGGGCGCAGAGATCGGGCTTCTGGCGTGCGAGGGAGTCGCGCGGCTTCGCGAGATAATCGTGGAAACCCATTCCCATATCGTAGGCGAATCCGCGACCGAGGCCATGATCGCGAACCTCATGTCGCGCGGGTTCGTCGAGACCGGCCGCATCCACAAGAACGTCCGTCTGACCCGGCGGGGCTAGGTTGCTTCGGCGGCCCCGCTTCGCTATCGACCCTCAGCACGGAATGTTGCGCGCGAGGAGCTACGCTTGACCGACACCGCCCTCAGAGTGATTCACTTCCATTTCGGCAAGGAGGGGGGCGCCGAGCGGTTCTTCGTCAAGTTCGCGCAGGCGCTGGAGCGGCGGGGGGTCGAGCAGCGTTTCGTCATCCGCCCGAACCGCAGCTGGGATGGCCAGATCGCGGCCCTCGGCCCGGTGATCCGCAATAACTTCCGCGTCACCTCGCTCCTGACGCCGCTCCTGCACTGGCAGGCCGACCGCTGGGTGAAGACCTGGAAGCCCCATGCCGTGATGTCGTGGATGCCACGGGCGGCACGGCTGGTCCATCGCTGGCCGGGCGTGGTCAAGCTGAACCGGATGGGGGACTTTCCCCAGAACCTCAAGCATTTCGACAATTGCGACCTGCTGGTCGGAAACGTTCCCGGCATCGCCCGCACCTGCCGCGACCTCGGCTGGACCAAGCCCGCGCTGACCATCTCGAACTTCACCCCCATCGTCGTGCCGAAGCCGGTGCCGCGCGCGCGCCACGACACGCCCGACGGCGTCTTTCTCGTCGTCGCCGGGGGGCGGTTCCAGCCGCGCAAGGCGCTCGATACCGCGATCCGCGCGGTCGCCCGCATTCCGGACGCCTGGCTCTGGCTGGTGGGCGAGGGGCGGCTGCGGCCGGAACTTGAGAAACTCGCCGCCGACCTGGGCGTTGCGCCGCGGCTGCGCTTCGTCGGCTGGGTGGACGACCCGGTGCATCACATCGCCTCGGGCGATGCCTTCCTGCTGTCCTCGCGCCATGAACCACTGGGCAACATCCTGCTCGAGGCCTGGGCGGCGGGGGTGCCTTCGGTCTCCACCCGCTGCGAGGGTCCGTCGTGGTTCATGCGCGACGGCGTGGACGGTCTGATGGCGGACATCGACGATGACGAAGAGATCGCCGCCGCCCTGACGGCACTGCGCGACAATCCGCAGGCCGCGCGCGCCTACGCCGCCAGTGCGCGCGCCCGGCTTGATGAATTCTTCTCGGAAGAGGCGATCTGCAACGACTACATCCGCGTCTTCCGCGGCCAGTTCTGACAGGAGCGCGCGATGAAGCTGCCCCTTTCCGCCTTCATCATTTGCCAGGATGAGGAACGTTTCATCGAGCCCTGCATCCGCAGCCTCGGGATGTGCTCGGAAATCGTGGTCGTCGACAGCGGATCGACCGACCGGACGCTGGAGATTCTCGCCGCGCTGAAGGACGAGGGTTTTCCGCTGCTGATCCTGAGCGAGAAATGGCGCGGCTACGGCGGCCAGAAGCAGTTCGCGATGGAACGGTGCACGGAGCCCTGGTGCCTGTCGATCGACAGCGACGAAAGGGTGAGCCCGCATCTCGCCGCCGAACTGCCGCGGCTTCTGGCCGAGCCCGATGTCGCGGGCTGGCGTGTCACGCGCTACCCCTATCTCGACGGCTTCGGCTATGCGCCGCCACAGGCGAAGGAACGCTACAACCTGCGCATCCTGCGCAACGGGGCGGGGGCGTTCGACCCGGCCGACAAGGTGCATGAAGGCCTGCGCCTAACGGGGAAGGCGAGGAATTCACCGCGCGGCGGCCTGCTGCACTTCCGCCCGATCACGCTGCACGAGCAGTTTCTCAAGGAAAACAAGTATTCCACGCTGAAGGCCGAGATGCGGGCCGAGCAGGGGCGCCGGGCGCAGCCGTGGAAGATGGCGGTCAACCCCTGGCTCTATTTCCTCCGGCTCTATTTCCACAACGGCCTCTGGCGCTGCGGCTGGGCGGGCTTCATCCGGGCCGCGACCGGCGGGGTCTACGCGTTCCTCACCGAAGCCAAGCGGTGGGAGCGCGAGGCGCTCGACCGGGTGCCGCCGGTCGAGCCGAAAGACCCGCAGGGCTACTGAGGGGCGCGGTCTGCCTCCCGGGCCGTGTCAGCCCGGCAGTTTCGCATACCGCAGGTAGGGCAGGATCTTGGTGATCTTGCCGAACCTCGCCTCCGCCGCCGCGTCGTCAAGCGAAAGCGGCACGATCACGTCCTGGCCCTGCACCCAGTTCGCGGGCGTCGCCACCCCCTTGCCGTTCGCGGTCTGGAGCGCGTCGAGCGCGCGCAGCACCTCGGCGAAGTTGCGCCCGACGTTCATCGGATAGGTCATCGACAGCTTCAGCTTCTTGTCCGGCCCGATGATGAAGACCACGCGCACCGTCTGGCTGTCGTTGGGCGTGGGATTGTCCGGCAGGTAGGCCTCGGCCGGGAGCATGTCGAAGGCCTTCGAAACCTTCAGCCCGCGGTCGGCGATGATCGGAAAGCCTGCAACGGCATTCGCCGCCTTCTCGATGTCGCCCTTCCAGCGCTTGTGCTCCGCGACGCCGTCCACCGAGATTCCGATAACCTTGGTGTTCCGCCGCGTCCATTCGTCGGCCAGTTGCGCGACGGCGCCGAACTCGGTCGTGCAGACCGGCGTGAAGTCCTTCGGATGCGAAAAGAGGATTGCCCAGTTGTCGCCGATCCAGTCGTGGAACCGGATCGTGCCCTGATCGGTCTCGGCGGTGAAATCGGGAACGGTATCATTGATGCGCAGGCCCATCGGGTCTCCTTCCTGTTCGCTGCCACGGGTGCCCGGCGCGACCATACAGCGGCGCGGCGCCGCTTTCATCCGCCGATTGGCGGTCGGGGGCGAGAAAATTTGATCAAATCTTATGTCCCGATCTTGCGGCGCCGCATCCGGCCTGTCACATTCCGCGCCGAACCGCCGCCCCTGGACGATGAGGCACGCCATGATCGAAAGACGCGATTTCTACATCGACGGCCGCTGGGTCGCGCCCGCGCAGCCACGCGATTGCGCCGTCATCGACCCCTCGACCGAGGAGGCTTGCGCGGTGATATCGCTCGGCGGCAAGGCCGACACCGATGCCGCCGTCGCGGCGGCGAAGGCCGCCCTTCCGGCCTGGGCCGCAACTCCTCCGGCCGTCCGCCGCAAGGTCGTGGAGCGGATTCTGGAGCAATACGAGCGGCGCAAGGAGGAGCTGGCGGCGGCGATCTCTCTGGAGATGGGCGCGCCCATCGACATGGCGCGCGACTCCCAGGCACCCTGCCTGCCGTGGCACCTGAAGAACTTCCTGGATGCCTTCGACCGGATCGAGTGGATCCGCCCGCTCGGTCCCCACGCGCCCGACGACCGCATCGTGCTGGAGCCGATCGGCGTCGTCGGGCTGATCACGCCGTGGAACTGGCCGATGAACCAGATCGCGCTGAAGGTGATCCCGGCGCTGCTGGCGGGCTGCACCTGCGTGCTGAAGCCGTCGGAGGAATCGCCCCTGGACGCGATGATCTTCGCCGAGTTCTGCCATGACGCGGGGGTGCCGGCCGGGGTCTTCAACCTGGTGAACGGCGACGGCGCCGGGGTGGGGGCGCAACTGTCGAGCCACCCCGATGTCGAGATGATCTCCTTCACCGGGTCGACCCGCGCGGGCCGGGCGATCTCGAAGGCCGCGGCCGAGACGCTGAAGCGGGTGACGCTGGAGCTTGGCGGCAAGGGCGCCAACCTGATCTTCGCCGATGCCGACGACAAGGCGGTCAGGCGCGGCGTGCTGCACTTGATGAACAACTCCGGCCAGAGCTGCAACGCGCCGAGCCGGATGCTGGTCGAACGGTCGATCTACGACCGGGTGGTGGAAGAGGCCGCCGGGGTGGCGGGTGCGGTGAAGGTGGGCCCGGCCTCGGAGCCCGGCCGTCACATCGGCCCGGTGGTGAACCGCCGCCAGTGGGAGCAGATCCAGGGCTACATCCAGAAGGGCCTCGACGAGGGCGCGCGGCTGGTCGCCGGCGGGCTCGGCCTGCCCGAGGGGATGAACAAGGGCTTCTTCGTCCGCCCCACGGTCTTTGCCGACGTGACGCCCGACATGACCATCGCGCGCGAGGAAATCTTCGGCCCCGTCCTGTCGATCATCCCCTTCGAGGACGAGGAGGAGGCGGTGGCGATCGCCAACGACACGCCCTACGGGCTGACCAACTACGTGCAGACCCAGGACGGCGCGCGGCGCAACCGGCTGGCGCTCCGGCTCAGGTCCGGCATGGTCGAGATGAACGGCCGGAGCCGCGGCGCCGGCGCGCCCTTCGGCGGCGTCAAGGCCTCCGGCCGGGCGCGCGAGGGCGGCGTCTGGGGGATCGAGGAGTTCCTCGAGGTGAAGGCGGTGTCCGGCTGGGCGTCGGACATGGCGGCGGAATAGGCCCCCGGCCCCGGCCGGTATCGCGCGGTCCGGCGCAGGGCGGACTTCTCGTCGGCGGTGCCGCCGCACCGGGCGGCTCGTGCCTTCCATGAAGGGTGCGAGCCGGCTCCGGGGTTCTTCGTTGCGCAAATACCCCCGGGGTCCGGGGCGGCGCCCCGGCGGTCAGAGGTTGAAGACCCGGCTCGGGTGAAGCTCGCCCGACCGGTAGACCCCGACTGCCACCGCCCGGCCCTGGAAGCTCGCCCAGGCTTCCTCGCCCCAGTCGAGGTCCGAGGCGAGGACCGTGCCGGGGTTGCCGTTCTTCAGCCGGGCCGCGCCTTCCGCGGAGACCTTCAGCTCCGGCAGGTCCGAAAGTCCCGCCTCCAGCGGCAGGAGTCGCGCCGCAAGCGCCGCCGTCTTCGCCTCCGCCTCGATGGTCCCGAACGTCACGCCGTCGGCCGCGTCGAACGGCCCCGACCATTCGCGCCTGAGCCGGAGCACATGGCCGAGACAGCCCAGCGCCTGCCCGAGGTCGCGTGCGACCGAGCGCACATAGCCGCCCTTGCCGCAGACCATCTCCAGCTCCACCGTGTCGGCGTCGGGCCGCGCGACCATCTCGAGGCTCTCCACCCAGAGCGGGCGCGCGGCAAGCTCCATCTCCTCGCCCGCCCGCGCCAGCGCATAGGCCCGCTCGCCCTCGACCTTCACCGCCGAGAACTGCGGCGGCACCTGCACGATCTCGCCGCGGAAGGCCGCGAGTGCCGCCCGGATGTCCTCATCCGAAGGTCGCGCGGCCGAGGTCGCGATCACCTCGCCCTCGGCATCGTCGGTGTTGGTCGCGGTGCCGAGGCGCACCGCGAAGCAGTAGCATTTCAGCGCGTCGGTGATGTAGGGCACCGTCTTCGTCGCCTCGCCCAGCGCCACCGCCAGAACTCCGGTCGCCGCCGGGTCGAGCGTGCCGGCGTGTCCCGCCTTCCTTGCGTCGAGCGCCCAGCGCACCTTGTTGACGACCGCGGTCGAGGTCACGCCAGCGGGCTTGTCGACCACCAGCCATCCCGAAATGTCGCGGCCTTTCCTGCGTCCCATCGCCTGCCCCTGCCGGTGGAGGTCGCCTGCTAGCGAATGCGCCCGCCCCCGTCAATCCTGTCCCCGTCAATCCGGTCCCCGTCAATCCGGTCCCCGTCAATCCGCGGGCGCGGCGAGTGCCACCATCGGCCCCATCGGAAAGCCGAAATCGTTCCGCCCGATGCCGGGGGCGTAGAGGCGCGAGATGCTGCCGTCGAAATAGAGCGCGTCCCTGAGGCCGAGCCCGTCGCGGAAGAATCGCGCGAAGCTGTGGAAGTTCACCGCCCCGCCGGAGATGACGAAATAGGCGCGCCCGCCGTCGGCCGAGACGCCGACGCCATTGCGCACATACCGGCTGCCGGACCCGGCAAGGAACCGCGGATG
>JBDHSQ010000010.1:0-55387 GCA_039808285.1 Paracoccaceae bacterium
GGGCGTCGACCCGGGCGGGCGCGGCGAAAGCGGCGGCGATCCGGTTCGACCGTGGCGAAATCGTCGGGAAAATGTGCCATCGGCATGGCGCACCCGATCGCACCGCGGATCAATCGCGTGGGACTCCGCGCATTGTCGATGAACAACCTGGGGGACTAGTCCAACTGGACAGGTTCGCCTGCCGCCGGCTTTGTGCGATACTTTCAGTCGTGCGATTTGAATGGGTTACGAGTCAAAGTGGTTGGTAAAGGTGCCCGTGTGTTTCCGGATCTGGTTCCGCCTGACGCGCATGATCGGGCGGAACCGCCGTTCGCGGCGAGGCTGCGGAAGCGCCTGACATGGCTTGCGGGCAGATCGGTGGCCTGGCGGGCGGTGTCCCGCGCCGGCCGCGCCGGTTTCTTCCTGTTCAGGCGCTGAAGAGCTGCGGGGGCTGCTATGCCCGCGGGGCGCCCCAGGTGTGCCGCCAGCGCCGCACTTATCGCTCCGGGCGTACGGATTGTTGCCGATCCGCACGAAAACCACATCTCTCCTTGCGAAAATCCCGTGCTTTCCGCAGAAACGCAGGCAGGTAACGGAGGGTCTGCGTGGCAGGCGTGAGAACACTTCCGGCGCAATCGGGCGGCGTGCTGATGCGCGACGGGCATGTGGTGGTTCGCCCCGACGGCGCGGGGCGGGCGGCGCAGCGCATGCCGTTCTTTGCGCTGGTGGTCTTCGTCTCGCTTCTCATTCCGGCGTTCTTCCATCTCGGAACGCTTCTGATGACGCCGTCGCGGCTTCTGTTCCTGCTGCTCATTCCCCTGCTTCTGCTCAGGCTTCTCGGCAAGCATTACGGCCGCGTGACCTACATCGACTGGATGATCCTCTTTCACATGTCTTGGTTCACGCTGAGCGTCTTCGTGAACGCCTCGGCGAGCGTTGCCGTGACCTACACGGGCGTCAACACGGTGATCCTTCTGGGCGGCTACCTCGCCGGGCGCGCCGCCATCCGCGATCTCGACCAGTTCCTGGGCTTCGTGCGGTTCTTCGCCTTCGTCCTGACGCTCAGCCTGCCCTTCCTCGTCTACGAGACGCTGACGGGCCACCTGACCATCCCCAAGCTCATCGAGATGATCCCCGGCCTGACCTCCAACAAGGACGTGCAATATCCGCGCCGGATGGGGCTCGACCGTGTCCAGTTCGTCTTCGTCCACCCGATCCACTTCGGCTTCTTCTGCTCGCTGTCGGTCGCGCTCTTCTTCCTTGCGATGAAGCAGCAGATGGGCAGCTTCCGGCTCTGGGCCCAGACCGCCGTACTCGCGCTCGCGACCTTCTTCTCGCTTTCGAGCGGGCCGTTCCTGTCGATGGTGATCCAGTTCCTGCTGATCATGTGGCTTTACGTGATGCGCAACCTGCAGCGGCCGTGGATGACGCTGGCCTGGCTCTGCCTCGGGCTCTACGTCGTGCTCGAGGTCGCGTCGAACGGGCCGGCGCTCTATGTCATCATCACCAAGCTCGCCTTCAACTCGGGCACGGCGAACGCCCGGCGGGTGCTTCTCGACTACGGGATCGACCAGGTGATCGCGACACCGGTCTTCGGCATCTTCAAGCGGCCGTGGAACCTTCCGCCCTGGATGACGGGGAGCCTCGACAACTACTGGCTGGGTCTTGCGGTCGCCTTCGGCTTCCCGACCTTCTTCTCGCAGTTCGCGGCCTTCGTCCTTGCCATCGTCGCGATCGCGAAGCGCGACTTTCCCAAGGGCAGCACGCTTGACCGCGTGCGGACGGCCTGGGTGATCTCGATGATCAGCGCGACGCTGACTCTCGGCACCGTGTTCGTCTGGAGCGAGATCGCATCCTTCATGTTCTTCTTCTTCGCCGCCGGCCTGTGGATGATGAATGCCGAAGTCGAGACGGGCGATGCGCCCGCGCCGGAGGCCGGCCCGGAACGGCCGCGGGGGCCGCAATACACGCGCTTCGGGCCCTCGCGGCAGCGGCCCCTCGCGCACGGCGCGATCCCGCAGGCGCACGGACGGGTGTGAGTGGCGGGCGAACAGGAATGGGTGTCAGATCGGACTTCATCTCCAAACGGTCGGTGCCGCTCGACTGCATCCGGGCAACGGCGATCGTCATGGTCGTGGTGTTCCATGTGGCGACCCGCTATCCCGACGCGGCGCTCGACCCTGTCGCCGCGCTCTTCCGCAAGTATGGCACGCTCGGCGTCGACATCTTCTTCCCGCTCAGCGGCTATCTCATCACCTCGTTCCTGATCCGCCACGTCAGCGCCGGTTCGATCCGCACCTTCTTTCTCCGGCGGTTCTTCCGGATCGTGCCGCTCTACATGGTCGCGGTGACGATCTATTTCGTCGCCATGCGGGTGCTGGACCATGAACCGGCGATCCTCTACCGGATATGGATTCCCTACACGTTCCTCACCGGCTGGTTCATCTTCTTCGACGGGGTCGACAGCGTGCCCTACACGATCACCTGGTCGCTGTCGGTCGAGGAGTTCTCCTATATCCTGATCGGCCTCGCCGCGCTCCTGGCGCGGCGGTCGCTCCTGACGTTCCTGATCGGGCTCAGCCTCCTGTCGCTCGCCCTCAGGTTCCACTTCAACCTCGCCGGCCACGAGGGCATCTATCACTTCCCGCTGACCCGGCTCGATTCCATCGGCATGGGCGGAATTCTCGCCTGGTGCTTCGGGCGCGGCTTCAGCATGTTCTGGCCCGTGCTCGCCGCCACGCTGGCGAGCCTTGCGCTGCGCAGCCTCGGCGGGGCCTTCGCGCCGACCTTCCTCTACACCTTCGTGACCTGCCTTGCCCTTCTGGCGATCACGGTGTCGGAAACCTGGCTTGCCGGATACCGGGGCCTGCTCGCCACCGTCTGCGCGCGGGTGGGCTTCTATTCCTACTTCATCTATCTTTTCCACTTCATGGTGCTCGAGGCGCAACTGATGATCGAACGCAGGCTCGGGCTCGACGACCTTCCGTTCTGGCTCAACGCCGCGCTCTGCCTCGCGCTCTCGGTTGTCGCGGCGGTGGTATCCTTCCGGTATTTCGAGGGGCCGATGCTACAGTTCGGACGCCGGCTGGAACGCCGCGCCGCGCCGGTCGCCGGCCCGGCGGTGACGGGGGCATCGCATGACTGAGACGCTGGACGGTTGCGTGGGGACGGTGGTGGCATGATGCCGGGCGAGGCCGCAGGGGTCCGGAAGCGGGGAGCGGGCGGGGAAAGCCGGGCGCAGACGCCGCCACGGCCGGGGGTTTTGCCTCAGACCCTCGCGCGGGGGGCGATTCCGTCCCTGGACGGAATCCGGGCGGTGTCGGTGGCCATCGTGTTCTTCGCCCATGCGGGCCTGTCGGACGCGATCGCCGGCGGGTTCGGGGTAACGATCTTCTTCTTCCTGTCCGGCTTTCTCATCACCACGCTCTTCATCCGCGAATGGCACGACACCGGCGGGATCCACATCGGCAAGTTCTACATCCGCCGCTTCCTCCGGCTCTCGCCGCCGCTGTTCTTCACCCTCGGCCTCGGCTACCTGCTCGTCTGGCTCGGCTTCGCCGACGGGGAATTCGACACGCTCGCGGTCTTGAGCCAGCTTTTCTACTTCCACAACTACTACCTTGCCGCCTATCCGGACGCCGGATCGGTCGTGGTCGGGTTGCAGCCGCTCTGGTCATTGTCGGTCGAGGAGCACTTCTACCTGCTCTTTCCGCTCATCTTCCTGCTGTTCACCCGCGGCAAGGTCGGGGTGATGCACATCCTCGCGCTGCTCGTGGCCATCGTGCTGTGGCGCTATGTCCGCTGGCAGGTTCTGCTCGACACGCAGTGGACCATCTACATCTCCACCGACACGCGGTTCGACTCGATCCTCTTCGGTTGCCTTCTGGCCCTTCTCGAACGCGATGGGGCGGCGGGGCGGATCCTGCCCGCGGACAGCCGGCGGATGACTGCCGTGCTCTTCGGCGCGATTGCCGTCCTTGCGCTCAGCATCCTCGCGCGCGACCTGACCTTCCGGTCGACCTTCCGCTACACGGTGCAGGGGGTGGCGCTGATGGTGGTGTTCCACTACGCGGTCACCCGTCCCGGCTACTGGCTCTTCCGGCCGCTGAATTTCGGCTGGGTGAAGACGATCGGCCTCTATTCCTATTCGATCTACCTCGCACATTACGTGATCATCCGCATCCTGCAGAAGCACGGTTGGTTCGAGGCGGGCGGCGTCCTGTTCATCGCGGCGGCGGCGGTGGTTTCGATCGCCTACGCCGCCTTCCTGTGGCATGTGATCGAGGCCGTGCCGCGCCGGCTGAGGCATCGCTTCGCCTGAGCGCGGGGGCGGGCCCGTCCGGGGCCCCCTCACTCCCGGCCGGGCCGGCGGCCGGTCTTCATCCGCGTGAAGCTCATCGAGATATGCGCCCGCTGGATCAGCGCGGCGGCGTGCAGGTCGCCGGTGGCGAGCGCGGCCTCGACCTCCTCGATCTCGCGCAGGAACATCTCGGTCTCCTCGGCGAGGTCGACGCGCGAGGCGAAGACCGATTTCAGCCAGATCCGCGCCGTCCGGATGTAGAGCCGTTCGGCGAATTCGCGGAGCGCCTCGTTGGCCGTCAGCGACAGCCTCGCGAGGAAGACCTCCATGTTGAGCTGGGCGAAGGCGCGCGGGTCGGGGGCCGCGACGAGCGTGCGGGCGCGGTCGGCGGCGCGGGCGAGCCGGGCGATCAAATCGGGCGAGGGCGGCACCGGCGAAAGCCGCCCGGTCATCTCGGCAAGCTCGAGGCGAAGCTGGTAGGTCTGGGTCAGTTCCTCGATGTCGACATCGGTGACGAAGGTTCCAACACCGTGGACGGACTGCACCAGCCCCTCGGATTCGAGCCGCGCGAGAACCCGGCGCAGCGGCGTGCGGCTCACCCCGTATTCGGCGGCCAGCGCCTCTTCGGAAAGTCGTGTGCCGGGCGCGTAGTCGAGCAGGCAGATGCGGGCGCGCAGATCGGCATGCAACCGGTCGAAGCGATCGCGCGCGGTCAGCGAAGAATCCGGGGTATCCAGGGTCATCCGGTCTCCCTCAGGTCTTCTGCCGGTTGACGAGGTAGACGCCAAAGGCCGACATTGCGAACCCCGCGAGCGTGAGTGGCGTCACCGGTTCCCGCAGAAGCACCCAGGCGACTCCCATAGCCAGCGGCGGCACAAGGTAAAGCAACGCCGAAATCCGCGTCGCATCCCCGCGTTGCAGAAGTGCGATGTAAAGCCCTATGGAGACAAGGGAATTGGCGATCACCAGATAGGCGAGCGAAACCACAAGCCCGGGCTGCCAGTCGATCGTCATGCTTTCGCTGAACCACGCGGCGGGCATCAGGACCAGGAAGCCCGTGACATACTGGATCAGGCCGCCCGTGACCGGATCGGTCTTCATCCCGTGCCATTTCTCGAACAGCGTGGCCGAGGTCATGCCGAGAAGCGCCATGACCGCAAGAAGGACGGCGATCCGGGGCGACGGCCCCAGCGCATGGCCTGACAGGATCACGAGGACCGCGCCGAAAAAGCCGAGGGCCAGGCCGAGCCACAGGCCGCGGCCGCCACGCGACCCGATCACGACGACCGGCGCGAGCGCCGCCACGATGATCGGCTGGAGCGACATGATGATCGCCGTCGTGCCGGCGTTCATGCCCTGCTTCATGGCAAGATATGCCAGGCCGAAGTAGACGCACTGGATCAGGAAGCCCGTCAGGACGACCGCGCCCCAGTGTTGCGGCCCCGAGGGCCAGCGCGTCGCCCGTCGCAACAGGAACGGCAGGAGCACCGCCACCGCCAGCGCGTAGCGCAGCGCCAGCATGGTCAGAGGTTCGATATGGGCAAGGCCGAGCTTGGCGAAGCTGTAGCCGCCCGCCCAGAGGATCACGAAAATGAAAGGTGCCGCCCGCCAGAACGCGACCCTGGTGGGAGGTTCCTGCGCGGCGGCGGCACCGGTCATTCCCGGCCGCCGATCCTGTCGGCCAGCCGTTCCAGCATGGCGAGGCATTCGGCCAGTTGGTCGAGCGCCAGGTATTCGTCGGGCTTGTGCGCCTGCTCGATCGACCCCGGCCCGCAGACCACCACCGACATGCCGAGCGACTGGAAGATGCCGGCCTCGGTGCCGAAGGGCACGGTGCCGGCGTCGTTGGCGCCGGTCAGTTCCGCCACGATCCGCCGCGCCTCGTTGTCGGAGGCGGGGACGAGGCCCTCGACCTCGCCCACCACCTCGGTGACGATGCCCGCCTCCGGCGCCACCCGGCGCATCGCCGGCAGCAGCGTCTCGTCGCAGTGGCGGCGCAGCGCCGCCTTGATGAAATCGGCGTCGCCCGGCTGGACGGGGCGCATCTCCCAGTCCACCCGCGCCTCGGCGGCAATGACGTTGCGGGCGTTGCCGCCGGTCAACACCCCGGTGGAGACCGTGGTCCAGGGCGGGTCGAAGGGGCTCGCCGCTGGCGCGCGCGCCTTCAGCGCCTCGCCCAGTTCCAGCAGGCGGGCGACGTAGCGCACCGCGTATTCCACCGCGTTGACGCCCCGGTCGGGGGCCGAGGCATGGCCGGCGCGCCCGGTGAAATGCGTCGAATATTCGTAGCAGCCCTTGTGGCCCTCGATGATCCGCATCGAGGTCGGTTCGCCGATGATCGCCACCGCCGGGCGCAGCCCCTTCGCGGCCAGCGCCGCGGCCAGCGCCCGGGCACCGAGGCAGCCCACCTCCTCGTCATGGGTGAAGGCGAAATGCAGGGGGCGGGTGAGCTTGCGCGCCGCGAAGACCGGCGCCATCGCCACCGCGGCGGCGATGAACCCCTTCATGTCGCAGGTGCCCCGGCCGTAGAGCCGCCCGTCGCGCTCGGTCAGCGCGAAGGGCTCCACCGTCCAGTCCTGCCCGGCCACCGGCACGACGTCGCTGTGGCCGGAGAGGACGATGCCGCCGTCGCCTTCCGGCCCCAGAGTGGCGAAGAGGTTGGCCTTGCCGCCGCTCGCATCCGCCAGCACCTCGACCCGCGCGCCCGCCGCCTCCAGCCGCCCGGCGAGATGGTCGATCAGCGCGCGGTTGCTGTCCTCGGAGATCGTCGGGAAAGCGACGAGATCGCGCAAAAGCGCCTTGCTGTCCTCGAGCGCGCGCAAGGTCAGTCCTTCACGAAGAGCCTGCGCTCGACGTCGCAGAGCGGCTCGGCCGGGCCGCTCTCGCGGATCAGGATCGATTCCGTGGTCTCGAGCCCCCAGCTTTCCATCCAGAGCGCCGGCATGAAGTGGAAGGTCATGCCGGGCTCCAGCACGGTCTCGTCCTCGGCCCTGAGCGAGGCGGTGCGCTCGCCCCAGTCGGGCGGGTAGGAAAGGCCGATGGCATAGCCGCAGCGCCCCTCGCGGTGGATGCCGTGGCGGCGCAGCACCGCCATGAAGGCATTGGCGATGTCGCAGGTCCGGTTGCCCGCCCGCGCCGCCTCGAGCCCCGCCTCGATCCCCTCGATCTGCGCCTTCTCGGCCTCCAGCATCTCCGCCGGCGGCCTGCCGAGGAAGACGGTGCGGCAGAGCGGCGCGTGATAGCGCCGGTAGCAACCCGAAAGCTCGAAGAACGTGGCCTCGCCCTTGCGCATCGGGTCGCCGTTCCAGGTCAGGTGCGCGGCCGTCGCGTCCACCCCCGAGGGCGTCAGCGGCACGATCGCCGGATAGTCGCCCCAGGCGTCGCCGACCCCGGTCAGGCCGGCATGGTAGATTTCGGCCACCAGTTCGTTCTTGCGCAGGCCGGGTTCCGCCTTGTCGATGGCGGTGCGCACGATCTTCTCGGAGATTTTCGCGGCCTTGCGCATGAAGGCGATTTCCTCGCCGGACTTCACCAGCCGCTGCCAGTTCACGAGCGCGGTCGCGTCCGCCAGCCTGGCGTCCGGCAGTTCGGCGGCCAGCACCGCATGGGCCTTGGCCGAGTAATAGTAGTTCTCCATCTCGACGCCGATCCGCGCCTTCGCCAGCCCGAGATCGCGCAGGATGCGGGCGAGATCCTGCATCGGGTGGCGGACGGTGGACTGGACGTAGCTGTCGGCATAGCCGTGGATCACCGCCGGCTCCATCCAGCAGGTGCGCCCCGCGCCGATGCTGTCCATGTGCCGGCCCCACCAGTGAGGGGCGCCGTCAAGCGTCAGGACCACGCCCTGGTGGACATAGAAGGACCATCCGTCGTATCCGGTGAGCCATGCCTGGTTCGAAGGGTCGGTGACGAAGATCGCGTCGAGGCCCGCCGCCTGCATCGCCGCGCGTGTCCTGGCGATCCGGCGGGTGTATTCGGCGGCGGAGAAGGGGGCGTTTCCGTGCGGCATCGGCGGCTCCTGCGGGCGTATTTGTATACAACGCTAGCCCGGAGTCTTTGACTCGGCAAGGGGTTTCTTGTGTTTATGCCTTGAAAACGTCAGGAATCGACTTGTATTATGGGGTAGCAGAAACTGATGTGCACAACGCTGCGCGTCGCCCGTCGGCGCCTTGCCGTGCCCGCAAGGCCGCGCCGGCCCGCCCTGCCGCCCTTGCAGCCGTAATTATACGCTTGCATGATTGGCCGGGCTCGGTGTTAATTCCAATGGCATTTCGCCGCAGGGAGCCGCCGATGCCCGAACCAGCCAGCGCGCCGCGGCCGGCGCAGACGGCCGAGGCGATCCGGATCGATGGTCTGCGAAAGTCCTTCGGCAGCCTCGAGGTGCTGAAGGGCGTTTCGCTGGTGGCGCATGAGGGCGACGTCGTGGCGGTGATCGGCGGCTCGGGGTCGGGCAAGTCGACGATGCTGCGCTGCATCAACTTCCTTGAAACACCGTCGTCGGGGCGCATCGTCATCGGCGGCGAGGCGGTGGCGATGCGGGCAGACGGCTCGCCCGCCGACCGCGGCCAGATCGAACGGCTGCGCCAGCACCTCGGCATGGTGTTCCAGCAGTTCAACCTCTGGACCCACAAGACCATCCTGGAGAACCTCATCGAGGTGCCCGTCCATGTTCTCGGCGTGCCGAAGGCCGAGGCGGTGGCGCGCGCCGGGCGGCTCCTGGCGCGGGTCGGGCTGGCCGACAAGGCCGACGCCTATCCCGCCTATCTCTCCGGCGGCCAGCAGCAGCGCGCCGCCATCGCCCGCTCGCTCGCCGTCGAGCCGCGCGCGATCCTCTTCGACGAACCGACCTCCGCGCTTGATCCCGAGCTTGTCGGCGAGGTGCTGGCGGTGATCCGTGACCTTGCCGGCGAGGGCCGCACGATGATCATCGTCACCCACGAGATGAAGTTCGCGCGCGAGGTCGCGAGCCATGTGATCTATCTCTACAACGGCCGGATCGAGGAGGAGGGGCCGCCCGAGCAGCTTTTCGGCGCCCCCCGTTCCGACCGGCTGAAGCAGTTCCTCAAATCCGTGGGCTGACACGGAGCCAACAAGACCAACCGGGAGAAGAAGATGAAGACGCTTGTCATGATTGCCGCCGCCGCCCTGTCCATCGGCTCCGCCGTGATGGCCGATCCGGTCAAGGTCGGCATCGCCGCCGAACCCTATCCGCCCTTCGCCTCGCCCGACGCCTCCGGCAACTGGGTGGGCTGGGAGGTCGACATCATCAACGCCGTCTGCAAGGCGGCCGAGATGGACTGCGTCGTCACGCCGGTCGCCTGGGAGGGCATCATCCCCTCGCTGAACGGCGGCCAGATCGACGCGATCATGGCCTCGATGTCGATCACCGAGGAGCGGATGAAGGTGATCGACTTCTCCGACAAATACTACAACACGCCGACGGTTGTCGTGGCCGCCAAGGGCTCGGGGATCACGCCGACGCCCGAGGGGCTGGCCGGCAAGACGATCGGCGTGCAGGTCTCGACCATCCACGAAGCCTATGCCAAGGCGCATTTCCCCGATGCGGTGCTGAAGACCTACCAGACCACCGACGAGGGCTTCCAGGATCTCGCCGCCGGGCGGATCGACGCCTCGCAGGCCGATTCGATCGCCATCGACGCCTTCATGGCGTCGGATGCGGGCAAGGCCTGCTGCGAGATCGCCGGCGCGGTCGCCGACGACCCGGCGATCCTCGGGGCCGGGGTCGGCGTCGGCCTGCGCAAGGGCGACACCGAGTTGAAGGAGAAGTTCAACGCCGGCATCAAGAAGATCCTCGAGGACGGCACCTACGACGCGATCAGCAAGAACTACTTCGCCTCGTCGATCTACGGCGGGTAAGGCGCCGCGGTGGGCTCGCTCCTCGCGTTGGTGGGGTCACCGTCCGCGGCGGAACTGCTGGCATGGTCGCCCCCCGGCTGGGGGGCGACGCTGGTCGCGGGGCTGTGGAATTCGATCCTGATCGCGCTCGGCGCCTATGCGCTCGGCCTTGCCATCGGCATCGGCGGCGCCTTCGGCAAGGTCTATGGCGGGCCGGTGCTGCGCGACCTGCTCGAGGCCTATACGACGCTGGTGCGCGCCGTTCCCGAACTGGTGCTGATCCTGATCCTCTACTTCGCGCTGACCGACGCGGTGAACAAGATCATCGCGCTCTGGGACTACGGGCCGATCCAGCTTTCGGGGGTGGCGGCCGGGATCGGCGTCCTCGGCGTGGTGCAGGGCGCCTATTCGACCGAGGTGATCCGCGGCGCGATCCTCTCGGTGCCGCACGGCCAGATCGAGGCCGCGCGCGCGATGGGGATACCGCCGGTGCTGCTGGCCCGGCGGATCACCCTGCCGCTGATGCTCGCCGCGGCCATCCCCGGCCTTGCCAACCTCTGGCTGATCGTCACCAAGGACACCGCGCTTCTCGCCGTGGTGGGCTTCGTCGAACTGACAAAGGCCACTTCGCTCGCCGCGGCGACGACCAAGGCCTTCTTCACCTTCTACGCCGCCGCGGGTGTGCTCTACCTGATCCTCTCGCTCGGCTCGACCGTGATCTTCCACCGCATCGAGCGCTGGGCGCGGCGCGGCCAGCGGCCGCTCTCCGGGGGTGGACGGTGATCGCCTTCCTCCGCCCCGTTCACCGGCAGATCATGCTCGCGGTCGCGCTGGCGGCCGTCGCTGCCTCGGCCTTCCTTCTCGACTGGGGCTGGCTGCCGCGCTACCTGCCGCTGATCGCACAGGGCGTCTGGACGACGCTGTGGCTGACGGTCGTGACCATGAGCCTCGGCATGGTGCTGGCCATCGGGCTCGGTTTTGCGCAGGCGGCGGGGCCCATGTGGCTCGCCTGGCCCGCGCGCGTCTACTGCACGATCATCCGCGGCACGCCGCTTCTCTTGCAGCTCTGGCTTCTCTATTTCGGGCTCGGCGCCTTCTTCCCCCAGTTTCCCGAACTCAGGCAGAGCTTCCTCTGGCCGATCCTGCGCGAGGCCTGGCCCTATGCCGTGCTCGCGCTGACGCTCTCCGCCGCGGGCTACGAGGGCGAGGTCATGCGCGGCGCCTTCCGCGGCGTCCCGCATGGCCAGATCGAGGCGGCGCGCGCGATGGGGATGCCGCGGTTCACGCTCTTCCGCCGCATCTGGCTGCCGCAGGCACTGCACCGGGCACTGCCGACGATCGCGGGGGAAACCGTGCTCCAGATGAAATCGACCCCGCTGGTCGCCACGATCACCGTGCTCGACATCTATTCGGTCGCCCGCCGGGTCACCCAGGACACGTTCATCGTCTACGAACCGCTCGTACTTCTGGCCATCGTCTACATCATCATCGCAGGGCTGATCGTGCTCTTCTTCCGCAAGCTCGAAGCCCGGCTCCCCGCGCGCATGGCGTGAACCCGTCGCCCCGTGCTATCCTCTGTCCGCGCAACAGGAGGAGGCCGGATCATGGCTTCGGAAGGACTCACGATCCTCGTGGGCACCACCAAGGGGGCATTCCTCATCGACGGCGGGCCAGACCGGTCGGGTTGGGCGGTCCGCGGCCCGTTCTGCGACGGCTGGCCGATCAACCACGCGATCGCCGACCCGGAGACCGGAACCATCTGGGCCGGCGGCGGCGGCGACTGGTCGGGCGCCGGGGTCTGGCGGTCGGACGACGGCGGCGAAAGCTGGCAGGTCACCCGGCTCACCCGCGGGACGATGGACGACTGGGCGGAGAACGACCCCGAGGTCGCCGCCCTGATCGGCTGGAGCCCCGCGGCCTTGCCGTTCGGCACCGATTTCGCGCAGGTCTGGTCGCTGGGGCAGGCGGGCGGAACGCTTCTGGCCGGCACCAAGCCCGCAAGCCTGCTTTCGAGCCGCGACGGCGGCGCGACCTGGTCGCGCGTCGAGGGCCTCACCAACCACCCTTCGGCCGAAAGCTGGAACCCCGGCGCGGCGGGCCTCGTCCTCCACACCATCGTCTCCGATCCGGCGGAGCCGCGGAAGCTCTGGGTGGCCATCTCGGCCGCCGGCGTCTTCGCCAGCGAGGATGGTGGTGCGACCTGGGAGCGGCGCAACCGGCTGGCCAACGCCGCCGCCTGCGAAGGCCACGACCACCCGGCCGGGCCGAGGAACGGCGAGACCGGGCATTGCGTCCACAACATGATGCGCGCGCCGGGTCCGGGCGACGTCCTCTACCAGCAGAACCACCACGGCGTCTGGCGTTCGGGCGACGGCGGGCGAAGCTGGGAGGACATCACCGCCGGCCTGCCCTCCACCTTCGGCTTTCCGATCCGCGTCCACCCGCGCGATCCCGACACGCTCTGGACGCTGCCGCTGAACGGCGACCGCAACGGCCGCTTCCCACCCGGCGCCGCGGCCGCCGTCTGGCGCTCGCGCGACGGCGGGCGGAGCTGGCACGCCCTACGCGAGGGCCTGCCGCAGGAGGGCTGCTACTTCACCGTCCTGCGCCAGGCGATGGCGGGGGACACGCGCGATCCCGCCGGCCTCTACTTCGGCACCAACTCCGGCTCGCTCTTCGCCAGCCGAGACGAGGGGGAAAGCTGGGACGAGATCGCCCGCCACCTGCCGACCATTCTCGCCGTCGAGGTGATGGAGCGGTAGCGGCCGGGAGCCTCTGTTATCCTTTGCTGCCGATACGCTCCCGGGCGAAGCGCCGATCCGGCGCGTAGAGCCTGCGGTTGTCAGAGTTGAACTCGGACTTCATGTCGCACTCCAGTCCGAACAGGTCGACCACAGCGACCGTATGACGACCTCGAAAGGGATTCCCCGGACGGGCTTCAGGAATTGTGCCAGAACGGTTTCCAAATGCCTCTCACGCTCGCTGGTCATGCTTCCCGCTTGAAAATCACTATTCGATTGGTGTTCGTGCCGCCCTTGTTGTTGGCGATGCCCCAGCAGTTCGAGGTCTTGGTGAACGCCTGATCGTTCACCATCACACCGATCGTCCGCAGCGGAAGGCCCCCGGCGGCGGCAATGACGTTTTCTTCCAACCGGACCGTGCCGTTCCTGACTTCCCCGACCTCGAAGGCAATATGGCCGCCGGGGCGAGTGACGCGGGCGAGTTCCACCAGGGTGCTTCGAGTGAACGCCTGCCAGTCATCGACGTTGCGGTGCCTGGAAATCCGGACGTCCCGCGGGTCGACCCCGACGAACCAGCACCGAAGCCAGTTGTCGGCCTCGTAGTTCACGATGTCCAGGAAGGGGGGCGAGGTGACGGTCAACGTCACCCTGCCTTCGGGAATCGCATCGGTTTCATGCGATTGGCGGGTGAGGAACAGGCTCTCGGCGGAATTCGGGCCGCCGTCGGCCAGCAAGGTCTTGGACTTCTTGGCAATGATCGCGGCCACATCCCTGAACGGAGGCACCTGCCGGCGTTTCTCGTTGATCTTTCTCTGGCTCTCGACGGAAACCGCCTGATTGGGGGGCAGGGTATAGACCGAAAAGAATCCGCTGGAGTGTCCCGTCAGCCGGTTCACGGCGACCATCCGTATCCAGCGGTCGGCCTCGTCAAGAACACCTCGCGCCTCGCGCTCAAGCAGCCAGGCTCTCAGGCCCTCGATATGGGCCAAGGTCTCGGGGTGATAGAAGACCAGCAATTCTTCGTGGGCGTAGCCGGAGAACCTGTCCCACGGCACCTGCTTCAGACGGGATTGCACCGCCGCAAGGGCCGGCGGATTGATCCGTGCTTCCACGAAGATCCTGCTCAGCGGATTCGTATCGTTGCCGTATGGGACGCGACACCGGAGGGCGGCCTCCACAGGCGTGGTCCCCCTGCCCATGAAGGGGTCGTAGACGATGTCCCCCGGAACACTCAGGCGCTCGATGAAGAAGGCCGGAAGCTGCGGCTTGAAACATGCCCGATAGCTGATCTCGTGGATGCGATGGGCTTGCCGCTGACGGGAGGTCCAGAACTCGTTGATGAAGTAAGGCACGCCATCGACGCTGCTCACTTCGGTGGCGGTTCCATATCCGGCAAACCGGCGCAGATCGCCGGCGAGGTCCACCGTGCGGTCTTCGTCAAAGAGGTGAAACTGTCTGGTCATCGATTCACCGTGGAGCCTAGCCCTAGATACGGTATCATCCTTACCACTGACAACCATCCGTCGATGCCGACAGCGCCAAAGGTATGCTCCCGGAGTTACGCGGGAGTTACCGCCACCTGAGGAACGAACAGCTTCCAATATCCGGGATTCATGGTGGGCGACCCTGGAATCGAACCAGGCATGGGTCTCCCCGGCGGAGTTACAGTCCGCTGCCGCACCTTGCAGCTCGTCGCCCGACGCGGGGCTTCGAATACAGGCGGGGTCGGGGGGCGTCAAGGAGGAAATCCCGCCGCCCGGGGCTTGTCGCGGCCCGGCCTCCGGCGCATTCTCACGCGCCATCGAAGCGGAGGCGCAAGCGATGAAGAAACCCGCCTGGGTGATCGAGAAGGAACGCACGCGCCGGGCGGCGGCGGCCGAGACCGTCTGGCTCTTCGGCCTTCACGCGGTGCGCGACGCGCTTCTCAACCCGCGGCGCGAGAAGCTGCGGCTGGTCTTGACGAAGAACGCGGCCGACCGGCTGGGCGGGGCGATCGCCGCTGGCGGGCTCGCGCCCGAGATCGTCGATCCGCGCAAGTTCGACGCGCATGTGGCGATCGGGGCCGACAGCGTTCACCAGGGCGCCGCGCTGGAGGCGAAGCCCCTGGCCTGGGGCGCATTCGACGAGGTCTGCGCGGGGGGCGGGACGCGCGCGCTCGTCGTCCTGCTCGACCGGGTGACCGACCCGCACAACGTCGGCGCGATCCTGCGTTCGGCCGAAGTCTTCGGGGCCCGCGCGGTGATCGCACCGGCCCGCCACGCCGCGCCGGAAACCGGGGCGCTGGCCAAGACCGCAAGCGGGGCGCTGGAGCGCCAGCCCTACCTGCGCGTCGGCAATCTTTCGGAGGCGATGGAGCGGCTGGCGGCGATGGGCTACGTGCTGCTCGGCCTCGACGGCACGGCCGGGGTCACGCTGGCGGAGGGGCTGGCCGTGGCCGGCGATCGCCCCGTCGCGCTCGTCCTCGGGGCCGAGGGCCCGGGGCTGCGCGACAAGACGCGGGCCACCTGCGACCGGCTCGTGCGCATTCCCTGCGCCGGGGACTTCGGGTCGCTCAATGTCTCGAACGCCGCCGCGGTGGCGCTTTATGCGGCGGCGGCGCGCTGATCCGTCCGGCGGCCACCCGCGGGTCTTCACGGTTGCGGGAGCCCCCTTTTCAAGGGGGAAGGCACGGTGGCATCCTCGCCGCGAATCCGGCCGTCGCCGGAGAGGACACGACATGACCCCGACCCGCCGCAGCCTGCTTCTCGCCGTGCTGGCGATTCCCGTCGCGGGCACGATCCTGCGTCCCGCGCTCGCCAGCGAGCCCGAGGTCTTCGCCACCGGCGGGATCGCGATCTCGGGCTATGACCCGGTGGCCTATTTCACCGATGGCAAGCCGGTGAGGGGCAACCCCGACCATGCGCTGATGTGGCGTGGCGCGACATGGTATTTCGCGAGCGCCGAGGCGATGGAAGTCTTCGAGATGAACCCCTATGCCTATGCGCCGCAATATGGCGGCTATTGCGCCTACGCGATGACGAAGGGGGCCATCGCGGCGACCGCGCCGGACGCCTTCGCGGTGGCGGGTGGCCGGCTCTATCTGACCTATTCGACCGAGGTTCGCGCGATCTGGGCGGATGATATCGCGGGCAATGTCGCGATGGCCGATGCGCACTGGCCGGCGGCGTTGAACAAAAAGTGATCACAAATTGCAGGCCCGCCTCTTTCACAAGACTTTCACGATCCTAAATCATCATGGCGAGGCATGGCTTCGGAACCGCCATGCTTCAATTCACTGTCCCTCGTTCCGCACTGGCGCCCGTCCCCTTGGTTCGGGCGCCTTTTTCTGTCAGGCTCCCGCGCCATGAGCACGGATGCGGACGATATCCTGCGCGACATCCTCAAGACCACCCGGGTGATCGCGGTCATCGGCGTGTCGCCCAACCCGGTGCGTCCCGCCTTCTTCGTCGCCCGCTACCTTGGCCTGAAGGGTTATACCGTGATCCCGGTCAACCCCGGCCACGCGGGTGAGCAGATCCTGGGCCGGACGGTCCACGGAAATCTCGCCTCGATCCCGAAGGACGCGAAGGTCGACATGGTGGACATCTTCCGTCGGTCCGAAGCGGTGCCGGGGATCGTCGAGGAGGCGCTGCGCGAACTGCCCGGTCTCAGGACGATCTGGATGCAGATCGGCGTCCGGCACGAGGATGCCGCGGCGCGGGCGCGGGCGGCGGGGCTCAGGGTGGTCCAGAACCGCTGCCCGAAGATCGAGTACCAGCGCCTGTTCGGCGAACTGCGCATGGGCGGTTTCGCCACCGGCATCATTTCCTCCAGGCTCTGAAACCGGCCCCTATCGGGCGCCTGCCTTCGGGCCTCCGTATATGGGGCTGCGGGCCGAAGGCTCAGCCGCGCGCGGCCTTCTCGGCGATGCCGGAGGTGCCTTCGCGAGCGGCAAGTTCCGCCTCCACCTCGGCCAGAGTCACGCCGCACGCGGCCAGCATGACAAGCAGGTGGTAGAGCAGGTCCGCCGCCTCGGCGGTCAGCCGCGCGCGGTCGCCCCTGACGGCCTCGATGATCGCCTCCACCGCCTCTTCGCCGAACTTCTCGGCGCATTTCTCCGGGCCCTTGGCGAGGAGCTTCGCGGTCCATGATGTCTCCGGATCGGCGCCCTTGCGGGTCTCGATCGTGGCGGCCAGACGTTCGAGCGGCGTCATGCGAGCCTCATCGGGATGCCGGCGGCGGCCATGTGTTCCTTGGCCTGCCGGATCGTGAAGGTTCCGAAATGGAAGATCGAGGCGGCGAGGACGGCGGCGGCGTGGCCCTCGGTCACACCCTCGACGAGGTGGTCGAGCGTGCCCGCGCCGCCCGAAGCGATCACCGGAATATCCACCGCGTCGGCAACCGCGCGGGTGAGCGTGAGGTTGAAGCCGTCCCTGGTGCCGTCGCGGTCCATCGAGGTGAGAAGGATCTCGCCCGCGCCCTTGGCGGCCACGGTGCGGGCGAAGGCCACCGCGTCGATGCCGGTGGGGCGCCGGCCGCCGTGGGTGAAGATCTCCCACCGGCCGGACGTCACCGTCTTGGCGTCGATCGCCACGACGATGCACTGGCTGCCGAAGCGGTCCGCCGCCCCGGCCACGACATCGGGGTCGGCGACGGCCGCCGAGTTGAAGCTGACCTTGTCGGCGCCAGCGAGGAGGAGCGCGCGGACGTCGTCCTGGGTGCGCACGCCGCCGCCCACGGTCAGCGGGATGTAGCACTGTTCGGCGGTGCGGGTGACGAGGTCATACATCGTGCCGCGGTTTTCATGCGTGGCGTGGATGTCGAGGAAGCAAAGCTCGTCCGCCCCCGCCGCGTCATAGGCGCGCGCGGCCTCCACCGGGTCGCCCGCGTCGATCAGGTTGACGAAGTTCACGCCCTTGACGACGCGGCCGTCGGCGACGTCAAGGCAGGGGATGATGCGGGTTTTGAGCATGTGCGTCCTTTCGCCTGCTCTTAGCGCGGTGCGGGCGGCGGGAAAAGGGGGCAGGTCCGGAGCCGGCCCGGCAGGCCGGGAGGGCGCAGCCCTCCCGGACCCTCCCGGGGTATTTCCGCAACGAAGAAGCCTCAGCCGGCAAGGGCGAACAGCGCTTGCCGCAGATCGATTGCACCGTCATAGAGCGCGCGGCCGGAGATCGCGCCGGCGATGACGCCGGTGTCGCGAAGCGCGATCAGGTCGGCGAGCGAGGCGACGCCGCCCGAGGCGATCACCGGGATCGTGACGGCGCGGGCCAGCGCCGCCGTCGCCTCGATGTTCGGGCCGGCCATCGCGCCGTCGCGCAGGATGTCGGTGTAGATGATCGCGGCCACGCCCGCGTCCTCGAAGCTGCGGGCGAGGTCGGTGACCATGACGTCGGTCTCCTCGGCCCAGCCCCTGGTGGCGACGCGGCCCGCGCGCGCGTCGATGCCGACGGCGACCCGGCCCGGGAAGGCGCGCGCGGCTGCGCGCACGAGGGCCGGGTCTTCCACCGCCACGGTGCCGAGGATCACGCGGGCGAGGCCCCCGGCGAGCCACATCTCGATCGCGGCCATGTCGCGGATGCCGCCGCCGAGCTGGACCGGCACGCGGACGCGGGCGAGGATCGCCTCGACCGCCGCGGCATTGACCGGCGCGCCGGCGAAGGCGCCGTTGAGGTCGACGAGGTGGAGCCATTCGCAGCCCGCGGCCTCGAAGGCGGCCGCCTGCGCCGCCGGGTCGTCGCCGAAGACGGTGGCCCTGTCCATCTCGCCTTGCACGAGCCGCACGCACTGGCCGTCCTTGAGGTCGATGGCGGGGTAGAGGATCATCGCGGGCTCCTTCACTAGCGCGGGCCTCTTGCCACAGGGGCCGGCGGATTGCAAAGCGGGCCCGAACGTCACGTCAGGCTTTACGGCGCTGCCGAAGATCGCCGATGATCGTCCGAGCCTGCCCGGAAAGGGCGTGTGCAGGGAGGATTGCACCATGATGACGAGACTTGCCGCGGCCCTTGTGGTGATTGCCGGGGCGGCGGCGGCCGACCCGGTCGAGGGCATGTGGAAGACCAAGCCCGACGACAACGGCAATTTCGGCCATGTCGAGATCGGTGCCTGCGGGGCCAGGTTCTGCGGCACGCTGGTGACCGCCTTCGACGGGTCGGGCAAGCAGATCGATTCGCCCAACGTCGGCAAGAAGATCGTGTGGGACATGGTCGCGAAGGGCAACGGCGCCTACGGCGACGGCAAGGTCTGGGCGCCGGACCGCGACAAGACCTACAATTCCAAGATGCAACTGTCGGGAGACAACCTCGCCGTTTCCGGCTGCGTCCTTGGCGGGATCATCTGCCGCGCATCGGACTGGACGCGCGTGAAATAGCGGCTCAGGGCCGCCAGCCGAGGAAGTTGGCGATCAGCCTCAGCCCCGTCGCCTGGCTCTTTTCCGGGTGGAACTGGGCGCCGACCATGCTGTCGCGGCCGACGATGGCGGTGATCGGGCCGCCGTAGTCGCAATGCGCCAGAAGATGCGCGGGGTCTGCCACGCGGAAGTGGTAGGAATGGACGAAATAGGCGTGCTGGCCGGTGCCGATCCCGGCAAGCACCGGGTGCGGCCGGTCGATCACGAGGTCGTTCCAGCCCATGTGCGGCACCTTCAGCCGGCGGTCGGCAGGGGCGATCCGCACCACCTCGCCGGGAATCCAGCCGAAACCCGGCGTCTCGCGGTATTCCAGCCCGCGCGTGGCCATCATCTGCATCCCGATGCAGATGCCGAGGAAAGGGCGCGCGCGGACCGTCACCGCCTCCTCGATCGCCTCGAAAAGGCCGGAACGGCCGAAAAGCGCCTCGCGGCAGGCGGGGAAGGCGCCGTCGCCGGGCAGCACGATCCGGTCGGCGCGGACGATCTCCTCCGGCCGCGACGAGACGAGGACGCCGCCTGCGTCCGTCTCCGCCGCCATCCTCTGGAACGCCTTCTCCGCCGAATGCAGGTTGCCCGATTCGTAGTCGACGATGACCGTGAGGCTCACAGCGCCCCCTTGGTCGAGGGCAGCACGCCTGCCGCGCGCGGATCGGGTTCCACCGCCATCCTGAGCGCGCGGGCGACCGACTTGAAGGCGGCCTCGGCGATGTGATGGCTGTTGATCCCGTGGATGCGGTCGACATGGAGCGTGATGCCGCCGTGGGTCGACAGCGCCTGGAAAAACTCGCGCACCAGCTCGGTGTCGAAGGTGCCGATCTTCGCGGTCGGGAAATCGACGTTCCAGACCAGCCAGGGCCGGCCGGAAAGGTCGAGCGCGCAGGCCACCTGCGCGTCGTCCATCGCCAGCGCGAAATGCCCGTAACGCCGGATGCCGCGCTTGTCGCCGAGCGCCTTCGCGAGCGCCTGGCCGAGCGCGATGCCGGCATCCTCCACCGTGTGGTGGTCATCGATATGCAGGTCGCCCTTCGCCGTCACCTTGAGGTCGATGAGCGAGTGGCGCGAAAGCTGGTCGAGCATGTGATCGAAGAAGCCCACGCCGGTGTCGTTCGCGTAGCTTCCGCTGCCGTCGAGGTCGATCTCGACCGCGATCTCGGTTTCCGCCGTCTTCCGCGTGATCGTCGCCTTGCGCATGGGACCGCCCTTTCGCTTCGCGGGTCTTATAGGCGGCGGGCGGCGGCAGTTCCAGCGGGGCGCGGCGAAAAAGCCCCGCATGTCGCGCGCGCGCCGCGCAAACGAAAGGGCCACCCGGAGGCGGCCCCGTCCGTCGCATCTGGCGAGTTTTTCTGGAGCGGGCGATGAGATTCGAACTCACGACCCTAACCTTGGCAAGGTTATGCTCTACCCCTGAGCTACGCCCGCATCCTTGGGTGCAGGCGATGTATTAAACCTGCCGCGCGGCTGCAAGGGAAAAAGCGGGCGCGGGGGCAAAATCTTGCCGCCGGTCACGATCCACCCGCCGTGGAGAGGCGCGGGATGCCGCCGGGGTGACGCGACGGGCCGTGGCCGGAAGGGCCATCCCGGAGCGGGGGAGAAGGCGGGTCGGAACGATTCGCTTCCCGTTTGGGAATTCTGGCTCAAGCGACTGATTTCAGGTCTAAAAATGGTTACGAGAAATCTAACGCGCGGGCGAAAGGCGGTCAAACCCTGCCGGCACGGGCGGATTTACGAACACGGCGAGATAGTGCCGCAGGTTTGTCCCGATCATGTCGAAATATGGGCGAATTCCGGGTGCGAACTGATCCCATCGCCACACTGGCACCGAACCGGCCCCGGGCGATGCGACCCGGGGTGCGCACAGAGCCGAAAGGAAACGAACCATGTTCATGCAAGATGCCACCAGCTTCCGCGTCGCCGAGAGGATCGCGCTTTCGCTTCATGGTCTGACCCTTGCGGGGCCGAACCTCCGCTCCGATGCCTCCGGCGCCGGGATTCTCGCGGGCAGCCTGGTCGAGGCCGAGACCGGCTGGCGTCCGGTCGAAACGCTTGCCCGCGGCATCCGCGTGGCGACATACGACGGCGGGTTCCGTCCCCTGACCGGGGTCGGGCGCCGCCGCCTCTGGCCCGCGGCCGGAATCGAGGTCATCCATGTGCCGGGGGGGGCGCTCGACACCTGCTCGGGTTTCGATCTCCTGCCCGGCCAGCACGTCTTCCTTGCCTCCGCCGTGGCCGAGGCGGTGCTCGGGGCCGAAGGCGCGCTGGTGCCTGCCTCCGCCCTTGCCGGTCACGCGGGCATCACCCGCCGGCCGCTCGCCCGCCCGGCCGAGGTGATCACCTTGCGTTTCGCGGGGGAGGAGCTTGTCTATGCCAATTCCGGCGCACTCGTCCACTGCGCGGCCGAACTGCCCGGGGCACGGCAAGATGCCATCGGCGCGGGGTTCTTCGAGGTGCTTGACGAGGATCGGGCGCGGTCGATGCTGGCACTGATCGCCGAGGGCGCGCTGACCACGGCCGAGATCGGCCGCGCCGCCTGACCGCGGCAGCGGCAGGCGGCGGGCGGGGGCCGAGGGCTCCGCCGGAGAGGTTCCGGCCTGGCGCGCGATTGTCATGTCCGGCGGCTGCGGAAGACCGGCCGGGCGTCCTGCCCGCGATCCGCGGCCAGCGCGTCGAGGATCGTGCCGCCGCTGCCGTGGGGCGCGAGGGCGGCCGGCGCCCGGTTCCGCCCGCGGTTCGGCCCCGTGTCGGGGCGCGTGTCGGGGCCTGTGTCGGGGCCTGCGTCGGGCGCGGCGAAGAGATTGGCCGGTTCGGATGCCGCCGCCGCCGCGTCCCGCAGGGCGTGCGCCATCCGGTGCGCGCGGTCTTCAAGAAGCGCGAGCTGCCGGTCGAGCCGGTCGAGGCAGGCGCGATCCGCCGCCGCCTCCGCGCCGAGCCATCCCAGCGAGCCGCGCAGGTTGCCGAGCGTCAGGATCATGTCCTCCACGAGGAAGGATTCGAATGCGGCCGGGCCTGAGCCCCGCGGGCCTGTTGAGTCCATGTGTCACCCCTTCGTTCCCCGGGGTGACGCTACGCCCACGTCCGCTAAAAATCCGCTAATCCCTGCCGCCGGACGCGGGCGGGACTCATTCCAGTTCGATCAAGAGATCCTTGGCGTCGATCTGGGTGCCGGCATGCACGTGCACAGCCTTCACCGTGGCCGGCCGGTCGGCATGCAACCCGGTCTCCATCTTCATCGCCTCGATGGTCAGGAGCAGGTCGCCGGCATGGACCTTCTGCCCCTCCTTCACCGCGACCGAGGCGACCGAGCCCGGCATCGGCGCGCCGACATGGTGGGGGTTGCCGTCGGCCGCCTTCGGCCGCGCCGCCGTCGCGGCCTTCACCAGCCGGTTCGGCACCCGGATCACCCGGGGCTGGCCGTTCAGCTCGAAGAAGACCTTGACCTCGCCCTGCTCATCGGTCTCGCCGACCGCCTGGAGGCGGATTTCCAGCGTCTTGCCGGGGTCGATCTCGGCCGAAATCTCCTCGCCCGGCTCCATGCCGTAGAAGAAGGTCCGCGTCGGCAGGGTGCGCACCGGGCCATAGATGCGGTGCCGGCCCATGTAGTCGAGGAAGACCTTGGGATACATCAGGTAGCCGTTCAGATCCTCGTCGTCGACGGTGAAGCCCATCAGGTCCTTCGAGACCTGCGCCCGTGTCGCTTCCAGATCGACCGGCGCGAGGTGCTTGCCCGGCCGTTCGGTGTTCGGCGCCTCGCCCTTCAGCACCTTCTTGACGATGGCCGCGGGCCAGCCCCCCGGCGGCTGGCCGAGGTTGCCCTTCAGCATGTCGACGACCGAGTCGGGGAAGGCCACGTCCACCGCCGGGTCCTCGACCTGCGCCCGGCTCAGTCCCTGCGCCACCATCATCAGCGCCATGTCGCCCACCACCTTGGACGAAGGCGTGACCTTGACGATGTCGCCGAACATCCGGTTCACGTCGGCATACGTCTGCGCGACCTCGTGCCAGCGGTCCTCCAGCCCGAGCGAGCGCGCCTGCGCCTTGAGATTGGTGAACTGGCCCCCCGGCATCTCGTGCAGCCAGACCTCCGAGGCCGGCGCCTCGAGCCCGGATTCGAAGGCGCGATACTGCTGGCGCACGCCGCCCCAGTAGTTGGAAATCTCGCGGATCGCCGTGATGTCGAGCGCGGTGTCGCGGTCGGTATGCGCCAGCGCCTCGACGATCGAGCCGAGGCAGGGCTGCGAGGTGCCGCCCGAGAAGGCGTCCATCGCCGCGTCCACCGCCGAGACGCCGGCATCGGCGGCGGCGAGGATCGTCGCCCCGGCGAGGCCCGAGGTGTCATGGGTGTGGAAATGGATCGGCAGGCCGACCTCCTCCTTCAACGCCTTCACCAGCACCCGCGCGGAGGCGGGTTTCAGAAGTCCGGCCATGTCCTTCAGCCCGAGCACATGCGCGCCTGCGGCCTTCAGCTCCTTGCCCATGCTGACATAGTATTTCAGGTCATACTTCGCCCGGTCGGGGTTCAGGATGTCGCCGGTGTAGCAGATCGCCGCCTCGCAGACCTTGTCCTCCGCGATCACCGCATCCATCGCCACCCGCATGTTCTCCACCCAGTTGAGGCTGTCGAACACGCGGAAGACGTCGATCCCGGTCTCCGCTGCCCGGCGGACGAACGCGCGCACCACGTTGTCGGGGTAGTTGGTGTAGCCCACCCCGTTGGAGCCGCGCAGCAGCATCTGCGTCATCAGGTTGGGCATCGCCGCGCGCAGGTCGCGCAGCCGCTGCCAGGGGCATTCCTGCAAGAAGCGGTAGGCCACGTCGAAAGTGGCGCCGCCCCAGCATTCGACGCTGAAGAGGCCGGGCAGGTTGGCCGCATAGGCCGGCGCCACCTTGATCATGTCGAGCGAGCGCATCCGCGTGGCCAGAAGGCTCTGGTGGCCGTCGCGCATCGTCGTGTCGGTGATCAGGAGCCGCGTCTGCGATCCCATCCAGTCGGCCACCGCCTGCGGGCCCTTCTCCTCCAGCAGGTTCCGCGTGCCCTTCGCGGGTGCGGCGCGGAGCGCGGGCGGCTTCGGCGCCTTCGCCTCGGCCGGGGGCTTCGGCCGGCCCGCCGTCTCCGGGTGGCCGTTGACGGTGATGTCGGCGATGTAGGTGAGGATTTTCGTCGCCCGGTCGCGGCGCTTGCGGAACTGGAAGAGGCCCGGCGTCGTGTCGATGAACTTCGTCGTGTATTCGTTCGAGAGGAACGTCGGGTGCTTCAGGAGATTGATGACGAAGTCGATGTTGGTGGAGACGCCGCGGATGCGGAACTCCCTCAGCGCCCGGTCCATCCGCGCGATCGCCTGCGCGGGCGTCGGCGCCCAGGCGGTGACCTTGACGAGGAGCGAGTCGTAGTAGCGGGTGATCACGCCGCCGGCATAGGCGGTGCCGCCGTCGAGCCTTATGCCCATGCCGGTGGCGGAGCGGTAGGCGGTGATCCGGCCGTAGTCGGGGATGAAGTTGTTCTGCGGGTCTTCCGTCGTCACCCGGCACTGGAGCGCGTGGCCGCGCAGGCGGATGTCCTCCTGCCGGGCGATGCCGGTCGCCTCGGCCAGCGTCCTGCCCTCGGCGATCCTGATCTGGGCCTGGACGATGTCGATCCCCGTGACCTCCTCGGTGACCGTATGTTCGACCTGAACGCGGGGGTTGACCTCGATGAAGTAGAACTGCCCCGTGTCCATATCCATCAGGAACTCGACGGTGCCGGCGCATTCATAGCCGACATGGGCGCAGATGCGCCGGCCGAGGTCGCAGATTTCCGCCCGCTGCTCCTCGCTCAGGTAGGGTGCGGGGGCGCGTTCGACGACCTTCTGGTTGCGCCGCTGCACGGTGCAGTCGCGTTCGTAGAGGTGGTAGATCGCGCCGTGCTTGTCGCCGAGGATCTGCACCTCGACGTGGCGCGCGCGCAGGATCATCTTCTCGAGATAGCCCTCGCCGTTGCCGAAGGCGGCCTCGGCCTCGCGCCGGCCCTCGCGCACCTTCTCGACCAGTTCCTCCGGCCCGTTGATCGGCCGCATTCCCCGGCCGCCGCCGCCCCAGCTCGCCTTGAGCATCAAGGGATAGCCGATCTCCGCCGCCTCGCGCCGGATCGCGTCGAAATCCTCGCCCAGCACCCCGGTCGCCGGGATCACCGGCACGCCGGCGGCGATCGCCACCTGCCGGGCGCTGGCCTTGTCGCCGAGCGCGCGCATCGTCCCGGCCTTCGGGCCGATGAAGGCGATGCCGGCGGCGTCGCAGGCCTCGACGAAATCGGGGTTCTCGCTGAGAAGCCCGTAGCCCGGGTGGATCGCGTCGGCGCCGCAGTCCTTCGCCACCCGGATGATCTCGGGGATCGAGAGATAGGCCGCGACCGGGCCGAGCCCGGCGCCGATCCGGTAGGCCTCGTCGGCCTTGAAGCGGTGGAGGCTCAGCTTGTCCTCCTCGGCATAGACCGCCACGGTTCGCTTGCCGAGTTCCGTCGCCGCCCGCATCACGCGGATGGCGATCTCACCGCGGTTCGCCACAAGGATTTTCCTGAATTCGGTCATCGGTCCCTCCACGGTCGCGGGCGAACAATAGGTGTGCTGCGCTGCGGCGCAATCCCCTGAATGCGGCCGGCATCAGATTCCGGCGGCACCGCGTTCTGCATATGGCCCGGCGCGCGCCGCGCAGGCGTGATCGCGAAGCAATCCGGATGAAAACGACGCACGGGCCTGCCGCCGCCCCGCCTCAGGCCGGGTCGCGAAGACAGGCTGCCAGATCGGCCAGCCTTCGCGCGCCGAGCTGGCCCATGTTGGCGGCCATGTCCTTCGCCAGCATGTCGGCAAGATGCGCCGGCCCCGCCGCCCCCAGCGCACCGAGCGCGTAGTGCCAGGCGCGGCCCAGCATGACAAAATCGGCACCCAGCGCGAGCGCGCGGCAGATGTCGAGTCCGCCCTCGATCCCGCTGTCGAAGATCACCGGAAGCGTGGTTGCGGCGCGGACGGCGGGCAGGGCTTCGATCGTCGCGGGTGCCGCGTCGAACTGCCGTCCGGCGTGGTTCGACACCCAGATCGCGTCCGCGCCCTCGTCCTGAAGCCGCGCGGCATCGTCGGCGCGCAGCACCCCCTTGATGATCAGCGGCCCGTCCCAGGCATCCCGAAGAGCCTTGAGATAGTCCCAGTCCGGCGAGGTGCGCAGCAGGTAGCCGATGTGCGCGGTGGACGACAGGCTCACCTTGTTCTCGGCGTAGCCGTCCATCAGCCGCATCCGCGGCATTCCCATGCGGAGCGTCCCGAACGCCCAGGCGGGCCGACGCATCACCTGCGCGAGAAGCCGGGGCGTCAGTTTCGGCGGCTGGGTCAGCCCCGACCGCGTCTGCCGCTCTCTCCGGCTGGCCACCGGCACGTCCACGGTCAGGATCAGCGCCGAGAAACCGGCGCCGCGGGCGCGCTTCAGCATGTCGCGGCGAATCTCGGCGTCGCGCGGGGGATACATCTGGAACCAGCCGTGCGCACCCAGAACCGGCGCCACGAACTCGGGCGTCTGGCTGGCGACGGTCGACAGGGAATAGGGCAGCCCGGCCTTCGCCGCCACCGCCGCCAGAAGCCGCTCGGCGTCGGGCCAGATCAGACCCGACATGCCGACCGGCGAGATGCCGAAGGGCAGGGGGAAGTCGTGCCCGAAAAGCCGGGTGGAGAGGTCCGGTGTGAACTCGCCATGCAGGATCGAGGGGCGGAACAGCACGGCGTCGAGCTTGGCGCGGTTGCGCCTGAGTGTCGCCTCCGTCCCGGTGGCGCTGTCAAGGTATTCCCAGACGAAATGCGGGATGCGCGCCCGCGCGCGGGGCTTCAGGTCGGCGATCGCCGGATAACGCTGATGCAGGTCCATGCGCGCGTTTTCGGCGGACCCCGTGCGATTGTCCAGCACAAGGGCCGGAACAGAGTGTGAACTCGTCTTTGATTTCCCGCGCGATGCGGCTAGATTGCCACCCATGACCAATTGCGATGATACCGACGCCTTCGAGGGCGCCTCCCTGTCAGCCCGCGCGATGGCGGTGCGGCCAACGCCCTACCTGCAAGGGCTGAACCCCGCGCAGCGCGAGGCGGTGGAGACGCTGGACGGCCCGGTGCTGATGCTCGCCGGCGCCGGCACCGGCAAGACCCGCGCGCTGACGGCGCGGATCGCACATCTCCTGGCCTGCGGGCGGGCGCGGCCGAACGAGATCCTTGCCGTGACCTTCACCAACAAGGCGGCGCGCGAGATGAAGGAGCGGGTGGCCCGCTTCCTCGGCGCGACGGTGGAGGGGATGCCCTGGATGGGCACGTTCCATTCCATCGGCGTCAAGCTCCTGCGCCGTCACGCCGAACTGGCCGGGCTGAAGTCGAACTTCACCATCCTCGACACCGACGACCAGATCCGGCTGCTGAAGCAGGTGATCGCCGCCGCCAACATCGACGAGAAGCGCTGGCCCGCGCGCCAGCTCGCCGGGCTGATCGACCACTGGAAGAACCGGGCTTGGGGGCCGGAGCAGGTGCCCGCCGCGGAAGCGAGCCATTTCAACAACATGGGGACGGAGCTTTATGCCGGCTACCAGCAGCGGCTCCTGACGCTCAACGCCTGCGACTTCGGCGACCTGCTGCTGCATGTCGTCACGATTTTCCAGAACCATCCTGACGTTCTCGAACAATACCAGCGCTGGTTCCGCTACATCCTCGTCGATGAATATCAGGATACCAACATCGCCCAGTATCTCTGGCTCCGCCTGCTGGCTGCCGGCCACCGCAACATCTGCTGCGTCGGCGACGACGACCAGTCGATCTACGGCTGGCGCGGCGCCGAGGTCGGCAACATCCTGCGCTTCGAGAAGGATTTCCCCGGCGCCAAGGTGATCCGGCTCGAACAGAACTACCGCTCGACCGAACACATCCTCGCCGCCGCCTCGGGCCTGATCGCGGCCAATGCCGGCCGGCTCGGCAAGACGCTCTGGACCGAGGCGAAGGGGGGCGAGAAGGTCCGCCTGATCGGCCACTGGGACGGCGAGGAGGAGGCGCGCTGGATCGGCGAGGAGGCCGAGGCGCTCCAGCGCGGCACCCGCGGGCTCGATCCCGTCGGCCTGAACGACCAGGCGATCCTCGTCCGCGCCTCCCACCAGATGCGCGCCTTCGAGGACCGCTTCCTGACCATCGGCCTGCCCTACCGGGTGATCGGCGGCCCGCGCTTCTACGAACGGCTCGAGATTCGCGATGCGATGGCCTATTTCCGCCTCGCCGTCTCGCCCGACGACGATCTGGCCTTCGAGCGGGTGGTCAACACGCCCCGGCGCGGTCTCGGCGACAAGGCGGTTCAGACGATCCAGATGCAGGCGCGGGAAGACGGCACCAGTCTGCTGGAAGGGGCGCGCTACGCGGTGGCGTCGGGCCGGATCGGCGGCCGGGGCGGGGCGGGGCTCAGGGCACTGGTGGAGGCAGTGGACCGCTGGCACCGCGCCACGCAGGTGTCCGATTACGACCACGTCCGCCTGGCCGAGACGATCCTCGACGAATCGGGCTACACCGCGATGTGGCAGGCCGAGAAGACGCCCGAGGCGCCGGGGCGGCTCGAGAACCTCAAGGAACTCGTCAAGGCGCTGGAAAGCTTCGACAACCTCCAGGGCTTCCTCGAGCATGTCGCGTTGATCATGGACAACGACAGCGAGGACGCCGAGGAGAAGATCACCATCATGACGCTCCACGCCGCCAAGGGACTGGAGTTTCCGGTGGTGTTCCTCCCCGGATGGGAGGACGGGCTCTTCCCTTCGCAGCGCAGCATGGATGAAAGCGGGCTGAAGGGGCTCGAGGAAGAGCGGCGGCTGGCCTATGTCGGCATCACCCGTGCCGAGCGTCTCCTGACCATTTCCTTCGCCGGCAACCGCCGCGTCTACGGCCAGTGGCAGAGCCAGATGCCGTCGCGCTTCATCGACGAATTGCCCGCGGATCATGTCGAGGTGCTGACGCCTCCCGGCCTCTACGGCGGCGGCTACGGTGCCGCGGCCATGTCGGCGGGGATCGAGGACCGCGCGGCGCGGGCCGATGTCTACAACTCGCCGGGCTGGAAGCGGATGCAGGACCGCAGCCAGGCGCGCCCGCTGGGCCAGCCGCGCGAATCGCGCCATGTGGTGATCGACCTCGACGCCGTCTCCGCATTCGAGGCCGGCGACCGTGTTTTCCACCAGAAGTTCGGCTACGGCACGGTCGAGATGACCGAGGGCGAGAAGCTGCGCGTGGCTTTCGACAAGGCCGGCACCAAGCATGTCGTCGCAGGCTATGTCGTCGCAGCCGGGGCGGCGGACGATATCCCGTTCTGACGTTCGCGATACGGCCATCCCGGAAACGGAAAAGCGGCGCCCGGGAGGAGGGCGCCGCTTTCGGCTTCCGGGGCCCCGGGGAGGAGGAGGGAGCCCGCGAAATCGGTTGGAAGACCGGCGGCATCCCAGGGAGGAGGAGGGGATGCCGCCGGCTTCACGCAGCGGCCCGAGGGAGGAGATGGGCCGCCGATCGGTTGGTGAAGATGCGGCGGTGGCAGGGAGGAGAAGGCCACCGCCGCACTTCACTGCGCCGTGCCCGAGGGAGGAGGATTGGGCCCGCCGCATCTTGAGGGGCCCTGCGGCCCGATCTTTCGCGGCGGCACCCAGGGAGGAGGATGCCGCCGCGGTATTCCAGGGTCCGAGGGAGGAGGTGGACCCCGGGAATGGAAACGTCAGGCGCCGTAGGCGGCTTCGGTCGCGATCGCGCCGATGTTCGAGCGGTGAATGCCCAGATCGGCAAGTTCGCGATCGCCAAGCGCGTTCAGTTCGCGCACCGTCTGACGATACACCCGGAAGCGCCGCCAGCTATCACGCAGGCTGCCGGTCACGCCGGCAACGCGTTCGATCAAGCCGAAGTTGCTGCTGCGGATACCACTTGCATATGCCATTTTCGTCGTCCTCGTCTTCTTCATGGCGCCCGTATCGGCCGCCGTTGAAGCCAAGATGAGCCTTATGCTGCAATTGCACAATACCTCGCCGGATCAATGCTGCCATGCAGCAAACGCATGGCGGGAGATCAAGGATTTTCCTTTACGCAGCGGCAGCTTGGCGCAAGAAGCTGCGGAATGCCCGTCACCTGTTGCGCTTTCCGGCAAAGCGTCCGATCCTCATGTCGAGCCACCGGAGGACGCCCGAAATGACCGTGACACGCGAAGCCGTGCTTCAAAGCCTTTCCCGCATCGTACTGGCAGATGGCGGCACGCTCGTCTCGCGCGACCTCGTGCGCGCGCTGAGCGTGGAAGGCGGAATGGTCCGCTTCGTGATCGAGGCGCCCGACGCGGCAAAGGCGCGCGCGATGGCGCCGGTCCGTGACGCGGCCGAGGCGGCGGTGCGGGCGCTTCCCGGCGTGACCGGAGCATCCGTCGTGCTGACCGCCCACGGCCCGGCCGAAAAGGCGCCGCCGAGCCTGAAGATCGGCGGCCATCCAACGCCGCAGGCCGGTCCGCAGGCCATTCCCGGCGTCCGCCGCATCCTCGCCGTCGGCTCGGGCAAGGGCGGCGTCGGCAAGTCCACCGTGTCGTCCAACCTTGCCGTGGCGCTGGCGCGGAAGGGGCGGCGGGTCGGGCTTCTCGACGCCGACATCCACGGCCCCTCGCAGCCCCGGATGATGGGCGTCTCCGACCGTCCCGCCTCGCCCGACGGCAAGACCATCCTGCCGCTCAGGGCGCATGGCGTGACCATGATGTCGATCGGTCTGATGCTGAAGGACGGCGAGGCGGTGATCTGGCGCGGGCCGATGCTCCAGGGGGCGCTTCAGCAACTGATCAACCAGGTCGCCTGGGGCGAGCTCGACGTGCTGATCGTCGATCTGCCGCCCGGCACCGGCGATGTGCAGCTTTCGCTGGCGCAGAAGGTGCCGCTGACCGGCGCGCTGATCGTCTCCACCCCGCAGGACGTGGCGCTGATCGACGCCCGCCGCGCCATCAACATGTTCGACAAGCTCAAGGTGCCGGTCGTCGGCCTGATCGAGAACATGTCGAGCTATGTCTGCCCCAACTGCGGCCACGAGGCGCATATCTTCGGCCACGGCGGCGTCGCGGCCGAAGCGGCGGCGATCGGCGTGCCGTTCCTCGGCGAACTGCCGCTCAGCCTCGACGTGCGGCTGGCGGGGGATGCCGGCACGCCGGCGGCGGCGGGCGAGGGGCCGGTGGCCGGGGCCTATGCGCGGCTCGCCGGCCGCCTCGTCACGGGCGGCCTGGCCTGAACGCGGCGTGGCGGCCGCGGGATGTCGTGACGCCGCGATGCCCTCGCCGCCGGTTTCACGGGAATGCATGGGAACGGGCCCTCAGACTGCTCCGGCAACGAATCACGTTCCATGACGGCAGCGTGATTCCCTGTGAATTCGGGCGTCGGTGCCGGGTTTTCCCGGGCTTTCCCGTCTCGGAACGGGTTGCCAGAAAATTTCTTGGGAATGGGTGGGATCGTAGGTGCAGCCGGCAGCCCATCTACATGTTGTTGTTTTGCAAAAAATACCCGCAACACATACGCAGAAAGCGCCCGAAAGACCCTAAATCCTGACTTTCCGTCTCGTCTAACACCACGTCTGGTATCGGGGGCGGCGCACTTTCCTGTTGATTCCCATGAAATCCCATGCCATCCCTTGTCTCACCGATGAGGACGGGCTTAGACGGGCACCAAGACCCAAAAGGCGAAAGTCAGGTTTCATACAGGCACCCGCTTTCATCGAACCAAGAGATCCGGCGCGCAAGCGAGCAGACATCCCCCCAGGTGGCAGCGCAGCCGGACAACCCAGTGATGGGACAGGGCGGCGGATCGGGCAGTGGCAGCAGCCCGATCCGCCGTTGTCTTTCCAGGGCTGGCCAGGCGGCGGTGACACCCGGGGGAGGGGACAGGCAGGGAGCGCGCGCCCTTGGCACGCAGGTTCAGAGGGTCCGACACGTTCAAGGTGGACGCGAAAGGCCGCGTCTCCATCCCGGCGCCGTTCCGCCGCGTGATCGAAGCCGCCGATCCCGACTGGAAGGAAGGGCTCCGCCCCAACATCGTCATCGTCTACGGACCCGAAAGCCAGGACTGGCTCGACGTCTATTCGATGGAAGCCGTGCACGAGATGGACGAACAGATCGCGCTGATGCAGCGCGGCTCGCCGGAACGGCTGATGATCGAGGAACTGATGTACGGCCAGTCCCTCGAGGCGCAGATCGACGACGACGGCCGGCTGACCATCCCGCAGAAGTATCGCGACAAGATCGGACTGGCGACCGAGGCCTTCTTCATCTCGGCCGGCGACTACTTCCGCATCTGGAACCCCGCAACCTACGAGACGAAGGCTGCCCGCCGCAGCACCCGGCTCGCCGACCGCTATCCGGAGGACTTCGACCCCCGAAGCCTCCTGCCCGCGCTGCCGCCGAAGGGGTGACGCATGGCCGCTGCCGCCGCCCGAATCCCGGACCCCGCCCCCCATGTCCCGGTCCTGCTCGCGCCGCTTCTCGAAGCGGTCGCGCCGGTTTCGGGTCTCTGGGTCGACGGCACCTTCGGCGCCGGCGGCTATGCGCGGGGCCTGCTGGCTGCCGGCGCCGACCGTGTGATCGGCATCGACCGCGACCCGGCGGTCTTCCGCCTCGCCGAAGCCTGGGCCGGGGATTTCGCCGGCCGGCTGGCGCTGGTGCGCGGCACCTTCTCCGAGCTTGACCGCATCGCCGGCGAACCCGTCGACGGCGTCGTGCTCGACCTCGGCGTCTCGTCGATGCAGATCGACCGGGCCGAGCGCGGCTTTTCCTTCCAGAAGGACGGCCCGCTCGACATGCGGATGGGCGACGCGGGGCCGACCGCGGCCGACCTCGTCAACGAGGCGCCGGAGGGGGAGATCGCCGACATCCTCTTCCACTACGGCGAGGAACGCGCCGCGCGCCGGATCGCCCGCGCCATCGTCGCCGCCCGGCCTTTCGCGCGCACAGTGCAACTCGCCGCCGTCATCGAACGCTGCCTGCCGCGGCAGAAGCCGGGCCAGAGCCATCCGGCGACGCGCAGCTTCCAGGCGATCCGCATCGCCGTGAACGACGAGTTCGGCCAACTCGCCGAGGGGCTCGCCGCCGCCGAACGGGCGCTGAAGCCGGGAGGCAGGCTTGCAGTGGTCACCTTCCACTCGCTCGAGGACCGCATCGTCAAGCGCTTCTTCCAGCTCCGCTCGGGCGCCGAGGGACAGGGTAGCCGCCACGCCCCGGAACGGGTGCAGGCCGAATCTGCCTTCCGGATGCTCCTCCGCCGCGCCGTCACCGCCGAGGCGGGCGAACTTGCCGCCAACCCGCGCGCCCGCTCCGCCAAGCTGCGCGTCGGTATCCGCACGGATGCGCCCGCCGGCGAGGTGCCGCGCGCGGCCCTCGGCATCCCCAGACCCGCGCTCAAGGAACATCGCTGATGCGCAGCCTGATCCTCGTCCTGTCCGCCTTCGCCGTCGTGGGCCTCGGCTTCTGGGCCTATCGCGAGAACTACCGCACGCAGGGAGAGCTTGCCGAGGTCAGGCGCCTTCAGGCGGAGATCGGCGAGATGCGCGAGGCGCTGAGCGTGCTCAACGCCGAATGGGCCTATCTCAACCGGCCCGACCGCCTGCGGGAGCTTGCCGACATCAACTTCGAGCGCCTCGGCCTTCTGCCCTTCGGGCCGCGCCAGTTCGGCACCGTCGCTTCCGTCAGCTACCCGGCCGTGGCCCTGCCGCCGATCACCGAACCCGTCGACACGATCGCGCTGAATGGCGCGCCCAGCGGAACCAACCCATGATCCGAACGCCGCTCCGCCCCCTTGCCCGCATCCTCTCGGCCCGGTCCCGGGGTGAGAACCCCGACGTGATCGAGCGCGAGAACATCCGCATCCGTCACGAGGCGATGCGCGACAGCGCCCGCGCGCGGGCCGAGGGGCGGCTCCTGATGCTCGGGGCGGCGTTCCTGGTGGCCTTTGCCGCCGTGGGTTTCGAGATGGGCGTCCTCGCCTCGACCGACCCGGTCGAGCCCGCGGCCGCGACGGGCGGCGCCTCGATCGTCGCGCAGCGCGCCGACATCATCGACCGCGAGGGCCGCATCCTCGCCACCAATCTGGTGACGCACTCTCTCTATGCCCAGCCGCAGATGATGGTGGACCCGGAGGGCAGCGCCGGGAAGCTGGCCGCGATCTTTCCCGACCTCAATGCCGAACGGCTGAAGAAGGATTTCACCGGCACCCGCAAGTTCATCTGGCTGAAGAAGAAAATCTCTCCCGAGCAGATGCAGCTTGTGCACGAGATCGGCGATCCCGGGCTTCTCTTCGGGCCGCGCGAGATGCGGCTTTACCCCAATGGCGCCATCGCCGCCCACATCCTCGGCGGCGCGAGCTTCGGGCGCGAGGGCGTCAGTTCGGCCGAGGTCGTCGGCACCGCCGGGGTCGAGAAGACCTTCGACGGCTGGCTCCGCGACCCGGCGAACGGCGGTGCGCCCTTGCAGCTTTCGCTTGACCTCACCATCCAGTCGACGGTCGAGGACGTGCTTTATGGCGGCATGAAGCTGATGAACGCCAAGGGGGCGGCCGCCGTCCTGATGGATGCATGGTCGGGCGAGATCGTCGCAATGGCCTCGCTGCCGGATTTCGACCCCAACACGCGCCCCGCCGCCCTGACCAAGGGCGATCCCTCCGACAGCCCGCTTTTCAATCGCGCGGTGCAGGGCGTCTACGAGCTTGGCTCAACCTTCAAGATCTTCGCGATCGGCCAGGCGCTCGACCTCGGCCTCGTCTCCCCCGACACGATGGTGGATACCAAGGGGCCGATGGTCTGGGGCAAGTTCCGCATCCGCGACTTCCACAATTACGGCCCCCAGCTTTCGGTCACCGACGTGATCGTGAAGTCCTCCAACATCGGCACGGCGCATGTCGCCCAGATGATCGGCGGCACGCGCCAGCAGGATTTCCTCGGCAGGCTCGGCCTCTTCGACGCCACGCCGGTGGAACTGGTGGAGGCGCCGGGGGCCAAGCCGCTCAGGCCGGCGAAATGGCCCGAGATCACCACCATGACCGTCTCCTACGGTCACGGCGTCGCGGCAAGCCCGCTGCATCTCGCGGCGGCCTACGCAACGATGGTCAACGGCGGCACGCGCGTCGCGCCGACGCTCCTGAGGCGGCCCAACGCGGCACCGGGGCAACGGGTGATCGGCGAACAGACCTCGGCGATCATTCGCGGAATGCTGCGCCAGGTCGTCCAGCACGGCACCGCGACCTTCGGCGACGTGCCGGGCTACGAGGTCGGCGGCAAGACCGGCACGGCCGACAAGCCGAAGCCGAACGGCGGGGGATATTTCAAGGACAAGGTGGTGGCGACCTTCGCTGCCGCCTTCCCGATGTCGGATCCGAAATACATTCTCGTCGTCTCGCTCGACGAACCGGTCGAAACCTCGGGCACCGAGCCGCGCCGCACCGCGGGCTGGACCGCCGTGCCCGTCGGTGCCGAGATCATCCGCCGCGCCGCGCCGCTGCTCGGCCTCCGGCCGCAGCTTGAACCGGTTGCGCAGGCCGAGGTAATACGCGTCCGCAACTGACGGGCAGAAGCGCGGGGCAGCCAGATGGCCGAGACAGTGAAATCGCTCTCCGAACTGGGCCTCAGGGCGCAGGGCGGGCGCGAGGCCCGGATCACCGGCCTGTCGGTGGACAGCCGGCAGGTGAAGCCCGGCCATCTCTTCGCGGCACTGCCCGGCACCCGGATGCACGGCGGCGAGTTCATCCGCTACGCATTGAGGATGGAGGCCGCCGCGATCCTGACCGACCGCGAGGGCGCCGCGATCGCCGCGGCCGAGCTTGCCGCCTCCGGCGCGGCGCTGATCGTGGTGGAAGACCCCCGGCAGGTGCTCGCCTATACTGCCGCGCTCTGGTTCGGCCGCCAGCCCGACACCGTGGTCGCCGTCACCGGCACCTCCGGCAAGACTTCGGTCGCCAGTTTCACCCGCCAGATCTGGCAGGCGCTGGGGCATCAGGCGGCGAATCTCGGGACGATGGGGGTTCTGGGCGACTTCACCGCGCCGCTGGCCCACACCACGCCCGAACCGATCACCCTTCACCGCGTGCTTCGCGACATGGCCGAGGCCGGCATCACCCATGCGGCGATGGAGGCGTCGTCGCACGGGCTCGACCAAGGCCGGCTCGACGGGGTGCGGCTCAAGGCGGCGGCCTTCACCAACTTCAGCCAGGACCACCTCGACTATCACGCGGGTTTCGACGAGTATTTCGCCGCGAAGGCCGGCCTCTTCGCCCGCGTCCTTCCCGATGACGGAACTGCGGTCATCAACATCGACGATCCCCGCGGGCGCGAGATGCTGGAGATCGCCCGGGGCAGGGGCCAGCGGCTCCTGACCGTGGGCCGCGATCCGGCGGCCGACCTCAGGATCACCGCGCAAAGGTTCGACGCGACCGGGCAGGATCTGCGTTTCACCCATGAGGGCCGGCCGCATCTCGTCCGCCTCGCGCTCATCGGCGGCTTCCAGGCCGAGAACGTGCTGGCTGCGGCCGGACTTGCGATGGCCGCGGGCGATGCGCCCGAGGCGGTCGTCGCCGCTCTTCACGGCCTGACGACCGTGCGCGGGCGGATGGAACTCGCCGCCAAGCGCGACAATGGCGCGACCGTCTTCGTCGACTATTCGCACAAGCCCGGCGCGCTCGCCTCCGCGCTGCAATCGCTCCGCCCGCATGTGCTGGGCCGCATCGTCGTCGTCTTCGGCGCCGGCGGCGACCGCGACCGGCTGAAACGGCCGCTGATGGGCGAGGTCGCGGCGAGATACGCCGACGTGGCGATCGTGACCGACGACAACCCCCGTTCGGAAGACCCCGCCGCGATCCGCGCCGAGGTGATGGCGGGCTGCCCCGAGGCCACCGAGGTCGCCGACCGGGCCGAGGCGATCCTGCGCGGCGTCGACGCGCTCGGCCCCGGCGATGCGCTTCTCGTCGCCGGCAAGGGCCACGAGACGGGCCAGATCGTCGGCAACGACATCTATCCCTTCGACGACGCCGAACAGGCCTCGGTGGCGGTGGCGGCGCTGGAAGGTCGGATATGAGCGTGCTCTGGTCCTCCGCCGATGCCGCGGCCGCGACCGGCGGGCGGGCGACCCGGGCCTTCGCGGCGACCGGCATCTCGATCGACACCCGCACCCTCGCGCCCGGCGACCTCTTCGTCGCGCTGAAGGATGCGCGCGACGGCCACGACTTCGTGCGCGCGGCGCTCGACAAGGGGGCCGCGGCGGCGCTGGTCTCGCGCATCCCCGAGGGCTGTTCCGAGGCCGACCCGCTGCTGATCGTGCCCGACGTGCTGGCCGCGCTCACCGCGCTCGGGCGGGCGGGCCGCGCGCGGGCGGGGGCGAAGGTGATCGCCGTGACCGGTTCGGTCGGCAAGACCTCGACCAAGGAAATGCTTCGCGCCGTGCTTTCGGGGCAGGGCCGGGTCCATGCGGCGGAGGCCAGCTTCAACAACCACTGGGGCGTGCCGGTCACGCTCGCCCGGATGCCGGCGGAGGCCGACTTCGCCGTCGTCGAGATCGGCATGAACCACCCCGGCGAGATCGCGCCGCTCGCCCGGCTCGCCCGGCCGCATGTGGCGATGATCACCACGGTGGCGCCCGCGCATCTGGAGGCGTTCGAGAGCCTCGAGGGCATCGCCCGCGAGAAGGCAGCGATCTTTCAGGGGCTGGAACCCGGCGGCATCGCCGTCATCCCCTCGGGCCTTGCGGTAACGCCGATCCTTGTCGCGGCGGCGGCGGTCGCGGCCAGGACGCTGCGTTTCGGGGTGGAACCCGGCGACGACTATCGCATCGCCGATGTGACCATCGCCCAGGACACCACCATCGTGCGCGCCACCCGCAACGGCGCGGCCCTGCTCTTCAAGGTGCGGACCGCGGGGCGGCATTTCGCGAGAAACGCCCTCGGGGTGCTGGCGGTGGCCGAAGCGGTCGGCGCCGATCCTGCCGTCGCCGCCTGCGACATCGGCCAGTGGCGCCCGCCGGCCGGGCGCGGCCAGCGCGAGCGTATCTACATGGACATCGTCGACGACGCGCAGTCCTTCGACCTGATCGACGACGCCTTCAACGCCAACCCGGCATCGATGGAGGCGGCCCTGGATGTGCTCGGCGCGGCAGAGCCCCGCGACGGCATCGGCCGCATCAACGGGGGCCGGCGCATCGCCGTGCTCGGCGACATGCTGGAACTGGGGCCGACCGAGACCGAGCTGCACCGTGCGATCGCCGACCATCCGGCGATGGCGCGCATCCATCTCGTCCACTGCGTCGGCGTGCGGATGCGCGCGCTGTGGGACCACCTGCCCCAGGCCAAGCGCGGCGAATGGCACGAAACCGCGGCCGATCTCGCCGCCCGCGCCCACCAGATCGCCGATGCCGGCGACGTTCTGCTCGTCAAGGGCTCCAAGGGCTCGAAGGTCAGTCTCGTGGTTGACGCGCTGCGCAAACTCGGGCAACCGGGCGCGGCCGAAGCGCGGGGGACGGAGTAATGCTTTACTGGCTGTCGGGTCTGGCCGAGGGCGGCGACGTCTTCAACCTCTTCCGCTACATCACCTTCCGCGCCGGTGCCGCCTTCTTCACGGCGCTCGTCTTCGGCTTTCTCTTCGGCCGGCCGCTGATCGACCTTCTGCGCCGCCGCCAGGGCAAGGGTCAGCCGATCCGGGACGACGGGCCGCAGAGCCATTTCGCCAAGGCGGGGACGCCGACGATGGGGGGCTTGCTGATCCTTTCGGCGATCCTCGTCTCCACGCTTCTGTGGGCGCGGCTCGACAATCCCTACATCTGGATCGTTCTCTTCGTGACCTACGGCTTCGGCCTCATCGGGTTTGCCGACGACTACGCCAAGGTGACCAAGCAGAACACCAAGGGCGTGTCGTCGCGGGCCCGTTTCCTGATCGGACTTCTGATCGCAGCCTTTGCGGGCGGGCTTGCGGCCTGGGCGCATCCGGCCGACCTGACGAACCAGCTTGCCTTCCCGATCTTCAAGAACGCGCTCTTCAACCTCGGCTGGTTCTTCGTGCCCTTCGCGATGGTCGTCATCGTTGGCGCCGCGAATGCCGTGAACCTGACCGACGGGCTCGACGGCCTCGCGATCATGCCGGTGATGATCGCTGCGGGCACGCTCGGCATTATCGCCTATGCCGTGGGCCGGAGCGACTTCACCGAATATCTCGGTGTCCACTACGTTCCGGGCACGGGCGAGATCCTGATCTTCACCGCGGCGCTGATCGGCGGGGGCCTCGGGTTTCTCTGGTATAACGCGCCGCCCGCGGCGGTGTTCATGGGCGACACCGGCAGCCTCGCGCTCGGCGGCGCGCTCGGTGCCATCGCGGTGGTGACCAAGCACGAGATCGTGCTGGCGATCGTCGGCGGCCTTTTCGTGGTCGAGGCGCTCAGCGTCATCATCCAGGTCGGCTATTTCAAGCGCACCGGCAAGCGCGTCTTCCTGATGGCGCCGATCCACCACCATTTCGAGAAGAAGGGCTGGGCCGAGCCGCAGATCGTGATCCGCTTCTGGATCATCTCGCTCATTCTCGCGCTGATCGGTCTTGCGACGCTGAAGCTGCGTTGACGCCGGCACGATCCGCTGCCAGCCTGTCGCGAGCCGCCCTGGCGCGCGGGGGACGGCGGCAGAGAGGGCCGTGGCCACGCCGGTCACGGAAAGGCCGCGCGTCGATGCGTCGCGCGCGGCCCGGCGCCCGGAGGGAGGGGCATGGGTGGCACGCTACGCGCTATTGACCGACATTCACGCCAACCGCGAGGCCCTCGAGGCGGTGCTGCGCGATCTTGCCGGGCGCCGGGCTGACCGGATCGCCGTCCTCGGCGACATCGTCGGCTATGGCGCCGATCCGGCCTGGTGCACCGATCGCGTGGACGAACTGGCCGCCGCCGGCGCGATCGTCCTCAAGGGCAACCACGACGCGGCGGTCGATCGGCCCGACGGGGCGATGAACGCCGTCGCCCGGGCGGCGCTCGACTGGACCCGGCCGCGCCTTTCGGCGGCGCAGAAGGCGTTCCTCGCGGCGCTGCCCCTGACCGCCTGCGAGGCCGATATCCAGTTCGTCCATGCCAGCGCCGACCACCCGCAGGACTGGATCTATGTGACCGGCGAACGCTCCGCCTGGCCGAGCTTCGCCGCGTCGAAGGCGCGGGTGATCCTGTGCGGCCATGTCCATGTGCCCGCGATCTACAGTTGCGACATGACCAACCGCGTCCAGTCGCAGCGGATCACCACGGCCCGGCCGGTGCCGCTGATCCGGTCGCGCCGCTGGCTTGGCGTCATCGGCGCGGTGGGTCAGCCCCGCGACGGGGTGCCCGAAGCCGCCTATGCGATCCTCGACACGGCGACGAACGAGCTGACGTTTCACCGGGTGGCCTACGACCGGGCGGCGGCTGCGGCCAAGCTGCGCGCGGCGGGCCTGCCCGAGTCCCTTGCCCTCAGACTGCTCAACGGGAGCTGACCGATGCGCATCCGGCCACATACCGGGCTTCAGATCGACGGGTTCACGCTCGGCGAATGTCTCCACAAGGGCGGCTTCGCCACGATCTGGGACGTCACCCATCCGCTGCACCGAACGCTCCTGGTGATGAAGGTGCCGACGATCCTCGACGGCTACGATGCCCCGACGATCGTCGGCTTCGAGGCGGAGCAGATGATCATGCCGCGGCTCACCGGCCCGCATGTGCCGCGCGTCGTCGCCGAGGGCGATTTCGCGACGATGCCCTACATCGTCACCGAACGCATCCCGGGCGACTCCTTCCTCAGGCTTTTCAGATCCGCACCGGCGCCGGTCGACACGGTGGTCTCGCTCGCCATCCGGATCGCCGGCGCGCTGCACGAACTGCACAAGCAGCATGTCATCCACCTCGACCTCAAGCCCGCCAACCTCCTGATGCGCGACACCGGCGAGGTGGTCTTCGTCGATTTCGGCCTGGCCCGGCACGACCATCTTCCCGACCTTCTGGCCGAGGAGTTCCGCATCCCGATGGGAACCTTCCCCTATATCGCGCCCGAGCAATACCTGCGCATCCGCGACGACCTGCGCAGCGACATCTTCGCGGTGGGCGCGATGATTTACGAATACGCCACCGGCCGCCAGCCGTTCGGAGAGCCGCAGACGCTCAGGGGCGTTCGCAAGCGGCTCTGGCGCGATCCGGTGCCGCCGCGGGCGATCAACCCGGACCTGCCGCCCTGGCTTCAGGAAATCATCCTCCGCGCGCTCGAGGTCGATCCGAGGGACCGTTTCCAGTCGGCCGCGCAGATGCTCTTCGACCTCCAGCATCCGGCCCAGGTGAAGCTGACCGCACGGGCCGAGAAGGCCGCCGCCGACGATTTCCCGACCGTGTTCCGCCGCTGGTGGAGGATGCGCAAGGTGAAAGGCTTCGGACCGCCGCCGGCGAATGCCGAGGCGCAGATGGAAAAGGCGCCGATCCTCCTGGTCGCGGTCGATCTCTCGCCCGAGATGGAGGAACTGGCGGGGCATCTCCTGCAATCGGTGAAGCGCATCCGCATCATCCAGCCGGATGCGCGCGTGGCCTGCGTCAACGTGATCAAGACGGCGCGCCTCGGGGTGGACCCGACGACCGACGACAAGGGCGTGAACCTCCATGTCTCGCGGCTCGTCGGTCTGCGCGCCTGGGCGTCGAGTCTGGAGCTTTCGGACGAGGAAGTGACGTTCAGCATCCTCGAAGGCCCGGATCCTGCGGCGGAGATCATCGGCTATGCCGTCAACAACCAGGTCGACCATATCCTGATGGGCGCGCGCGGCAGTTCCAGCACCCGCCGCTTTCTCGGCTCGGTGTCGAGCCAGGTGGTGGCCGAGGCGCCGTGCAGCGTCACCGTCGTGCGGGTGCCCGTCTACGAGACCCCGACGCTGGAGGAGCCACAGGCAGCCCAGGCGGTGGGAGCGTAAATCGGGCCGCGAGGCGGCGGGAAGGGGGAAATGCCGGCACCGGCCAGGCCCGGGCTGCGGGGTGCGTCCCGCAGTCCCTGTCCGACCGGACCGAGCATCGTCCCCCGGGAGGATCATCTCGGAATCGGCGCGACATCCGCATGAGCGTGAACGCGGCCACTGCCCCGGCGGGAATGCGGCAGACGGGGGGGGCGGGGCGCCCCCGCTTGCGGGCAGCGGAGCTGCGCGGCATTGTCCGGGCGGGCATCGAAGAGGGGCGGCATGATTCCGGTTCAGGGATTCGACGGCAGACGGGTCGCCGTGCTGGGGCTCGGCCGGTCGGGGCTTGCCACCGCGCGGGCGCTTCAGGCGGGGGGCGCTGTGCCCTGCCTCTGGGACGACGCGCCCGAGGTCCGCGAGAGGGCCGGGGCCGCGGGGTTTGCGCTGACCGACCTCACCCGCTCCGACGCCTGGGAGGGGGTGGCGGGCCTCGTCGTCTCGCCCGGCATCCCGCACCTTTACCCCGAGCCCAACCGGCTCGTCGCACGGGCGATCGCGGCGGGCGTGCCCCTTGACAACGACATCGGCCTTTTCTTCCGTTCCTTTTCCACCCGTGACTGGGATGCGATGGAGGCGACGCCGAAGGTGGTGGCCGTCACCGGGTCGAACGGCAAATCCACCACCACGGCGCTGATCCACCATATCCTCAACACCGCCGGCCGGCCGACGCAGATGGCGGGCAACATCGGCCGCGGCGTGCTCGACCTCGATCCGGCGCGGGAGGGCGAGGTGGTGGTGCTGGAACTCAGCTCCTACCAGACCGAGCTTGCCCGCGCGCTCACCCCCGACATCGCCGTCTTCACCAACCTCTCGCCCGACCACCTCGACCGCCACGCCGGCCTCGGCGGCTATTTCGCCGCCAAGCGCCGGCTCTTCGCGGAAGGGGGCCCCGACCGCGCGGTGATCGGCGTGGACGAGGTGGAGGGGCGCTTCCTTGCCAACCAGATGGCCGAGGGGCCGGCCGACGACCGGGTGATCCGGATTTCCTCGGGCGCGAAGCTGGAAGGCGAAGGCTGGTCGGTCTTCGCCCGCAGGGGCTTCCTGGCCGAATGGCGCAAGGGCCGCCAGGTGGCCGCGATCGACCTGCGCGAGGTGAGGGGCCTGCCGGGTGCCCACAACCACCAGAACGCCTGCGCGGCCTACGCCGCGACCCGCGCGCTCGGCGTGGCGCCGAAGACGGTCGAACAGGCATTCCATTCGTTCGAGGGGCTGCCGCACCGCAGCCAGCTCGTCGCCGAACGGGGGGGCGTCAGGTTCGTGAACGACAGCAAGGCCACCAATGTCGACAGCGCCGCCAAGGCGCTCCAGGCCTTCCCGCGCATCCGCTGGATCGCCGGCGGCCTTGGCAAGGAAGGCGGGATCGCCGGGCTGAAGCCATTTCTCGGTCCGGTCGTGAAAGCCTATCTCATCGGCCATTCGGCGCGCGACTTCGCGCTGGAACTGGGCGATCTTCCCCACGAGATCTGCGAGACGATGGAGCGCGCCGTCGCCCGCGCCGCGGAGGAGGCGCAGCCCGGCGAAACCGTGCTTCTGGCCCCCGCGGCGGCATCGTTCGACCAGTATCCGAACTTCGAGAAGCGGGGAGAGGATTTCCTGGCACGCGTGAGGGCACTGGCAGGATAGGATGCACCAGAAGGAGGCAGGACGATGCAGGAAGCGCAAGGCAGACGTGATCCCGCGGTGGCGGCGTTTCTCGGCGCGCTCGAGGCGGCGGTCACGGCCTATGCCGCAGATGGGTCCGAGGAGCGCCGCGCCGCGGTGCGCGTCTTCGACCGCTGCCGGCGCCTGACCGGGGCTGCCTCCACGGCAACTGCGCTGCCGCAGCCGGTTTGCGCGATCCTGCCCGATGCCCTCGCCGTGGCCCGCGACGGCCGCCGGCCGGCCCGCCGCCGCGGCGTCGCCGCGGCCTTCGCCGCCCTCGCCCCGCGGTTGCAATGGCGGCCGCGCGCCTCGGCGACCGACCCCGCGTTCCGCGATGCCCATGCCAACGCCATGCTGCTCGGCCCCGGCGGGATCGAGGCGCGCGAGGATGTCCAGATCGGCGCCACCCTGATGGCGCCCAATACCCTTTACCCCAACCATTCCCACCCGCCGGAAGAGGTCTATCTTGCCCTGACGCCCGGCGAATGGTGGAACGCGCGGATGGACTGGACCGATCCCGGCCCCGACGGCCTGATCTACAATCCGCCCGGTATCATCCACGCCATGCGCTCCGGCAGGTCCGCGTTCCTCGCGATCTGGCTCCTGCCGGTGTAGGGGTAAGGCGGCCGCCGGCGGGAGGGGGAGAACACGATGCACGGCCATTGCACCTGCGGGCGCGTCCGCTACCGGCTGACCGACCGGCCGCTTTTCGTCCACGCCTGCCACTGCACCTGGTGCCAGCGCGAGACCGGCGGGCCGCATGCCGTCAACGCGATGATCGAGACCGACCGGATCGAGATCCTCGCCGACGACCCGGTGGAGGTGACGACCCCCTCCGCCTCCGGCAAGGGCCAGATCGTCCTGCGCTGCCCGGACTGCTGCGTCGCGCTCTGGTCGCACTACGCCGGCGCCGGCCGCAGGCTCGCCTTCGTCCGCACCGGCACGCTCGAAGACCCTGCCGACTGTCCGCCCGACATCCACATCTTCACCTCGACGAAACTGCCCTGGTATGTGATCCCCGAAGGCGTGCCCGCGGTGCCGGACTACTACGACCGCAAGCTCTTCTGGCCCGCCGCAAGCCTCGACCGGCGCGCGGCGGCGCTTGGCCGCTGACCGCGCCGGCCGGCAATCTGTTCTGGCGCGGCGGCCGGTTCCGCGCTAATCTTCCGGCCAGACCCGGCAAACGGGCGACCTGAGGCAGTGAAGGCGGTCATCCATGACGGAAATGGTCTATGGCACCATGCCCATCCGGGCAGGAGAGCCGGTGCTTCCGCGCTGGTGGCGGACGATCGACAGATGGTCGCTCGCCTTCGTCCTCGTCCTCTTCGGCATCGGCCTTCTGCTCGCGCTCGCGGCCTCGGTGCCGCTCGCCGAGAAGAACGGGCTCGACCCCTACTACTACGTCACCCGGCAGGTGGTTTTCGGCGCGGTGGCGATCGGGATGATGCTGGTGATCTCGATGATGTCGCCCGAGGCGGTGCGGCGGATCGGCGTCCTCGGCTTCCTCGCCGCCTTCGTCGCGCTGATGCTGCTGCCGGTCTTCGGCACCGATTTCGGCAAGGGCGCGGTGCGCTGGTATTCGCTGGGCTTCGGCTCGTTCCAGCCTTCCGAGTTCCTCAAGCCCGGCTTCGTCATCATGGCCGGCTGGCTGATGTCGGCGGCGATGGAGATCAACGGGCCGCCGGGGCGGCTCTACAGTTTCGTGCTGGCGGCCGTCATCGTTGTCTTCCTCGCCTTCCAGCCGGATTTCGGCCAGGCCTGCCTCGTCCTTTTCGCCTGGGGGGTGATGTATTTCGTGGCCGGTGCGCCGATCCTGCTTCTTTCGGTCGTGGGCGGGGTCGTGGTCGCGGGCGGGCTCTTCGCCTATGACGCCTCGGAACATTTCGCCCGCCGGATCGACGGCTACCTCTCGGCCGAGATCGACCCGCGCACCCAGATCGGCTACGCCACGAACGCGATCCAGGAGGGCGGCTTCCTCGGCGTCGGCATCGGCCAGGGCACGGTGAAATGGTCGCTGCCCGACGCGCACACCGACTTCATCATCGCGGTCGCGGCCGAGGAATACGGGCTCGTCCTCGTCCTTCTCGTCATCCTTCTCTACGCCGCGATCACCGCGCTGTCGCTGTTCCGCCTGCTGAAGGAACGCGATCCGTTCATCCGCATCGCCGGCGCCGGGCTCGCCTCGGCCTTCGGCGTGCAGGCGCTGATCAACATGGGGGTCGCGGTGAGGCTCCTGCCGGCGAAGGGCATGACGCTGCCATTCGTCAGTTACGGCGGCTCTTCGGTGATCGCCTCCGGCATCGCGCTCGGAATGCTTCTGGCACTGACACGCGCCCGCCCGCAGGGCCGGATCGAGGACGTGCTTCTGAAGCGGGGCCGCTGATGGCGCCGCCGCTGCTGCTCATCGCCGCCGGCGGCACCGGCGGGCACATGTTCCCGGCGCAGGCGCTGGCCGAGGCGATGGTCGCGAAAGGCTGGCGCGTGAAGCTCGCGACCGATGCGCGCGGCGCGCGCTACGCGGGCGGTTTTCCCAAGGCCGTGACGATCGAGACGGTGGCCTCCGCCACCTTCGCGCGGGGGGGCGCGGCGGCAAAGCTTCTGGTCCCCTTCCGCATCGCGGGCGGGATGGCCCGCGCGCTTGTCGGAATGCTGCGGGACCGGCCCCAGGTGGTGGTGGGCTTCGGCGGCTACCCCTCGATTCCGGCGCTGGCCGCGGCGGTGATGCTGAAGATCCCGCGGATGATCCACGAACAGAACGGCGTGCTCGGCCGGGTGAACCGGGTCTTTGCCTCCCGCGTGCAGGCCATTGCCTGCGGCACCTGGCCCACCGATCTGCCGGAGGGTGTGGAGGGCCACCACACCGGCAACCCGGTACGCGCCGCCGTGCTCGACCGTGCGGGGGCGCCCTATATCCCGCCGGGCGACTATCCGATGAGCGTCGTCGTCATCGGCGGCAGCCAGGGCGCGCGCATCCTGTCCGAGGTCGTGCCCGAGGCGCTGGCACGCCTGCCCGATCCGCTCCGCGGCAATCTCCGCTTGGCCCATCAGGCGCGCCCGGAAGACATGGACAGGGTGACGGCGGCCTACGCCGGGGCGGGCCTGCGGGCCGAGGTCAAACCCTTCTTCGACGACATTCCGCGGCGGCTGTCGGAAGCCCAGCTCGTGATCTCCCGCTCCGGCGCCTCCTCGGTGGCGGATATCTCGGTGATCGGACGGCCGGCGATCCTCGTCCCCTTCGCGGCCGCGGCCAACGACCACCAGACCGCGAATGCCCGCGGCCTTGTCGCTGCCGGCGGCGCCATCCTGATCCCCGAATCCCGGCTTGACCCCGCCACGCTCTCGGGCCATGTGGCGGCGATCCTCGGGAACCCCGGGGCGGCTATCCGCATGGCCCATGCCGCCCTTGCCCACGGGGTTCCCGATGCCACCGACCGCCTCGTGCAGATGGTCGAACGGCTGACCGCAGAAGCGAGAGAGACGACATGAACGCCGCCACCAAGCTGCCCGGAGAACTCGGCCCCATCCATTTCGTCGGCATCGGCGGCATCGGCATGTCCGGCATCGCCGAGGTGCTGATGACGCTCGGCTACCGGGTGCAGGGCTCCGACGCCCGGACCTCGAAGATCACCGACCGGCTGGTGACGCTCGGCGCGACCTTCTTCGAGGGGCAGCAGGCCGAAAACGTCGCCGATGCCGCGGTGGTGGTGATCTCCTCGGCGATCAAGAAGGGCAACCCGGAGCTGGAGGAGGCCCGCCGCCGCGGCCTTCCCGTGGTGCGCCGGGCCGAGATGCTGGCCGAACTCATGCGCCTGCGCTCCAACGTCGCTGTCGCCGGCACGCATGGCAAGACGACGACGACGACGATGGTGGCGACGCTGCTCGACAGGGGCGGCTTCGACCCGACCGTGATCAACGGTGGCATCATCCATGCCTACGGCTCGAATGCGCGCGCGGGTGCGGGGGAATGGATGGTGGTGGAGGCCGACGAAAGCGACGGCAGCTTCAACCGCCTGCCCGCGACCATCGCCATCGTCACCAACATCGACCCCGAGCACATGGAGCACTGGGGCACGGTGGATGCGCTGCGCAAGGGCTTCCTCGATTTCGTCTCCAACATCCCCTTCTACGGCGTCGCCGTCTGCTGCACCGACCACCCCGAGGTGCAGGCGCTCGTGGGCCGCGTCACCGACCGGCGCGTCGTCACCTTCGGGTTCAACGCCCAGGCCGATGTGCGCGCGACCGGGCTCAGGTTCGAGAACGGCAAGGCCCACTTCGATATCCAGCTTCAGGCTGAGGGCGAAGGTTCGAAAATCGAAGGCTGCACCCTGCCGATGCCGGGGGACCACAACGTCTCCAATGCCCTCGCGGCCGTGGCCGTCGCCCGTCATCTCGGCATGAAGAAGGACGAGATCCGCGAGGCGCTGGCGCAGTTCGCCGGCGTCAACCGGCGCTTCACCAGGGTGGGCGAGGTTCTGGGCGGGGTTCCGGTCATCGACGACTACGGCCACCACCCGGTGGAGATCGCGGCGGTCCTGAAAGCGGCGCAGCAGGCGATCGCCGCGCATCCGGGGGGGCGCGTGATCGCCGTCCACCAGCCCCATCGCTACACCAGATTGTCCAGCCTTTTTGAAGACTTCTGCACCTGCTTCAACGAAGCCGACGTGGTCGCCATCGCCGAGGTCTATGCCGCCGGCGAGGAGCCGATCCCCGGCGCCACGCGCGACGATCTGGTCGCGGGCCTCATCGCGCACGGCCACCGCCATGCCCGCGCGATCCTCAACGAGGACGACCTCGAACGGCTGGTGCGCGAACAGGCGCGGCCGGGAGACATCGTGGTCTGCCTCGGCGCGGGCACCATCTCTGCCTGGGCGAACGCGCTTCCCGGCCGGCTTGCGGCCAGGAACTGAGGCATGGGCACGCCTCTCGTCCTCGCCTTCCTCTGGGTCGTGGCGGCGACGGTCGTCGCCTTCCTGCCGATGCGGCTGCAAGTCGTGTTCGGCTTCTTCCTTGCGCTCTCGGCCATCGCCCTGATCGTCTGGCTTTCGGTTTCCCTCAGCCCCTGGATCGGCGTCGCGGCGCTGGCCGCCTTCGTGTCGATGTTTCGCAAGCCGTTGGGGTATTTCGCAAGACATCTGACGGGACGGGGCCGGGCGGGATGAGCGGCTCGCTTCTTGCCGCTTGCCTCTGGGCCGTCGTTGCGACGGTGATCGCGATGCTTCCCGCGCGCGACCGCCACTGGCGCGCGGCCTATGGGCTCATCGCCGCGGGAATTCCGATCCTCGGCTGGGTGACTTACCGGAACGGCCCCTGGGCGGGGCTGATCGTGCTCGCCGCCGGGGCCTCGATCCTGCGCTGGCCGCTCGTCTACCTGTGGCGCTGGATCAGGCGCAAGGCGACGGGATGACCGCCGTCACGCCCGGCCCTGGGTCCGGGCGGGCGGATAGGCGACCCGCAACATCGGGTTGACCTCGCGACGCGCGGCTTCGGGGTCCATCGAGGGACTGGCGGGCCGGCGGATGGGCGGCGCGGCGCGCATCCGGCGAGCCGCCCGGAGGCCCAGGGGGATTCCGCCGGCAAACCCCGAGACCGTCGCCACAACGAAGACTGGCCAGCCATAGAGCCCGAAGCTCAGCCCGGCGATCACGACCGCCCCGGCGACGGTGCCGGCGGCCACCGCGATGAGGATCGAACGAAGGATCGGAAAACGCATCTCGGTTCTCCTCGCTGAGGGTGTGGAAAGCCAACGCCGGGCCGGGCCGGGCGGTTCCCGGCAGGCCGGGGTCGAGCGGCGGGAGGGCGGAACTTGCCTTCACGGGGGAAGCACTCTACCCAAGGCCCATGACACTCATCCTTCCCTCCGTGCGCGGCACGCTGACGCCGGACCGGCCGCTTGCCGACCTCACCTGGCTGCGCGTCGGCGGGCCGGCGGACTGGCTGTTCCAGCCGGCGGACGTCGACGACCTCGCGGTCTTCCTGGGCGATCTCGACCGTGCCGTGCCGGTGTTTCCGATGGGGGTGGGTTCCAACCTCATCGTGCGGGACGGCGGCATCCGCGGCGTGGTGATCCGGCTCGGCCGCGGGTTCAACGGCATCGCCGTCGAAGGCGGCCGTGTCACTGCCGGGGCGGCGGCGCTTGATGCCCATGTGGCGCGGAAGGCTGCGGAGGCAGGGGTCGACCTGACCTTCCTGCGCACCATTCCCGGCGCGGTGGGCGGCGCGGTCAGGATGAACGCGGGCTGCTACGGCAGCTACACGGCCGATCACTTCGTCCAGGCGACGGTGGTCCTGCGCGACGGGAGCCTGCGGATTCTCGGGCGCAAGGAGATGGGCTTTGCCTACCGCTCCGCGGCGCTGCCGGAGGGCGCGGTGATCGTCGAGGCGATGTTCGAGGGCGAACCGGGCGACCCGGCGGTGCTGGAGGCGCGGATGGCCGAGCAGCTCGCCCGCCGCGACGCGACCCAGCCGGTGAAGGACCGCACCGCGGGATCGACCTTCCGCAACCCGGCCGGGTTCTCCTCCACGGGCCGGGCGGACGATGTGCACGACCTGAAGGCGTGGAAGCTGATCGACGACGCGGGCCTGCGCGGCCATCGGCGGGGAGCCGCCGAGATGAACGCCAAACACCCCAACTTCCTCACCAACACCGGCGGCGCGACGGCGGCAGAGCTGGAAGATCTGGGCGAGGAGGTCAGAAAAAGGGTTTTCGAATCCAGCGGTTTGACGCTAGAATGGGAAATCATGCGCGTGGGTGAAAGAACACCCGTGGCAGGCGCGCGGTAACAACAAGAAGAGCGGTCCGCAAAGGGCCGGAACGAGGCGGAATTGGCGGGCAGGTCGAGCAGGACAGCCCCCAAGGTGGCGGTCTTGATGGGAGGGCGTTCCGCGGAGCGGGACGTCTCCCTGTCGAGCGGGCGCGAATGCGCCAACGCCCTGCGGGAGGCGGGATACGAGGTGGTCGAGGTCGATGCCGGCCGCGACCTTGCCGCGCGTCTTGCCGCGATCGGCCCCGATGTCTGCTTCAATGCGCTGCACGGCCGCTGGGGCGAGGACGGCTGCGTCCAGGGCCTGCTGGAATGGCTGGGCATTCCCTACACCCATTCGGGCGTGCTCGCCTCGGCGCTGGCGATGGACAAGACCCGCGCCAAGGAGGTGTTCCGCGCCGCCGGCCTGCCGGTGGTGGAAAGCCTGATCGCGCCGGTGGCGGAGATCGAGGCGCGGCATGTGATGGCGCCGCCTTATGTGGTGAAGCCCAACAACGAAGGCTCCTCGGTCGGCGTCTATATCGTGCACGAGGCGGCGAACGCGCCGCCGAGGCTCGATCCGGGGATGCCGTCCGAGGCGATGGTGGAGACCTATGTGCCGGGCCGGGAGCTGACCTGCGCGGTCTTCGGCGACCGGGCGATCTGCGTCACCGAGCTGCTGACCCGGGGCTGGTATGACTACCACGCCAAATACACTCCCGGCGCGTCGCGCCACGTCTGCCCGGCGGACCTGCCCGACGACGTCGCGGCAGCCTGCATGGACCATGCGCTGCGTGCCCACCGGGCGCTCGGCTGCCGCGGCCTGAGCCGGAGCGACTTCCGCTGGGACGACACCCGCGGGCTTGCCGGGCTCTACATCCTCGAGACCAACACCCAGCCCGGCATGACACCCACCTCGCTCGCCCCCGAACAGGCGGCGGTCGGGGGCATGAGCTTCGTCGACCTCTGCCGCTGGATCGTGGAGGACGCCTCATGCGGACGGTGAGAACCCCCGGCCGGATGGCGGCGCGGCGCGAGGCCGATGCGGGGCCGAGGCGCGACCCGGCGCCGTCGCGGCTTGCCTTCCGGGTGGAGCGGCTGTGGCTGACGCCCGGCTTCCGCAGGGCGGTGCGGCTGGGCCTGCCGTCGGCCCTGATCCTCGGCGCTCTGGCGGGATGGCTGGGGGATGCGGGGCGGCGGGCGGCCTTGCAGCAGAGCCTCGCCGAACTGCGCGAAGGCGTCGAGAACCGCCCCGAGTTCATGGTGGGCCTGATGGCGATCGACGGCGCGTCGGAGCCGGTGGCCAACGCGATCCGGGGGATGCTGCCGGTGACGTTGCCGGCCTCGTCGTTCCGCATCGACCTCGAGGCGCTCAGGGCGACGATCGCGCAGATCGACGCGGTTGCCTCGGCCGAACTGCGTATCCGCAAGGGCGGCGTATTGCAGGTGACGGTGACCGAACGGGTTCCGGCGGTGCTGTGGCGGCGGGGAACCGCACTCGAGATGCTCGATGCCGGCGGGCACCGGGTGGCCACGCTTCTCGACCGGTCGGCGCGGCCCGACCTGCCGGTGATCGCGGGCGAGGGGGCCGAGACCAACGTGGCCGAGGCGCTGGCGGTCCTGAAGGCCGCACAGCCGATCCAGGCCCGCGTCCGCGGTCTTGTCCGCATGGGCGAACGGCGCTGGGACGTGGTTCTGGATCGCGACCAGCGCATCCTTCTGCCCGAGGCCGATGCCGTCGCGGCGATCCAGCGCGTCATCGCGCTCGATCAGGCCGAGGACATGCTGGGCCGCGACCTGACGGTCGTGGACATGCGCAACGAGAACCGCCCGACGGTCCGCCTTGCGGAGCCGGGCGAGGGTGCAACCGAGGTTGAGACGAGGGTGTCCGGGCAATGACCGATCTCTATCAGTCCCAGAGGGCGATGCGGAACATGCGGCGCGCCGCGCTGCAACGGGGCGTGGTGGCGGTGCTCGACGTCGGGACGTCGAAGATCGCCTGTCTCGTGCTGAAGTTCGAGAACGCCGAGGAGAGCCGCGACGACGGGCTCGGCTCGCTCGCCGGGCAGTCTCAGTTCCGGGTGATCGGCGCGGCCACCACCCGCTCGCGCGGGGTGCGCTTCGGCGAGGTCGACGCGATGGCCGAGACCGAGCGGGCGATCCGCACTGCGGTGCAGGCGGCGCAGAAGATGGCGCAGACCCGGGTGGACCACGTCATCGCCTGCCTCGCCGGCGCGCATCCGCGCAGCTACGGGCTGGCCGGCGAGACCGATCTGCACGACGGGCAGGTGAGCGAGCAGGACGTGGCGCGCGTGCTGGCCGCCTGCGAGGTGCCCGACTACGGAGCGGGGCGCGAGGCGCTTCATGCCCATCCGGTGAACTTCGCCATCGACCACCGCACCGGTTTCGGCGATCCGCGCGGCCATGTCGGCAACCGGCTGTCGGTGGACATGCACCTGCTGACGATCGACACGGGCGCCGTTCAGAACCTTCTCTACTGCATCCGCCGCTGCGACCTGGAGATCGCGGGGCTGGCCTCCTCGGCCTATGTCTCGGGGCTTGCGAGCCTCGTCGAGGACGAGCAGGAACTGGGCGCGGCCTGCATCGACATGGGCGGCGGTGCGACGGGCATCTCGATCTTCATCAAGAAGCACATGATCTTCGCCGAAAGCGTGCGGATGGGCGGCGATCACGTCACCTCGGACATCTCGAAGGGCTTGCAGGTGCCGCTCGCCACCGCCGAGCGGATCAAGACGATCCACGGCGGCGTGCACGCCACCGGCATGGACGACCGCGAGATGATCGAGATCGGGGCCAATTCCGGCGACTGGGAGAAGGATCGCCGCAAGGTGAGCCGCACCGAGCTGATCGGCATCATGCGGCCGCGGGTGGAGGAGATCCTGGAAGAGGTGCGGGCGATCCTCGATGCCGCCGGCTTCGACCAGTTGTCGAGCCAGCAGATCGTGCTGACGGGGGGGGCGAGCCAGATCCCCGGGCTCGACGGGCTGGCGGCGCGAATCCTCGGGCAGAACGTGCGACTCGGGCGGCCGCTGCGGGTGCAGGGCTTGCCGCAGGCGGCGACCGGGGCGGCGTTCTCCTCAACCGTGGGTCTGTGCCTCTTCGCCGCACACCCGCAGGACGAGTGGTGGGATTTCGAGATTCCGGCGGAAAGATACCCGGCGCGGTCGCTGCGGCGGGCGATGAAATGGTTCAAAGACAACTGGTAACCACACGATCTTGAGAGGTCGGCGAAATGCCGCTGATTTCCGGCACGATGCCCCCAGATTTTGTGGCTTTTCGGAGTTTTTCGCGTGACCTTGGCAGAAACACTCAGTAAAATCCGGGCAATGCGGAAAAAAGCGGCCGATAGTGGGCCGGGGACACGACAGGCGGACACAATGGCATTGAATTTGACGATGACGGAACGGGAGGACCTGAAGCCGCGGATTACCGTGTTCGGGGTGGGGGGCGCCGGCGGCAATGCCGTGAACAACATGATCGCCAAGAAGCTGGATGGCGTGGAGTTCGTGGTGGCGAACACCGACGCGCAGGCGCTGGCGCAGAGCCATGCCCCCGCGCGCATCCAGATGGGCGTCAAGGTGACCGAGGGTCTCGGCGCGGGCGCCCGCCCGCCGGTGGGCGCGGCGGCGGCCGAGGAGACGATCGAGGAGATCGTCGATCACCTCGCCGGGGCGCACATGTGCTTCATCACCGCGGGGATGGGTGGGGGCACCGGCACCGGCGCCGCGCCGATCATCGCCCAGGCGGCGCGGGAGCTGGGCGTCCTGACCGTCGGTGTCGTCACCAAGCCGTTCCAGTTCGAAGGCGGCAAGCGGATGCGCCAGGCCGAAGAGGGGATCGAGGCGCTCCAGAGGGTCGTCGACACGCTGATCATCATTCCCAACCAGAACCTGTTCCGGCTGGCCAACGAGAAGACCACCTTCACCGAGGCCTTCGCGCTGGCCGACGACGTGCTTTACCAGGGCGTGAAGGGGGTGACCGACCTCATGGTCCGCCCGGGCCTGATCAACCTCGATTTCGCCGACGTCCGTGCGGTGATGGACGAGATGGGCAAGGCGATGATGGGCACCGGCGAGGCCAGCGGCGAGGATCGCGCCGTGCAGGCGGCCGAGAAGGCGATCGCCAACCCGCTTCTCGACGAGATCAGCCTGCGGGGTGCCAAGGGCGTTCTCATCAACATCACCGGCGGCAGCGACCTGACGCTGTTCGAGCTTGACGAGGCCGCGAACCGCATCCGCGAGGAGGTCGACCCCGACGCCAACATCATCGTCGGCTCGACGCTCGACGACACGCTCGACGGCGTGATGCGCGTCTCGGTCGTGGCGACGGGTATCGACGCGACGCAGTCGCAGGCCGAGGTTCCCTCGCCGCGCCGGAGACTCTCCGAACCGCTCCAGCCTGCGATGGTGCTGGAGAACCGGCCGGCGCCCGCCCGCGAGCCCGCGCGCCCTGCGGCGCCCGCCCATGCCGTGGCCGAGGCCGAGCCGGTCCCCGTCGCCGCCCCCGCCGCCTCTGCGATCGAGCCGCGCGAGGAGGAGGAGCGCAACCTCTTCAACGCCGACCTTGCCGGCGACGACCTGCCGCCGCCCGCCTACCGCCCGGCGCCCGCGCCGAAGCCCGGCCAGGCGGCAAGCCTGCATGTCGAGGACGAGGCCCAGGCCTTCGTGGCGCCGCGCTCGCGCGCGCCGGGCACGCCCACGCCCGAGGCGATGGCGCGGCTCCAGGCCGCGGTCAACCGCCAGCCC
>JBDHSQ010000011.1:0-47817 GCA_039808285.1 Paracoccaceae bacterium
CCGGTCGAGCCCGGTGCCGAAGGCCGAGGGCACCGCGAGCCGTGCGGCGGCCAGCGCGGTCAGCGCGCAGAGCGCGAGTTGCAGGCTGGCGAGCGCTGCGGCGCGCGCGAGGTCGAAGTCGAAGCGGAACGCCTGGTAGATCGCAAGCTCCACCGAGGTCGCCCGCGGCCCGCCGCCGAGGGTGAGCACCACGGCGAAGCTCGTCAGGCAGAGAAGGAAGATCGTGGCGAAGATGCCGGGGGCCAGCGCGCGCAGCATCGGCCGTTCCAGATGCCGCGCGATCTCGGCAGGGCCGAAGCCCAGCGCGGCGGCAAGGCGGAAGCGTTCGGCGGGAATGGCGAACCAGCCCTGCAACAGGAGCCGCACCGCCAGCGGCAGGTTGAAAAACACATGGGCGAGGATCACCCCGCCGAACCCGTAGATCGAGACGCGGCCGAGGCCCAGCGCAGCCAAAGCATCGTTCAGAAAGCCGCCGCGGCCGAAAATCGCGAGAATTCCCATCACTGCGACGATGACAGGCAGGATGAAGGGCGCGCCGAGAAGGGTGACGAGAAGCCCCCGGCCCGGAAAGCGCCGGCGCGCCAGCGCGCGGGCCACGGGCACCGCGAGCGCGAGGCTGATCGCGGCGGAAAGCGCGGCCTGAACGAGGGTGAACCGCACCGCCGCCCAGTCTGCGGGGCCGAGCGCCACCACGCCGCCGCCGCGCGCGAGGACGGCGACGAGCGGCAGGAGCGTGAGGGCGGCCACCAGCGCGGCCGCCCCCCCGGCGCCGAGGCGAAGCCCCGCGCCTAGCGGCTGAGCGCGGTCTGCCATTCGGCCAGCGCCCCGTCACGAAGGCCTGCGGCATCCTCAGGCGAGAAAAGCAGGCTCTTTTCAGGTCGGATCAGCGTCTCGAACCCCTTCGGAAGACCCCCCGACGGAGTGACGGCGGGATACATCCAGTTGGTTTCGGGAAGGACGTTTTGGAAGGCGTCCGTGGTCATGAAGGCAAGGAACCGGTCGGCCAGCGCGGCGTTCTTCGACGACTTCACCTTTCCGGCCACCTCGACCTGAAGGTAGTGGCCTTCCGCGAAGGGCGCGGCGGCCTTGCTGTCGTCGCCTTCCGCGATCAGGTGGTAGGCGGGCGAGGTGGTGTAGGACAGCACCATGTCCGCCTCCCCCTCCAGAAACATGCCGTAGGCTTCCGACCAGCCCGGCGTCACCGTCACGATGTTGTCTGCAAGATCCTTCCAGATCTCCGCGGCGCGGTCGCCGTAGGCGGCCTTGATCCAGAGCAACAGCCCCAGCCCGGGGGTGGAGGATCGCGGATCCTCGATCAGAAGGCTCAGGTCGGAGGCTGCAAGCGCCTCGAAATCCGCCGGAACAGTGTCGATCTTTGTCCGGTCGTAGACGAAGGCGAACCAGCCCCAGTCATAGGGAAGGAAGGTGGGATCGGTCCAGTCCACCGGCAGGGCGAAGCGCACAGGGGTTTCGGGCCGCGGCGCGAAAAGCCCCGAGGCCCGGGCGGCGGCGATCAGGCTGGTGTCGAGGCCCAGCACCACGTCGGCCTCGGTCTGCCCGCCTTCCAGCAGCAGCCGCGACAGGAGCGCCGCTCCGTCGCCCGTGGCCACGAACTTCAGGTCGCAGCCGCAATCGGCCTCGAAGGCCCTTTCCACCGCCGGGCCTGGCCCCCAGTCGGAAACGAAGCTGTCGTAGGTATAGACCGTGAGCACGGGTTTGTCCGCTGCCGCCGCCTGGGCGGCAGAGAGGCATCCCGCGAACATCAGGGCCGAGAAGGGGGTTGGTCGCATCTCGCATCCTCCAATGGTCAGGCGGGCGGAGATGGCTGCGGCAGGTGCCTGACCTTCCCTCCGCCGGTGCTAACCGGTTCAGGTTCGACGGGTTCGCTTGCGCATCTCAGTCCCGGACCGATGTCCGGGACACCCCGAGGTGACGACGACCATACCGGCGCCTGCGCCGGACGCAAGCCCGGATCGGCACAGACCCTACCGCTCCGCCGCGCCCTCGCCCCGCGTCTTCCACAGCGACCAGGCCACACCGGCGGCGAGGATCGCGAAGGTGATGCCGAGCGACCAGTCGGCCGGGAACTTCTGCCAGCCGAGCGCATCGGCCACGAAGATCTTCGCGCCGATGAAGAGAAGCAGAACGGCAAGCGCGTATTTCAGGTAGTGGAAGCGGTGGATGATCGCCGCCAGTGCGAAGTAGAGCGCCCTCAACCCGAGAATGGCGAAAATGTTCGAGGTGTAGACGATGAACGGGTCGGTGGTGATGGCGAAGACCGCCGGCACACTGTCGACCGCGAAGATCAGGTCGGCGAACTCCACCAGCACCAGTGCGAGGAAAAGCGGCGTGGCGAAGGTCGCCGCCTTGCCGCTCCGGGGGTCCGGCCGGGTGACGAAGAAGGCATTGCCGTGCAGTTCCTCGGTCACGTTCATCCGGCGCTTCAGGAACCGCAGCACGGGGTTCCGGCCGATGTCGAAATGCTGGTCGTCCGTCACCAGCATCCTGATGCCGGTGAAGATCAGGAAGGCCGCGAAGATGTAGAGGATCCAGCCGTACTGCGCGACCAGCGTCGCGCCGAGGCCGATCATGACGCCGCGCAGCACGATCACGCCCAGGATGCCCCAGAACAGCACCCGGTGCTGGTAGAGGCGCGGGATGGCGAAATAGCCGAAGATCAGCGCGATGATGAAGACGTTGTCCATCGCCAGCGTCTTTTCCACCACGAAGGCGGTGAGGTAGAGCTTCGCCGCCTCCGCATCCATCTGCCACCAGACGAAGCCGCCGAAGAGAACGCCGAGGCTGATGTAGAGCGCCGAGAGGCGCAGGCTCTCTGCCACGCCGATCTCGTGGTCGGTCCGGTTGAGCACGCCGAGATCCAGCACCAGGAGCGCGATCACGATGGCGATGAAGGCGAGCCACATCCAGGCGGGCGTGCCGAGAAATGCCGTGAGAAGAATGTCCATTCGGTTGTCCCTGTTGCGGGCGCCGATGGCCGGTCACGACAGGGAATGCCGGGCCGGTCATCGGGCGCGTTTTCCCGATCGCGGTCCGACATCACGACCCTGAGGTCGCCAGAGGGGCCCGGCCCGCCCGTCTGATCTGGGGTGCCGGCGCGTCCTGTCAAGTCGGAATGGGCTTGATGCAGGAGGCGGGACAGGGCTATCCCGCAAGGAACAGGGAGCCTCCCATGAGCCTAAACACCTTCGGCCATCTCTTCCGCGTCACCACCTGGGGCGAAAGCCACGGCCCCGCGCTCGGCGCCACGGTGGACGGCTGCCCGCCGGGCATCGCGCTCGACGAGGCCATGATCCAGCACTGGCTCGACCGGCGGAAGCCGGGGCAGAACCGCTTCACCACCCAGCGGCGGGAGCCCGACGCGGTGTGCATCCTTTCCGGCGTCTTCGAGGGGCGGACGACCGGCACGCCGATCCAGCTTGCGATCGAGAACACCGACCAGCGCTCGAAGGACTATGGCGAGATCGCGCAGACCTTCCGGCCGGGACATGCCGACATCACCTACTGGCTGAAATACGGGCACCGCGACCCTCGCGGCGGTGGGCGCTCCTCGGCGCGCGAGACGGCGGCGCGGGTTGCCGCGGGCGGTGTGGCGCGGGCGGCCCTGGCCGTCCTGGCGCCGGAAATCCGCATCACCGGCTACATGGTGCAGATGGGCCGGCTCAGGGCCGACCGCGACCGTTTCGACATGGCCGAGGTGGAGCGCAATCCGTTCTGGTGCCCGGACGCCTCCGCCGCGGCGATCTGGGCCGGGCATCTCGACGACCTGCGCAAGTCCGGAAATTCCGTCGGCGCGGTGGTCGAGGTCGTGGCCTCCGGCGTGGCCCCGGGCCTCGGCGCGCCCGTCTACGGCAAGCTCGATGCCGACCTCGCCGCCGCGATGATGTCGATCAACGCGGTCAAGGGCGTGGAGATCGGCGAGGGCATGGCGGCGGCGGAACTGACCGGCGTCGAGAATGCCGACGAGATATTCCCCGGCGAAAGCGGCCGGCCCCGCTTCGCCTCCAACCATGCGGGCGGCATCCTCGGCGGCATCTCCACCGGACAGGACATCGTGGTGCGCTTCGCGGTCAAGCCCACCTCCTCCATCCTCATGCCCCGGCGGTCGATCACCATCGCCGGCGAGGCGACGGAGGTGGTGACCAGGGGCCGCCACGACCCCTGCGTCGGCATCCGCGCGGTGCCGGTGGGCGAGGCGATGATGGCCTGCGTGATCCTCGACCACCTGCTCCTCCACCGCGGCCAGGTCGGCGACGTGGGCGGGCGGATCGGATGACCCTCGCCGCGCTCCGCATGGCGCTCCGCGAGGCGCTGGCCGCGGAGGCCGCGGGCACGGACTCGGCGCATGATCTGTCGCATTCCGACCGGGTCTGGATGCACGCGCGCACGATCGCGCATGGCGAGGGGATGGCGCCGTCGCGTGTGCTCCTTTGCGCGGCCTACCTGCATGATCTCGTGAGCCTGCCCAAGGACCACCCGAAGCGGGCGAAGGCGTCGATGCTGTCGGCCTCGGCGGCGGGGCCGGTGATGCAGGCACTGGGCCTCTCGCCCTCCGAAATCGCCCAGGCCCGCCACGCGATCGAGGCGCACAGCTATTCCGGCGGCGGGCAGCCGACCTCGCCCGAGGCCCGCATCCTGCGAGACGCCGACAGGCTGGAGGCGCTTGGCGCGGTGGGCGTGGCGCGGACCTTCGCGGTGGCGGGCGGGCTCGACCGGCCGCTCTTCCACCCCGACGATCCCTTCGCGACCGCGCGGCCGCTCGACGACCAGGCCTGGGCGCTCGACCATTTCGCGGTGAAGCTCCTCAAGCTGCCGGAGACCTTCCTGACCGCCACCGGCAGGCGGCTGGCGGAGGAGCGCGCGGCGGTGATGCGCCGCTTCCTCGCCGACCTCGCCCGCGACCTCGGGGCGCGCGAACCGGGCTGGTAGCGGCGGGGCTCAGCCGGTTCCGGCGCCCGCCGTCGCCGCCTCGCCGGCCTTGGAAAGCTGCACCGCGAGGATGCCGGCCGCGACGATGGCGACGCCGAGGACATCGGCCGGCCCGACATGTTCGGCGAGGAGGAGAGAGGCCACCAGCACGCCGAAGAACGGGTTGAGGAAGTGATAGGTCGCGGCCCGCACCGCGCCGATCCGGTCGACGAGGCGGAACCAGACCCAGGTGGCGATCAGGCCGGGAAAGAGCGTGGTGTAGGCGAAGGCGAGCACCAGCCGGGGCGACCAGCGCACCGCGAGGGTCTCGGTCGCGGCCGAGACGACGCCCAGGATCGCCGCGCCCACGAACATCTGCAAGCCCACGATCATCAGCACGTTGCCGCCCGAGGACGCGCCGCGCACGGTCAGCGTGGCGACCGCAAGCGCGAGCGCGCCCATGCCGCAGAGGGCGAGGCCGGACAGGCTGACCCCGCCCGACAGGCGCGAGCCCATGATGATCGCCACGCCCGCGGTCCCGGCGAGAAGCCCGGCAACGCCGAGGGGGCGTATCTTCTGGCCGAGGAAGAGCCAGCCGAGGAGCGCCACGAGGAGCGGCATGGTGGAGGCGATGATGGCGGCGAGCGAGGCCTCGACATGCTGCATGGCGACGAAGTTGAGCCCGAGATAGAGCGCGTTCTGGCAGAGCCCGAAGATCGCCACCGAGCGCCATTGCGCGGGTGTCAGCCGCCAGCTCTGCCCCAATGCCGCGGCGATGCCGACGCCGAGCAGGCCGGAGACGAGGAAGCGCAGCGCCAGCGCGGCAAGCGGCGGGGCATCGACGACGATCATCCGCGCCGAGGTGAAGGCCGAGGACCACATCAGCGCGAAGGCGAGTCCCATGATGATCGCGCGAATGTCCATGCCCGTCCCCCTGCGGTTTCAGCCGCCTCTCTGCCCGCTTCGCCCCGGACAGACAAGACCGGCGGGCAAGACCGGCGGGCAACGCCGGCTGTCAAGACCGGCGGGCAACGCCGGCGGAAGGCGGCAAACGAAACGGGCCGCCCGGAGGCGGCCCCGTCAGCGCGCTGTCCCGCCGTCGCGGGCGGGCGCGGATCAGCCGTTGATCGAGTCCTTGAGCGACTTGGCGACGGAAACCTTCACCACCCTGTCGGCCGGCTTCGTCATCGTCTCGCCGGTTGCGGGGTTGCGCACCTGACGTTCGGCCCGGCTGCGGCACTGGACCTTGCCGATGCCCGGCAGGGTCACGGCGCCGCCGCCGGCCACTTCGCGGGCGACGACGGTCGCGATCGCGTCGAGCGCGGAGGACGCCGTCTTCTTGTCGGCGCCCATCTCCTCGGCCAGGGCCGCGACGAGCTGGGTCTTGGTCATCGGTTTGGACATGTCTGTCTCCTCACTGTCGCCCGTCTGCTTGGGGCAAATCTGCGCCATTTAGCGTCATCTGGTCGCGCTACACACTCTTTTGTGGTCCAAGGCAAGAGATTTCCGCGCGGTTGTGGTGCATTTTCGCATCTTCCGCGGGGGCCTTCGGACCCGCAATCAGAGAAACGCGGTTTCCTCGAAGCTGCGCAGCTTGCGGCTGTGGATGCGCTCGAGCGGCATTTCGCGCAGCAACTCCATCGCCCGCACGCCGATCAGCAGATGCCGGCCCACCTGCGTCCGGTAGAAGTCCGTCGCCATGCCCGGCAGCTTCAGTTCGCCATGCAGGGGCTTGTCGGAGACGCACAGGAGCGTGCCGTAGGGCACCCGGAAGCGGAAGCCGTTCGCCGCGATCGTGGCGCTTTCCATGTCGAGCGCGACCGCACGGCTCTGGCTCAGCCGCTGCACCGGGCCGGTCTGGTCTCTCAGTTCCCAGTTGCGGTTGTCGACGGTGGCCACCGTTCCGGTGCGCATGATCCGCTTCAGCTCGAACCCGTCGAGCCTGGTGACCTCGGCCAGGGCCTGTTGCAGCGCGATCTGGATCTCGGCGAGCGCCGGGATCGGCACCCAGACCGGCAGGTCGTCGTCCAGCACCTTGTCCTCGCGCAGATAGGCGTGCGCCAGCACGAAGTCGCCCAGCGACTGGCTGTTCCTGAGCCCCGCGCAATGGCCTACCATCAGCCAGGCATGGGGCCTGAGCACGGCGATATGGTCGGTCGCGGTCTTGGCGTTCGACGGGCCCACGCCGATGTTGACGAGCGTGATCCCCTGCCCGCCGCGGCGCTTGAGGTGGTAGGAGGGCATCTGCGGCATCTTCGGCAGGAGCGGCAGGTCGCCGTCCGCGGCGGTGATCTCGTGGTTTCCCGGCGCCACGAAGGCGGTGTAGCCCGAGGCGGGATCGGCCAGCGCGGCGCGGGCAAAGCTCTCGAACTCGTCGACGTAGAACTGGTAGTTGGTGAAAAGCACGTGGTTCTGGAAATGCACCGCATCGGTCGCGGTGTAATGCGCCAGCCGCGCCAGCGAATAGTCGACCCTTTGCGCCGTAAAGGGCGCGAGGTGGCCCGACCCGTCGGGATTCGCCCTTGCCGTGCCGTTCACGATGTCGTCGTTCGTCGTCGAAAGATCGGGCACGTCGAAAAGATCGCGCAGCGGGAAGTCCAGCACGCCCTCCTGCGGGACCGAGACGTCCGGGTTCGAGGCCACGGCGAAATGCAGCGGCACCGGCGTCGCACTGGGGCCCACGAACACCGGCACGCCGTGATTGCGGATCAGAAGCCCGAGCTGCTGGATCAGGTAGTTGCGGAAGAGGTCCGGCCGGGTGATCGTCGCCGCATAGGTTCCGGGCACCGCGACATGGCCGAAGGCCAGCCGGCTGTCGGCCTTGGCATGGCTCGTCGTGGTGATCCGCACCTCCGGGTAGAAGGCGCGCACCCGGGTCGCCGGCCGGCGGCCCGAGACCGTTTCGCGGAAGCGGTCGAGCAGGAAATGCGTGGCCTGGGCATAAAGTGCCTCCAGCCGGGCGACGGCGGCCTCGGCATCGGTGAACGCCTCGGCCGCGAGCGCGGGCGGCATCAGGAACGGCATCTGGTCCCGGGCGTTCATGGCCTCTGGCTCCGGGACGCGGGCGGCGGACCGGCGCGTCCTGTTCTCTGGCGGGGATGCGGGGATCGGGTTTGCCTGTTCATGCCAGACCGTGCCAGAACCGAGGATATGCGGCAAGGGGAAGGGTGGTCGCGTCATGGCGCGGGCGCCAGTCCCAACGCCGCGAAGGTGCGGGCGGACAGGCGGGCGTGAAGCGCCTGCGCCTCGACGGCGAGGCGGGCGTCATGCGCGCCGGGGGCCCGGTCCTTCGTGGGTCTCAGTTCACCGGCCGCGGCGGGTGTCACGCCGATGCGCCGGGCGACGGCGGCCCAGACAGCCGGATCGGCGGACAGCGCCTCGTAGGGCACGAAGGTTACGTTCGGATACGCCTCCTCCACCCGGTCGAGCGCGCCATAGACCGCGATCCAGAGCCTCAGCCAGTAGTCGAGCGTCATCGGGTCGCCCGCAGGGCGCGGTCCGAACAGGAAGGGACGGTGGGTGGCGCCGAATTCGTGATGGCCAAGCCAGGCCATATAGTCCCGGGTGAACGGATCGGCATTCAGGAAACGCTCGTGCTGGCCGAGCAGGCTCGCCGCGTGGTCGAGGGGGCGGCGCAGCGGCACGAGGAACGTGGCCCCGGGCATCGCATTGGCCAGCGCGGCCAGTCTCAGGATGTTGTTGTTGTTCTTCGAGACGTAGCGCGCGGTGCCGGTCTTCAGCATCACCAGACGCATCAGGTCGCGGTAGCCCGCGATGAGATCGTTATCCGGGTCGTGCGGCGAAAGCCCGTTGCGCCCTATGTATTCCTTGCCTGCGAAAACGCGCCAGTAGACCTCGTCCAGCGCCTCGGGGCTGGCCATGTCGACCTCGATCCCGTCGCCATGCGCGCGTTCGGCCTTCTGACCCGGCCTGTGGCCCCTGCGGCTCATCCGCGCCCAGAGGTTCGGGGCCAGGACAAAGGGCATGTCCGCATAGGTCAGAGAGCCGAACTGGCCGGTGCGGTGGATTTCCCGCATCAGGATCGTCGTGCCGGCCCGGGCAAGCCCGGTGACGAAGACATGGGCGCCGGTGTCGGTGGGGGCCTTCCCCAGGAACATGCCGCGTTCGATGTCATGCATCATCTCGGCCCGCGCGGGCGAGGCGAGCGCGAGCCTGTGCAACAGCCGGTCGAGCGCCGAATAGTCAGCCACGGATCACCCGAAGCCGGAGCCAGACATAGGCGATGGAGATCACGCACAGCGCGGCGATCACCTGCGGCCGCATCAGCGCCGCGGCCCAGGCGCCGAACCCGCCCGGAAAGACAAGACCCAGGACCGCGACGGGCGCCAGCGCGAGCATCAGAAGCGCGAAGAACTGCACCGAGCCCCGGCCGATGATCCAGGAATAGCGCGGCAGGACGCGCTCCTTCCAGTGATCCGATATGCGCTTGCTGGCAAGCACGCGGCCCGATTTCCGCGCGGTTTCCGCGACCCGGCGGATCACCGGCAGAAGCGGCAGGCGCAGGAAGGCCTCACTGGCCAGCACTGCCGCGACAAGGACGAAGATCCAGATCATCCGGTTCAGGTCGTGGGCTTGCTGCCGCCCGAGGATTTTGCCGTCTTCGACTTCCGGCCCTTCAGGAGCCGCTTGATCGGGTAGTAGAGCACACCCACGATCGCAAGGAAGATCGAGCCGATCACACCCAGCACCGCAGCGATTGCCCCGGCGCCGACGCCCGGGCCGATGTAGGCCTGCGCCGCCGAGGGATGAAGCGAAACGACGAGGAGGGCAAGAACTGCGGGAAACAGGATTTTCTGCATCGAAATTCTCTTTCTGGTCGCGCAGGGCCCACGGGCTGCGACCTGTCCGGGCCCCGCTTCGCCGACAGAATGCCAGATTTTTCCCTGCGACGCCAAGGATTCGCGGACCGTGCCCGAAACCGAGCCCGGCCGGTGTGCCGTCGACCGGCGTCAAACCGCCGTCATGACCCGCTTTGTTGCGGGATACGATCCGGAAGGCCGCTTGGCAGCCGCACGCGCCCGTGTTCTAGTGGACGGGTGCCTGCAAAGAGCCGCTGCATGACCCTGCCCGCCGTCTCCATCGCCTATTGCACGCAGTGCAACTGGCTCCTGCGCTCCGCCTGGATGGCGCAGGAACTGCTTTCGACATTCGGCGAGGCGCTCGGCAGCGTCACGCTGATCCCCGGCACCGGCGGCATCTTCGAGATCCGGCTCGACGGCGATCTTCTTTGGGAACGCAAGCGCGACGGCGGATTTCCGGACGTCAGGGTGCTGAAGCAACGGGTGCGCGACCGGATCGAGCCCGCGCGCGACCTCGGCCATGTCGACAGGGCGGGCGGTGAAAGGGGCACGGCATGAATCTTTCGGCCTCCGACCTTCTCTGGGTGTTCGTGATCTTCTCGATGCTCCAGCCGATGCTGACGCGGAAGCTGATCGAGATGAAGCGGCTCGCCATGATCTCGCGGCTGGAGAAGACGCGCGGCAGCCGGGTGATCCTGATGGTCCACCGGCAGGAGACGATGCGTCTGCTCGGCTTTCCGCTGATGCGCTACATCGACATCCAGGACAGCGAGGACGTGCTGCGCGCAATCCGCATGACCGATGCCGACATGCCGCTCGACATCGTGCTGCACACGCCGGGCGGGCTGGTGCTGGCCGCGCTCCAGATCGCCCGCGCGGTCGAGGCGCACCGCGGCAAGGTCACCGTCTTCGTGCCGCATCACGCCATGTCGGGCGGCACGCTGGTGGCGCTTGCCGCGGACGAGATCGTGATGTGCGACCATTCCGTGCTCGGCCCGATCGACCCGCAGGTGAACCAGTATCCGGCCGCCTCCATTCTCGCCGCGGTGCAGGCCAAGCCGGTGGCGGAGCTGGACGACGAGACGCTGATCCTCGCCGATGTCGGCCGCAAGGCGCTCTCGCAGGTGATGCGCGCGGCAACCGAGCTTCTGGCGGTGCGGATGCCGCCCGGAGAGGCTGCGGCGCTGGCCGAAAAGCTCGCCTCGGGCACCTGGACGCACGATTATCCGATTCCCGCGGCCGAGGCGAAGGCGCTGGGCCTGCCGGTCTCCACCGACATGCCCGAGGACGTGCTGACGCTGATGACGCTCTATCCCCAGCCGGTGCGTCAGTCGGGCGGCGTGGAATACCTGCCGGTGCCGCGCGAACAGCCGGGAAAACTGCGGCGGCGCTGATCAGCGCCGGGTGAAGCTGACGATCCAGCCGGTATCCTCGGCATGGGCACCCCCCGCGGCGGGCCCGTAGATGCGGAAAGGCTCGGTCCGGAAATTCGCGATGCGGTCGGAAAGACGCGCAAAGGCCGCTGCGAATCCGCCGTCTTCATAGACCGCGCCATGCACCGTCACGGCCACGACGGCACCCGGGCGGGCGACGCGCAAGAGTTCCCCGAATGCATCCGGCCCGACATGGCCGTGGGTAAAGGTTCCGGCGCTGATCAGGCCGGAATAGACACTGTCTTCGATGGAAAGTCGGCGTGTCAGATCGGCCAGGATCGTCCTGCGGTAGACGCCCTTCGCCACGGCGACCGCCAGCATCTCGGCGGAAATGTCGATCCCGTCCACCGGCCCGATCCCCTCGCGGGCGAGGGTCTCGGCCACCAGCCCCGTGCCCGCACCGATATCCAGCACGGGGCCGCACCCGCCCAGCGCCGCAAACACCGCAGCCACCGCCGCCGGGCTGCGATAGTCCATACCGGCCGCAAACTCCCGGTCGTAACGGTCTGCCCAGTCGCGGTAGTGGCGCACCGAATCTTCGGGTGTGCGCAGCGCATAGGCGCCATCGAGGTCTTCGGGTCTGCCGCTCATGTGCTCATCCGGCCATCTGCGGCGCGCGACGTCAAGCCGCCTTGCGGATCGGCGCATCAGCCGGAATAGTCCGGCCATGACCGGAACGATCCTTTCCCTCGGCCACGGCTATTCCGCGACCGCCCTCGTCCGGCGGCTCGGCCCCGGCTGGCGGATCATCGGCACGACGCGAAGGCCCGAGAAGGCCGCGCGCCTCGTCGGGGAAGGGGTGGAACCGTTCCTCTGGCCCGGCGACGACCTCGGCCCGGCGATCGCCGCGGCGAGCCACATCCTCGTCTCCATCGCCCCCGGCGCGGAGGGCGACCTGGTGCTGGCGCATCACGCCGAGGCCCTTGCCGAAGCCGCGCCGCACCTGCGCTGGGTCGGTTATCTCTCCACGACGGGCGTCTATGGCGACCACGGCGGCGGCTGGGTGGACGAGACCACGCCGCTTGCGCCCACCACCGAGCGCGGCCGCCAGCGGGTGCTGGCCGAGACGCAGTGGCAGGCGCTCGCCTCCGGTGCCGGCCTGCCGCTCCACATCTTCCGCCTCGCCGGCATCTACGGCCCCGGCCGCGGGCCCTTCGAGAAGGTCAGGAACGGCACCGCAAGGCGGATCCTGCGTGAGAACCAGTATTTCAGCCGCATCCATGTCGAGGACATCGCCACGGTGCTGGCGGCCTCGATCGCCCGTCCGGATCCCGGCGCGGTCTACAACGTCGCCGATGACGACCCTTCGCCGCCCGAGGAGGTGCTGGCCGAGGCCGCGCGGCTGCTCGGCCTGCCGCTTCCGCCCGAAGTGCCGTTCGAGGACGCGGAAATAACGCCGCTCGCCCGCAGCTTCTATGCCGAATCCAAGCGCGTTCGGAACGACCGTATCAAGCGGGAGCTTGGGGTGCGGCTGGCATATCCCGACTACCGGGCCGGGCTGCGGCAGCTTCTTGCCGATGAAGGTTGACGGCGGAAACCGTTCCTGTGGCCCCGCGTTGGTCCTGCGATACGCGACCAACCTGGGAGACTGCGATGAAGATGTTCCTGCTCACCCTGCCGCTTTTCGTCGGCCTTGCCGCCTGTCAGTCGACGGCCGACCAGAATGTCGCTACCGGCGCCCTGACCGGCGCCGCCGTGGGGGCGATTGCTTCCGATGACGGTGACAAGCTTGAAGGCGCCGTGCTCGGCGGCGCAGCCGGTGCTGCCGTCGGCAGTCTTGTCGGTGCCGCCAACCAGCCGCGCCAGTGCACCTACCGTTACCCGAGCGGCTATTCCTACGTCGCCCCCTGCCAATAGGCGCCGCGACCAAGCGGGGGCGGATGTCCTGGTTCCGATCGGGGACGCTCATGCGCGGTCTTTCCGCGCATGGGCGTCTTGGGTTCCGGCGTTACGCGCCCGGTGTCCGTTCCTCGCAGGTGCCCGTCACTCCGAGAGGGATGCGGACCGGATCGCAAAGGCGAAGCGAACCGCAGTTTCCGGCCGCCGGCCGGTTGGGTGCAGGGGTCAGGCCGCCGGACGGGGTGCCGGCATCGCCACGTCCTTCAGGTAGTTGCGTTTCAGGAAATCGATGAAGTTGTCCTGGAACTGCCGGGTATGGGCATGGGCGAGCGCGTCTGCCCGCTCTGCATCCCGGTTGCGGATGGCGTCGAGCATCTGGTCATGCTCGTCGGTCAGGAGATACCCGCCCTGCTCCGTTTCAAGGAACTCGAAATGGAGGTTGAGCATCCGCCGACCCTGGTTCAGGAGGCGGTCATAGAACGACGCAAGGTAGGGGTTCTTGCCGGCATCGGCGATGGCCATGTGAAAGGCCTTGTTCGCCTCTGACATGAACAGGTGCCTGCCGGTCTTCACCGCGGCGACGAAGGCCTTCTGTCGCTTCGCGATCGTCATCAGGTCTGCTTCGGTCCGCAGTTCTGCGGCAAGCCGCGTGTTCATCCGCTGCGCGATGTCCAGCGCCTCGACATATTTCGGAAAGCTCTGGATGTCGATCGGCGCGACCACGGTCGAACGATTGGCGAGTGTCACCACCAGCTCGTCCCCCGCCAGGCGGATAAGCGCCTCGCGCACCGGCGATCGTGACATGCCGAATCTGTCCGCCAGCGTCATTTCGTCCAGAAGCGCGCCCGGGGGAAGCGCGAGGGACAGTATCTCGTCGCGCAGCGTCTCGTAGGCAAGCTTCACACCCGTGCCTTTGGCGCGCTTCGGTTCCAGATCCTCGGACATTTGGTCATCCCAGATATTCATCGAGCCGCACTCTAGCGTCGAGACATTCCCGTGTCGACACACGATATTTTTCGTTTGACGTGTCGGCTTTCTGTCGGCAGTGTAAATCAGTCGACACGACGCCGACACATCGAATCGGTTCCCGGCCAAGCTGCTGCGCGATCGCCGGGGCGCGCAAAACAGGGAGAAGAGCATGTTGATAACGAGGATCCTCAAGCCGATGGCCGCTGCCGCTGTCGTCGCCGCGGCACTCTCCGGCGCGGCGGCCGCACAAGCCGCCGACGGCTACTGGCAGAAGGTGCAGGCCGCGGGCACGCTGCGTTGCGGTGCCGCAGTCGCCCCGCCCTACGTGATGCGCGACCCGGCGTCGGGCGAGTATTCCGGCTTCTTTGCCGATCTCTGCCGCGAATTCGCCGAAGTCCTGGAGGTCCAGCCCGAGTTCGTCGATACGACCTGGGACAACATCATCGCGGGACTTCAGGCGGGCAAGTGGGATGTGTCGCTGGCGCTGAACCGCACTCCGGCGCGTGCGATGGCGGTGCAGTTCTCGATCCCGGCGATGGAGTATCAGATCTCGCTCGCCTACAACAAGGACAACCCGAAGATCCCGACCGGCGCGGTTTCCGTTGCCGATCTGGACCTCGAAGGCGTGACGATGGCCGTCATGTCCGGCACCGCGCAGGACAAGGCGATCTCCGCCGCCGTCAAGACGGCGACGATCCTGCGCCTGCCGACCAACGACGAAACCCGTCTGGCGGTGATCTCCAAGCGGGCCGACATCCTCGTCGACGCCAGCGACACCAACCAGTTGTTCACCCAATCGAACCCGGATTGGGCGGTGGCGCTGAATCCGGCACCCGCGCTTGCCAAGCAGGGCGTCGCTTTCGGCCTGCCGCATGACCTGTCGGCTGCCGACGTCGAGGTCGTCAACATCTTCCTTGAAGAGCGTGTCGCGACCGGTCACGTCGACGCGCTGATCGCCAGGGCCGTCGACGAAGTGCTCGCCACCAATCCTTGACCAGATCCGGGCCGTCCATCTCCGGACGGCCCGCCAACTTCCGGGGGAGGGCGAAAGCCGTGAACGCAAACGCCGAGGGACAGGCGCTGGTTCGCATCGCGGATCTGCACAAGAGCTACGGACCGGCCATCAAGGTTCTTCGCGGGCTTGATATCGAAATGAAGCCCGGCGAGCGTGTGGTGGTCATAGGCCCCTCCGGGGGTGGCAAGTCCACCCTTCTGCGCGTCGTCATGGGACTGGAGGAGATTCAGGGCGGGTCGGTCAGCTTCGCCGGCAGACCCTACATCTCGGTTCAGGGCGGCAAGACGCAGATCGACACCGAGGTTCGCAAGAAGATCGGGATGGTCTTCCAGCACTACACGCTGTTTCCGCATCTGTCGGTGATGCAGAACCTGACGCTCGCCCCCTGCAAGGTGAACGGCGAAAGCCGCGCCAAGGCCACCGAACGCGGCCGGGCGATCCTTGCCCGCTTCGGGCTCGAGGCCAAGACGGATGCCTATCCGTCGCAGCTTTCGGGCGGACAGAAACAGCGTGTCGCCATCGCCCGGGCACTGATGCTGGACCCGCAACTGATGCTGTTCGACGAGGTCACCTCGGCGCTTGACCCGGAACTGGTGGCCGAAGTCGAGGCCGTGATCCTGCAACTGGCGGCGCAGGGCATGCCGATGATGATGGTGACGCACGACATGTGGTTCGCCCGCAACGTGGCCAGCCGCGTGATCTTCTGTGCCGGCGGTGTGGTCGTTGAAGACGGGCCCCCGGAACAGGTTCTCGGCAACCCGAGGGAAGACCGCACGCGCGAATTCATCGAACGCGTCTTCCATATCAAGGGCTGACGGCGATGGATTACTCGCTGGACATCGGCGCCGTTACCCGCAACCTCGGCCCCCTGTTCGAGGGGCTTCTGGTCACGGTCGAACTGACTGTCGCCGCAAACCTCATCGGCATAGTTGCCGGTTTCGGTGTCGCGCTTTTGGTTCTTGCGAGGAACCCGGTCCTGCGGCTGCCCGCGATGCTGTTCGTCGAGTTCTTCCGCTGCACCCCGGCCATCGTCCAGGTCGTCTGGTTCTTCTACTGCGTCCCGATGCTGTTCAACGTGTTCCTCGACCCGATCACGATGGGCGTGCTGGCCCTGGGCCTGAACCTGACCGCGTTCAACGCCGAAGCCTATCGCGCCAACATCCAGGCTGTGCCGGGCGAACACCGCGATGCGGGCATCGCCCTCGGCCTGAGCCCCGCCCAGCGTGTGCTCCACATCATCCTGCCGCAGGCTTTGCGGGCGTCGGTGCCGGTGCTGCTGACCAACGGGATCGGCACGTTCCAGCAATCCGCCCTGGTCGCCATCGTCGGCGTGCAGGATCTGATGTATCAGGGCAAGCTTCTCGCGACCGAGACCTACCGCCCGATCGAGACCTTCACGGTCGTGGCTTTGTTCTACCTCGCGATCTCGTTCCCGGTCAGCCAGTTCGTCGGCTGGATGGAACGCCGGCGCGGCATTGCGGCAAGGTGATCCGATGGAACTCGACTTCTCGGTTCTCTGGAAATTCACCGACGCGCTTGCCCTCGGTCTCTGGACCACGGCAAGGCTGACGCTGCTTTGCATCGTGCTTGGCACCGCCATCGGCTTCCTGGTCGGGCTGGCGCGCACCTCGGAAAGCCGCCTGTTGCGCGTTGCGACGGCGACCTATGTGGAGTTCTTCCGCGGCACGCCCGTCCTGATCCAGCTCTTCTGGATCTTCTTCTGCCTGCCGTTGATCCTTGGAGTCGAGCTTTCCAACTTCGCCTCCGGCGCCATCGCGCTGACCCTCTACATGGGGGCGATCACCTCGGAGACCTTCCGCTCCTCGCTTCGCGCCGTCGGTCGCGAACAGATGGACGCCTGTGTCGCCCTCGGCCTGCCGCGCCGGGTTCAGGTCGCAAACGTGATCCTGCCCCAGGCGGTGCTTCGCGCCGCACCCACGCTTCTGTCGAACTGCATCAGCCTGTTCAAGGAATCCGCGCTCGTGTCGGCGGTTGGCATGGCAGACCTGATGTTCATCGGGCAGAATATCTCCAACAACACCGCCCGACCGGTGGAGGTGCTGACCGCCGTCGCGCTGATCTACTTTGTCATCGCCTTCCCTCTCACCCGCGCCGTGACGTTGATCGAGAGGCGCATGCTCAAGAAACTCGCCGCCTGACGGTGCCCTGAAAGGACTCGACTATGCTGAAACTCTCCGGCGTGATGCCTGCGCTCGTCACCCCTTTCGACGCGCGGGGCGAGATCGACTTCGCGGCATTCGAGAAGCATCTGACCAATCTGCGCGCGGCGGGCGTCTCGGGCTGGGTGCCCTGCGGGTCGTCAGGCGAATACAACCTGATGAGCGATGACGAGCGCGACCAGGTGCTGCGCTTCGTCAAGGACTTCGCCAAGCCGGGCGAGACGCTGATCGCCGGGACCAACGCGCCTTCGACCGCCGGGGTCATCGCCAATACCCGCCGCGCCAAGGAGATGGGTTATCACGCCGCCCTGCTGGCCGTGCCGTTCTACACCAAGCCCACGCAGGACGAGATCATCCGCCATTTCAAGGCGGTGGTCGAGGCGACGGACATGAACATCGTGCTCTATTCCTACCCCGGCAAGGACGGCGTCGAGATCGGATACGAGGCGCTGGACGCCTTGGCCGACGATCCGCGCGTGATCGGGATCAAGGAATCCTCGGGCGTGATGCAGCGCGCCATCGGGATTTCCACCCGCTATGCCGGGCGCCTCCAGCTCGTCTCCGGCTCGGACGACATCGCCTGGGATTTCATGCACTGGGGTGCGGATGGTTGGATCTGCGGCCCGGCCAACTGCATGGCGAAGCCGGTCTGCGAAATGGACGCGGCTTTCCGCAAGGGCGACCATGACCGCGCGAAAGAGATCATGCAGGCGCTGTGGCCGGCGATGAACGTGCTGGAATCGGGCAAGTTCGTGCAGAAGCTGAAATACGGCTGCGAGTTGCAGGGCAACCCGGTGGGCGAATGCCGGATGCCCTTCGGCCCGCTGACCGATGCCGAAAAGGCCGAGTTCGCGGCGGCGATGCAACCGATCCTGAACTGGAAATAGGCCATGACGACGGTTGTTGTCGGGGCCGGAATCATCGGCGCGGCCATTGCCCACGATCTTCAGAAACGCGGCCGCACGGTCGTGCTGGTGGATCGCGATGCGCCGGGCAGGGGCGCCTCCTTCGGCAACATGGCCTCGATTGCCGTGACCGAGTTCATGCCGGCCTCGCGCCCCTCGGTCTGGCGCCAGATTCCCGGCTGGATGCTCGACCCCGAAGGGCCGGTGCGGGTGCGCCCCGGCTACATGCCGCGCCTCGTGCCGTGGTTCCTGCGCTTCATCGCCGCCTCGCGTCCGTCGAGGCTGCGTGAACTGGAGCGGCAGGGGGCGGCGCTCTGCGCGCGCGCGTTCGACGACACGCTGGCGCTCTTGCGCGAGACCGGGCTGGAGCGCGAGATCAGCGAGGAAGGCTGCCTGTCGCTCTACACCGACGAGGCGGAGTTCAGGGCCGACCGCGATCATATCGAGGTGCTCGAACGTTTCGGCTTCCCGCACGAAGTGATCGGGCGGCAGGCGATCCGTGCGCTGGAGCCGGAGATCAGCGACAAGATCGGGATGGCGGTGATCTTCCCGCAGAACCGGTCGATCAAGGATCCCTACAGGCTGGTGCTGGCGCTGGCCGAGCGGTTCACCGCGTCGGGCGGCCGCATAGAACACGGCGAGGTGGCGGGCTTCGTCCGGGGCGAGGGCATCCGCGAGGTCGTGCTGAGGGATGGCCGCCGTCTGGCCGCCGACGAGGTCGTGGTCTGCGCCGGCGCTCACTCCGCCGGGCTGGCGAAGATGCTCGGCGAGCCGATCCCGCTGGAGACCGAGCGTGGCTATCACACGCAGATCATGGCGCCGGGTATCACGCTGAAGCATTCGCTCATCTGGCCGGCCCGCGCCTTCATGGTGACGCCGACTGCGGGCGGCATCCGGATCGGCGGCACGGTGGAAATGGCGGGGCTCGACGCGCCGCCCGACTACCGCCGGTCGAAGATCACGGTGAAGCGGGCGCAGGTGGCCTTGCCCGCCCTGCGTTGCGAGGAGTTCACCGAATGGATGGGCCACCGCCCTGCCCTGCCGGACACGGTGCCGATCCTGTCGGCCAGCGCGAAGACGAAGGGCGTGTTCTACGCCACCGGCCACGGCCACCTGGGCCTGACCTATGCCGCCACCACCGCCCTGCTGATGGGCGATCTGATCACCGGCGCGAAGCCCCCGGTCGATCTGCACCCCTACCGCATCAACCGTTTCTGAGGAGCGAATCATGGCCAGGAAGGTCTGTCTGATCACCGGTGGAGGGCGCGGCATCGGCGCGGCCGTGGCACGCGAGATGCAGGCCCGCGGCTATGCGCTCGCGCTGATGTCGCCGTCGGAAAGCTGCGAACAGCTTGCGGCAGAACTCGGCGGGGTGGCGCGCCGCGGCGTCGCCCAAAGCGCCGATGACCTGAAGGCCATCGTCGACACCGCCATGCAGGCCTATGGCCGGATTGATGCGGTGCTGAACCATACCGGCCACCCGCCGAAGGGCGACCTTCTCGCCATCACTGACGAGAACTGGGATCTGGCCAACGACATGATCGTGAAATCGGTCGTGCGCATGGCCCGCCTGGTCACGCCCGTGATGGAACGCCAGGGCGGCGGCTCCATCGTCAACGTCACCACCTACGCGGCCTTCGAGCCGTCGCCGTGGTTTCCGGCCTCCTGCGTCTATCGCGCCGGGGTGTCGGCTTTCGCCAAGCTCTATGCCGACCGCTACGGGCCGCAAAACATCCGCATGAACTGCCTCGCGCCCGGCTTCACCGACAGCCTCGACGTCGCGAAATACGCTGAGCTGGCCGCGCTGAAGCGGATCGCGCGGGTCGAGGAACAGGCGAAGGCCGCGGCGTTCCTGCTGACCGAGGAATCAAGCTATGTCACCGGCCAGACGCTGCGCGTCGACGGCGGCCTGACCCGGCATATCTGAGGGTGCCCATGCAGGACCAGCTTTTCATCAACGGAGACTGGGTGGCCCCGGCCCTTGGCGGGATGCTTCCCGTGATCGACCCGGCAACCGAGGAGGTGTTCCACCACATCCCCGCGGCGACCGAAGCCGATGCCGACGCCGCCGTGAAGGCGGCGCGCGAAGCTTTCGACCACGGCCCCTGGCCCCGCATGTCCGGCAAGGAACGCGCCGTCTTCCTTCGCGCCATCGCGCAAGGCATCCGCGACCGCCTGCCGGAACTGGCGCGTCTGGAAGTGCGCGACAACGGCAAGCCCTTGCCGGAAGCCGAATGGGATCTGGGCGATGCGGCGGGCTGCTTCGACTTCTACGCCGGTCTGGCCGAGGAACTGGACGGCGAAGCCGAGGACATTGCGCTGGCGGATGGCCGCTTCACCGCGAAGGCCGTGCGCGAACCGCTGGGGGTGGCGGTCGCCATCGTGCCGTGGAACTATCCGCTGCTGATGGCCTCGTGGAAGGTTGCGCCCGCGCTGGCGGCAGGCTGCACCATGATCCTGAAACCGGCCGAAACCACCTCGCTCACCGCGCTGGAGCTGGGCGCGATCGTCAAGGCGGCGGGCCTGCCGCCGGGGGTGCTGAACATCCTGTCGGGCAAGGGCTCGGTCGTGGGCCAGCGGCTGGTCGAGCATCCGCAGGTGGACAAGGTGGCCTTCACCGGCTCGGGTCCGGTGGGATCGCGGATCATGGCCGACGGCGCGCGCGACATCAAGCGCGTCAGCCTTGAACTGGGCGGCAAGTCGCCCTTCGTGGTCTTCGCCGACAGCGATCTGGAAAAGGCCGTCGAATGGATCATGTTCGGCATCTTCTGGAACCAGGGGCAGGTCTGTTCCGCCACCAGCCGCGTGCTGGTGGAACGGTCGCTCTACGCCCCGCTGCTGGCGCGGCTGGTCGAGGAGGCCGGTAAGATCAGGATCGGCAACGGGCTGGAGAAAGGCACCCTGCTCGGGCCGCTGGTCAACAGGGGCCAGTATGAGGACGTGCTGCGCCATATCGCCCGCGCGGTGGAACAGGGCGCCACCGTGGCCTGCGGCGGCAGGCGCCCCGCGGGAATGAATACCGGCTACTACCTGGAGCCGACGGTGCTGACCGACGTGCCGCTGGACAGCGATGCCTGGGTCGAGGAAATCTTCGGCCCGGTGGTCTGCCTCCGCCCCTTCGATACCGAAGAGGAGGCGGTGGCGCTGGCCAATGATTCACGCTTCGGCCTTGCGGCGGCGGTCATGTCGGCCGACGATGCCCGCTGCGAAAGGGTGGCCAAGGCGTTCCGCGCCGGGATCGTCTGGATCAACTGCTCGCAGCCCACCTTCACCGAGGCGCCCTGGGGCGGCTACAAGCAGTCCGGCGTCGGGCGCGAACTCGGCCGCTGGGGCCTGGACAACTATCTGGAGACCAAGCAGATCACCCGGCTGGTCAGCGATGATCCCTGGGGCTGGTACATCAGGAGCTGACCGATGCGCTGGAACCGCACCATCCAGACGGTCGATGTCCATTGCGCGGGCGAGATCGGGCGCGTCATCACCGGGGGCGTGCTGAACATCCCCGGCGCGACGATGGCCGAGAAGCTGCACCACCTGAACGCGGTGGACGACGGGCTTCGCCGCTGGCTCTGTTCCGAGCCGCGTTCCGGCCCCGCGGGATCGTTCTGCCTGCTGACCCCGGCCTGCGACCCCGGGGCCGATGTGGGGCTGATCATCCTCCAGCCCGACCAGGCCCATGCGATGTCGGGGTCGAACGCGATGTGCGCCACCACGGCCTTGCTGGAAACCGGCATGATCCCGATGGCGGAGCCGGAAAGCGTGGTCACCTTCGACACGGCGGCGGGCCTGGTGAAGGCCACCGCCACCTGCGCGGACGGCAAGGTCGTGAAGGTGACGCTTGACATGCCGCCATCCTTTGTCGCCAGGCGGAATGCGGTGATCGAAACGGCGGAATGGGGCGCCATCCGATACGACCTCTGCTTCGGCGGGGTGTTCTATGCCCTGGTGGATGTGGACCAGATCGGCCTGGCCATCGCGCCCGAAAACGCCCGCCAGCTTGCGATGATCGGCGTCGGGCTGCGCGACCGCATCGCCGCGCAGGAACCCGCCCTGCATCCGACGACCCCGGCGCTGAACGGCCTGGCCTATGTCATGTTCCGGGCCGAAGAGCCCGACGGCGCCGTGCGCACCTGCACCACGCTGCGCCCGGGCCGGGCCGACCGGTCGCCCTGCGGCACGGGGTCGAATTCCAACATGGCGGTTCGGTGCGCGGATGGACGGTCGCGGCCCGGCGATGTGGTCGTGTCGCGGTCGATCATCGGCGGCGAATTCCAGACCGAATTCGTCGCGGAAACCACCGTCGGCCCCCACAAGGCCACGCGGAACCGCGTCTCAGGCCAGTGCTGGATCTACGGGATCAGCCAGATCGGCCTCGACCCGGCCGACCCGTTCCCGCAGGGCTTCATGCTGTCGGATACATGGGGCGGCTGATGCTTGACGGACAAACCGTTCTCGTCACCGGTGCCACAGGTGCCATCGGCCGTGCGATCTGCACCGCCCTTGCCGCCGACGGAGCCAGGGTTCTGATCCATTACGGGCGCAATCGCGCGGCGGCCGAGACGCTTCTCGCCGCGATCGGTGGTCGCGGTGCGATCCTGCCCGCTGACCTGACCGACGCCGCGGCGTCCGGGGCGCTGTGGAACGCGGTCGAGGCGCAGGGCAGGGTCACGGGGCTGGTCAACAACGCGGGCATCCGGTCCGAAGTCAGCGTGGATGCGCCGATGGCGGAATGGCAGGCGGTGTGGGAACGGGAATTCCGCGTGAACTTCCTGGCCGCCGCCGACCTGACCAAATGCGCGATCCGTCACTTCCGCCGGCATGGCGGCGGGCGGATCGTCAACATGGCCAGCCGCGCCGGCCAGCGCGGCTATGGCTCGAACGCGATGGCCTATGGCGCGTCGAAGGCCGCGCTCATCAACCTGACCAGGTCGGTCGCCCAAAGCCACGGGGCCGAAGGGATCACGGCCGTGGCCCTCGCCCCCGGCTGGGTGCGCACCGAAATGGCCGAGGCCTTCATCGCCCAACATGGCGAGGCCGCGGCTCTGGAGGGGATTCCCATCGGGCGGATGGCCGCGCCGGAGGAGATTGGCGAGCTGGTGGCCTTCCTGTTCCGACCCTCGCAGGTGTCGCTGAACGGGGCGGTGCTGGACGTGAACGGCGGAAGCTATCTGCGCTGAGGGAGAAGACCATGCGCTTTCGGGACAAATCGGTGATTGTGACGGGCGCGGCAGGCGGGATCGGATCGGCCATCGCCGCGCGCTTCGCTCAGGAAGGCGCGCAGGTGATCGTCACGGATGTGAATGCCGAAGGCGCAGAGGCCGCCGCCGCCGCGATCCGTGTCGCAGGGGGCAGCGCCCGCGCCCTTGCCGCGGACATCGTCACTGCGGAAGGCTGCCAGTCCATCGTCGCCAACGTGATGGCGCATGAGGGCAGGATCGACGTGCTGTGCAACAACGCCGGCATCAACCGCCGCGGGCCCCTGCTGAGCCTGACGTCCGAGGACTGGCGGCTGTCCTTTGCGGTGAACGTGGATGCGATGTTCCACACCTGCCAGGCGGCGCTGCCGCACATGATCGCGGCGGGCGGCGGGGCGATCGTCAACACCGCCTCGCAATGGGGGCTTCATCCCGCGCCGAACCACATCGCCTACAACGTGACCAAGGCGGCGGTGGCAAGCTTCACCCAGAACCTCGCCCGCGACTATGCCCCGCAGAAGATCCGCGTCAACGCCGTCTGCCCGGGGGAAATCCACACCCCGATGCTCGAAGCCGGTGTGACACGCTCAGGCCGCACCATCGCCGATCTCGACAGGCTGGTCCCCTTCGGCCGCATCGGCAAGCCCGGGGAAGTGGCCGCCCTGGTGGCCTTCCTCGCCTCGGACGAAGCCGCTTTCATGTGCGGCTCACTTGTCGAAATCACCGGGGCGCAAGCCGTCGCATGAGAGGAAAGCCCATGAACCGGATCAACGAGCAGAGCCGTGCCATCGACGCCGTTCCGGAGAGGTTCAGGGATGATCCGGCCGGTCCGGCGCACCATTTCCGCGACGTTCTGCACCTCGTCGGCTGCAATACCGGGCCGGTGGCCGCGCAGGTGGCGCCATGAGGTGGTCACGCGTCCTGTCCGTTGTCGACAGCCATTGCGAGGGTGAGATCGGCCGCGTGATCACCGCAGGTGTCGGCCCTGTCAGGGGCGACACGATGTTCGACAAGAAGCTCTATCTCGAAAGGCATCTGGACGACATCCGCAAGATGGTGCTGTTCGAACCTCGCGGCGCGGTCTGGCACAACGCCAACATCCTCCTGCCGTCGAACCATCCGGAAGCTGACATGGGCTTCTGTATCCTCGAGACGACCGAATATCCCGCGATGTCGGGGTCCAACACGATCTGTGTGGCGACCGTGGTTCTGGAAACCGGCATCCTGCCCATGCGCGAGCCGGTGACGGAACTGGTGCTGGAGGCCCCCGCCGGCCTGATACGAGTGCGTTGCGAATGCCGTGACGGCAAGGTGCTCTCGGTGCGTCTGGTGAACCAGCCGGCATTTGTCTATCACCGCGGCGCGATGGTCGAGGTTGCGGGTCATGGCACGGTGCGGATGGACGTGGCCTATGGCGGCATGACCTATGCCCTGGTCGAGGCCGCCGAGCTGGGCTTTGCCATCGAACCCTCCGAGGCGCGCGACCTGTGCGTGCTGGGCCAGAAGCTGAAGGCTGCGGCTGTCGAGCAACTGCCGGTCACATTTCCCGGCAACCCCGATATGCCAGGCATCACCAATACCGAGTTCATGGGGCCGCTGCGCCGCGAGAACGGCCAACTGGTCGCGCGCAATACTGTCGTGGTCTCGCCGGGGCGCTGCGACCGCTCGCCCTGCGGCACGGGTTCGTCGGCGCGGCTTGCGCTCCTGCACGCGCGGGGCGACATGGCGGTGGGCCAGACGCTCATCCATGAATCGATCACCGGAAGCCGCTTTTCCTGCACCATCGATGGTCTGGCGACAGTGGGGCCCCATCCGGCGGTCATTCCGGCGATTGCCGGACAGGCCTGGGTGACCGGCCTTTATCAGATGGGCATGGCGCCGACCGACCCGTATCAGCATGGCTTCACCCTCAGCGATACATGGATGGAAACCGCATGACGGGCCGGGGCCTGGCTGACCGGATTGCCTTCGGCGACCTGACCGACCGTATCGCGGCGGTGCTTCTGAGGGCGGGATGCAGCACCGAGGTGGCGCGGATCCTGGCCGGGAACTGTGCCGCCTGCGAACGCGATGGCACGCTCAGTCACGGGGTGTTTCGCATTCCAGGCTACCTCGCGTCGCTGAACGCCGGCTGGGTGGACGGAACTGCCGAGCCCGGGCTGGAGTCAGCAGGGCCGTCCTTTCTCAGGATCGATGCGCGGAACGGCTTTGCCCAACCGGCGATGGCGGCAGCTTCGGCAACCGTGAGCAACATGCTGGCCGAGACCGGCGTCGCATTGGTGGCGCTGCGCGACAGCCACCATTTCAGCGCGCTCTGGCCCGATGTCGAGCCTTGGGCGGAACGGGGATTCGTCGCCCTGACCGCGGTGACGGGCGGTCCCGCGGTCATGCCTTTCGGTGCGCGGGAGCGGCTGTTCGGAACGAACCCGATCGCCTTTGCCGCGCCTGTGGCCGGACGCGCGCCGCTGGTCTTCGACTTTGCCACGGCGCGAATGTCGCAGGGAGATGTCCGTCTGGCCCTGCGCGCGGGCCGGCGGGTGCCGCCGGATACCGGGCTTGATGCCGATGGCGCCCCGACCGACGATCCGGCCCGCGTGCTGGATGGCGGCGGAATCCTGCCCTTCGGCGGACACAAGGGTGCGGCGCTGTCGCTGATGGTGGAGATTCTCGCCTCGGCTTTCACCGGTGGTCCCTTCGGACATGAAGTCGACTGGTCCACCCATCCCGGCGCGGAAACGCCCCGGACCGGACAGTTCTTCCTGATCGCCGATCCGGAACGCGGCCAGGGCCGGCGGTTCTCTGCCCGGATCGCAGGACTTCTGGACGTGATGAAACGGGCGGGGGCAACCCGGCTTCCGGGTGAGCATCGCCACAGCCAGCGCGCCGCGGCCGAGAGTGCAGGCATTCCGGTCAGCGACGAGATGCGGCGGGTGCTGGCCTGACGTTCGATCCGGATTTACCGGCATCTCGGGTCGGCGCGACCCGGGCAGATCAGAGCGGGGGTTCGCCCGGGGATCAGCGTCGGATCGATTCCGGGCTGGTATTTCCCGGCCTGCGTCGCCGATTCCCATCCCGAACTGGTCGGGCCCGAGGGCGCGAAAGCCCTGGCAATCCAGGGCCCGCAGGGCTGGGGCGGCACGGTCGTTGCCGCCCAGATCCTCAAGGCGCGGATGCCGCGAACAAGGGCCGGGAACCGGTGCCCCGGCGTTCGGGCGCGGCGTTGGATGGCGTGATCGCCAAGGCCTGCGGACAAGGCAGGGCTTCGTCGCCAGCGACCGGGCGCCGGCCTCGCTTCCGGTGCGGTATCCGATGGCAATGCCGGAAGGTACGCACGACCCCCGGGGAATCCACCCGCTGCACGATGTGCAGGCACCCGGGATCATGCTCCGGATGACCCGAACCCGGGCCGACGGCGCGCCCGGCGCCATATGGCTTGTCGCGAACATGCCCGAAGTCCGGACCCAGTGGGCTCCGGCAGCGGCTGAAACCGATCCCTGAGGGGGGCGAGACCTGGCGCGCAGCTTCGGCCGATCCGCCGCGTGGCGGTTTTCGCGCCCGGCCGGCGCCTAGAGCCCCTCGGCCAGATCCCGCACCGCCGCGACGATGATGGCGGAAATCCCGCCCTCCAGGTCGTGTCCCATGCCGGCGACCTCGATCAGCTTCGCGCCGGGGATACGGGCGGCGATGTCGCGGCCATGCGCGAGCGGCAGGAGCGTGTCGTCGGTGCCGTGGATCACCAGCGCCGGCACCCTGATCTCGCCCAGCCGCGCGAAGCGGCGGCCGCGCCCGGCGAGCACGGCGGCATATTGCCTGGTGATGCCTTCGGGATAATGGCAGCGGTCGTAGGCGTGGCCGATCAGCGCCCGCCGTTCCGCCTCGTCGAAGGGAAAGCCGGGGCTGCCCCAGATGCGGTCGCCGCGCAGCGTATGGGCGATGACGGAGGCGCGGTCGGAGGGGTCGTCGGGCTCGGCCAGCAGCATCGCCTCGGCCTCGGGCGTGGCAGGCGGCAGGCCGGGCGCGCCGGAGGACGACATGACGATGGTGGCGCTGAGGAGCCGGCCGGGATGGTCCAGCGCCATCTGCTGCACGATCATGCCGCCCATCGAGATGCCGAGGACATGCGCGGCGGCGATCCCCAGCGCGTCGAGCACGCCGATCCCGTCGGCGGCCATGTCCTCGATCCGGTAGGGCGCCGCCACCGGCTCCCCGGCGGCGAGCCGCGCCTGCATCGCCGCGATGTCCGGCCGGCCGGCCTCGCCGAACTTCTGCGACAGGCCGGCATCGCGGTTGTCGTAGGTGACGACATGGAAGCCTTCGCGGACGAATCCCTCGATCAGCGCGGCGGGCCAGTGGATGAGTTGCGAGCCGAGGCCGCGCACCAGAAGCAGGGGCACCCCCGTCGGCGGCCCGTGCCGTTCGACCTCGATCGTGATGCCGTTGGCGGTGATGGCGGTCATGCGGCGTTCCTTTCCTGTCCGGCGCTTCGGGCTGGCGCGATACTGCCCGCAACCGGAGCCGCCGCCAAGCCGCGCGGGATGCGGTGCTCATGCGGCGCAGATCGCCTTGTCCAGGAGTTCGCCGAACCGGACCGCGACGCGCGCATGGACCGGATGGCGTGGTGCGAACAGCGCGATCTCGTAGCAGGGGGCGCGGTCGACCGGCTGGACGACCGCGCCGAACCGGCGCCGGAAATATCCCGCGGTGAAGGGATCGACCAGCGCCACGCCGACACCCTCCATCGCCATCTGCGCCGCGGTCTGGGAGCCGAACCCGTCCATCCGCGCGGACTGCCGGATCACCGCGCGCAGATCGGCATCGCCGCAGATGCCGAGAAAATAGGGGATGCTCGGCACGATCAGCGGCAGGGCGGCCAGCGTGTCGAGGCCGATCGTCCCGGCCCGGCCGCCGATCGGGCCGTGTCCGGGCGCCGCCATCGCCACATAGGGCAGGCGCCGGCGGGTGATGATGTCGATGTCGCCGGTGACGAGGATGGGGCTCGCCAGCCCGAGGTCGAACCGGCGCGCGCGGACCCAGTGGATGATCCGCTCGGTCTCGCGCGGCTCCACGGTGAAGGACAGCTCGCCATGCAGGCGGCGCCATTCCGCCAGCGCCTTCGGCACGATCTCCAGCAGCATGGCCGGAAGCGCGCCGATCGACAGGTGGGCGTTGCGGAACTGCCCGATCTCCTCGGCCACGCGGGAGATCGCGCCGAGCCCCTGGAAGGATCGCTCGACCTCGCCGTAGAGAATCTCGGCTTCTGCGGTCGGGGTGACGCCGCGGCTGCGCCGGAGGAAGAGCGGATAGCCGAGCCGGCGTTCCATGCTGGCGATGAGCCGAGTCACGTTGGGCTGCGAGGTGTTGAGGAGCCGCGCCGCCGAGGAGAAGGAGCCGCTGGTCATCACGGCGCGGAAGGCTTCGATCTCACGCAGGCCGAGCATGGGCCATCCATATCATACTCTTATATCACGGATGAAACTTCGTATTTGTCGGAATGGCAAGCTTGTGGTCTCCTTCCCCCGGACCGGCGGGGCGGCAGCGTGATCCGGCACCCCGTCCGGCACGGGGGCCCGCACGGCGGAACAGGGAGGAAATCATGAAATCGGACATGTTTGGGGGCATCTCGCGGCGCCGGTTCGGCCAGCTTGCGGTCGCTGCCGGCGCGGGGGCGGCGCTCGCGACGCTCGGGTCGGGTGCGCGTGCCGCCGAGCCGAAGCGCGGCGGCCGGCTCAGGATCGGCTCCTCCGGCGCGAACGCCTCGGAAAGCTGGGATCCGGCGAGCTGGGGGCTCAGCGCCATCATGAACCTCGCGGGCTTCGGCTGCGTCTACAACAACCTCGTCGAGATCGCGCCGGACGGGACGCTGACGCCCGAGCTTGCAGAGAGCTTCGAGCCGGCCGAGGGCGGCAAGGTCTGGCGGTTCAACATCCGCCAGGGCGTCACCTTCTCCAACGGCCGGACGCTCGCGCCGGGCGACGTGGTCGCCTCGCTCGACCATCACCGCGGGGAGGAGTCCAAGTCGGCGGCGAAGCCGATCGTCTCGGCGATCACCGACATCGCCGTCGACGGCACCGCGGTGGTGGTGACGCTCGACGCGGCGAACGCGGACTTTCCCTACCTGCTCGCCGACTATCACCTCGTCATCGGTGCGGCGGGAGACGACGGCAAGGTCGACTGGGAACAGCGGATCGGCACCGGCGGCTATACGGTCGCCGAATACGCGGTGGGCGCGCGGGCGCTGCTGGCGCGGCGAGCCGACTACTGGAAGAGCAATGCCGCCTGGTTCGACGAGGTGGAAATCCTGGCGATCGACGATGTGGCGGCGCGCATGAACGGGGTGATGACGGGCGAGCTGGACGTGATCGACCGGGCCGACATCGCCACCGTGGGCCGGCTGGCCGACCGCGCCGACCTGGTGGTCGACGAGGTCACTGGTACCCAGCATTTCACCCTGCCGATGTTCTGCGACGTGGCGCCCTTCGACAACCTCGACGTCCGGCTTGCCCTGAAATACGCAATCGACCGCGAGGAGATGGTCCAGAAGATTCTCTTCGGCCACGGCCGCGTCGGCAACGACCATCCGATCGCGCCGGCAAACCGCTATTTCGCGGCCGACCTGCCGCAGCGGGCCTATGACCCGGAACAGGCGAAGTTCCATCTGAAGAAGGCGGGGATGGAGGGGCTGACGGTCGACCTGCACGCCGCCGACGCCGCCTTCCAGGGGGCGGTCGACACCGCCATCCTCTATGCCGAGCAGGCGGCCAAGGCGGGCATCACCATCAACGTGGTGCGCGAGCCGAACGACGGCTTCTGGTCGAACGTCTGGACGGTGAAGCCCTTCGTGACCTGCTTCTGGCAGGGCCGGCCGACCGAGGACTGGATGTTCACCCAGGTCTATGCCTCCGACGCCGCGTGGAACGACACGCACTGGAAGAACCCGGAGTTCGACAAGCTCCTGCTGGCCGCCCGCGCCGAGCTTGACGACGCCAAGCGGCGGGAGATGTATGGCGAGATGCAGCGGCTCGTCTCCGACGACGGCGGCGTGATCGTGCCGATGTATGCCAACTATGTGTCGGTGCGCCGGGCCGAGGTGCAGCGCGGCGAGCACATCAGTTCGGTTTCCGGTCTGGACGGATCGAAGTGCGGCGAACGCTGGTGGTTCGCCTGACCCCGTGACAGCGGCGGCCCGGACCCGGGCCGCCCTTTCCTGACGCTGAAAGACCGCCCCCCGGCTTTCGCCGGGCGGGATGGTATCGCCCGGAGCATCGCCATGATTTCCCCCGCACGAGCGGCCCGCCGGGCCAACCTGCGTCGGCTCCTCGCCCCCCGCTCGGTCGCGCTGGTCGGCGGACAGACGCTGGAGCCGTCGATCGAGATGCTGCGCCGGGCGGGGTTCGGCGGCGCGATCCGGGTGGTGAACCCGTTCCGGTGGGAGATCGGCGGCATTGCCTGCCTGCCCTCCGTCGCCGACCTGCCGGAGCCGCCGGATGCGGCGTTCCTCGGCGTCAACCGCAACCTTACCGTGCAGGTGGTGCGCGACCTCGCCGCGCTGGGCGCCGGCGGCGCGGTCTGCTTCGCCGCCGGCTTCGGCGAGATGGGCGCGGAGGGACAGCGCTTGCAGGCCGATCTCGTCGCCGCCGCGGGCGACCTCGCCGTGGCCGGGCCCAATTCCAACGGCCTCATCAACCGGCTCGACCGGCTGGCGCTCTGGCCGATGGCGGACCACGATCCGGCGCCGGTGGACCGCGGCCCCGCCATCATCTCGCAGTCGGGCGGCATCGCCCATGCCTTCGTGCGCGACCGGCGCGGGCTTGCCCCGGCCGTCGTCGCCTCGACCGGCAACCAGGTTCTGCTCGACGTGGCCGACTGGCTGGCGGTGCTGGGCGAGGATCCGCGGGTCACCGCGATCGGCATCTTCATGGAGGGGCCGGGCGATGTCGCCGCGCTGGCCGAGGCGGCCGGGGTCACCCGCGGGCGCAACCTGCCGGTGGTGGTGCTGAAAAGCGGGCGCAGCGCGCTCGGCGCCGAGATGGCGCTGACCCATACCGGGGCGCTGGCCGGCGACGACGACCTCTTCGGCGCGCTCTGCGAGAGGCTCGGCTTCACCCGGGTCACGACCCTGCCGCAGCTTTTCGAGACGCTGAAGGCGCTCGGCACCTGGGGTGGCCGGGTCGGCGGCAACCGGATGGCGGTGCTGACGGTGAGCGGTGCGGCGCGCGCGCTCTTCGCCGATGCCGCCGTCGACAACGGCCTCGCCCTGCCGCCTGTTTCTGCCGGCGTCGCCGCGGCGCTCCGCCCGCTGCTGCCGGAGTTCGCCCATGTGTCGAACCCGCTTGACTACAACGCCTATTACACCGGCATGGACGTGCTTTCGCTGGAGAACGAGCCGGCGCTTTCCGAGTGTTTCCGCACCGTGCTTCGGGATCCTTACGATGTCGCGGTGGCCAACACCGACGGCGGCGACGGCGCGGACGGGAGCCCGACGCTGCGCGCCTGGATCGCGGCGGCGCGCGAGACCGGCACCCCGGCGGCGATCGTCGCGACCATGCCGGACGAAATGTCCGCCGAGGCGCACCGGCTCTGCCGCGAGGCCGGGGTCGCCGCGCTCCAGGGTCTGGAGGACGGGGTGGCGGCGATTGCCGCCGCCGTCCGCCACGCTGCCCGCCGCGGCCTTCCGCCGGACGATCTGGCGATCCTGCCGGCCGCGCCCCCATCCGGGCAGACCCGCGTCCTGCACGAGGAGGCGTCGAAGGCGCTTCTCGAAGGGGCCGGGATCGCCTTTCCCCGGCGGTGCTTCGTCAACGCCGGGGAAGTGGTTGCAGCCGCCCGCGCCATCGGCTTCCCGGTGGTGCTGAAGGGCGTCTCCGCCGCGGTGCCGCACAAGAACCGGTTCGGCGCCGTCGCCGTCGGCCTTGCCGACGCGGCCGCGGTCGAGGCGTCGCTGGCGGCGATGGCGGCGCGGTTCCGGGACGCCGGCATCGCCCCGGAGGGCTACCTGGTGGAGGAGATGGTGACCGGCGGGGCGGCCGAGGTCATCGTCGGCATCAAGTCGAGCCGGATCTACGGCCACGCGCTGATCCTCGGTCGGGGTGGCGTCGACGTCGAGGCGTCGAAGGACGCGGCCGTCCTGCTGCTGCCTGCCGCGCGCGGCGCCATCGACCGGGCGCTCGCCGAGCTCGCGGTGACGGCGGGGCTCGATCCGGCGGCGCGCGCCCGGGTCGGCGACCTTGCCGAGACTGTGGCGGCCCATGCCGTCGCCAACCGCGAGACACTCGTCGCGCTCGACCTCAACCCGGTGATCGTCACGCGGGACGGGCGGGTGGTGGCGGTGGATGCGCTGGTCGAGACCGGGGGGTGAGATGGATGCGATCAGGGGGCTGAAGGGTCCGGACTACCGGGTGCACATCGAATGGGGGGCGATCCGTCAGTTCGCCCGCTCGCTCTACTCCACCCTTCCCGCCTGGCTCGACGACCCGCGGGCGGTGGTGCCGCCGACCTTCCTCGTCACCGCCGGCTATCACTGGGGCTACATCCTCGAACGCCCGCCGGAAGGCTCTGTGCTGGCCGGAATCGACTGCCGCGGCACCACCGACGGGGAGCAGGCCTTCGAATTCTTCGGGCCGCCGCCGAGGGCGGGCGACGTGCTGACCGCCTCGACCGAGGTCGCCGACCACTTCTTCAAGACGGGGCGCGCGGGCGGCCGGCTCGAGTTCTTCGTGATGCGGACGGATTTCCGCGATGTGACGGGGCGTCTCGTCGCCCGCTGGATGCCGACCTCGATCCGGCCCGAACGCCGTGACGGGACGCGCGGCGAGCCCGGCGGCGAGACGGCCGGAGAGCCGAAGCGCAGGCCCTGGCTGCATCCCGGCGAGAAACGGAATCAGCTTGATGCGGTAGGGCCCGCCGCAGGCCCGCTGTCGGTCGGCGACGGCCCGGGCCCGGTTGCGGTGCCGGGGCTGACGCTGACCGAGATGATCCGCTACCAATGCGCCTCGGGCGAGGATTCGCCCGGCCACCACGATACTTTGGCGGCGCGGGCGCACGGGATGGCCGATTTCATCTCGGTCGGGATGCATCATGCCGGCGTGCTCGGCGCCTATGCCGCGCACTGGCTGGGGCCGGAAAACGTCCGCGCCTTTCGCGCCCGGTTCCTGAAAACGGTCTGGCCCGGCGACGCATTGACCTACCGGGGCAGCGTCGCCGGCTTCGGCGAGGGCAGCGAGGGGCCGACGGTCGAGCTTGCCCTCGATTGCCTGCGCGAGGGCGAGCCGGTGGTGCGCGGCTCGGCCACCTTCCTCCGGCCCGAGGGGAGGTGACCGGCACGCCCGCCGCGCCCCGGCGGCGCGAAGGGCTCCGGAATCCGGCTCCGCCGAAGCCTCCTGCGCAGGACCGTCCGTACCGGGACGCTCAGTCGAGCGCCGGAAAATAGCTGACCGGCGAAAGGCGAACCGCATCCGGCGCGGCGCCGGCCGTCAGAACCGTGATCTGCGGGCCGATCCGTTCCTTCCGCGCCACGCCGGCGATTGCCGCGACCGCCGCATCGACCGCCATCTCTCCCTGCCGCATCGGATCGTCGTAGGGAGCGGCGATGATCCGGCCGCCGACCAGCCCGCGGGCGATGCTGTGGCTGACGTAGGTCGCGGCCAGACCGGGCGGCCGGGTCATGCCGGGCAAGAGCGCCATCGCCGCCTCGATCGCGGGGGCGGCGCCGATGACAAGGTCCGGCGCGGGACCGGCGGCCAGTGCTGTTTCAAGCAGGCGCAACTGCTCGGCGGTGCCGGTGTCCGTCCCGTAGACGGAGACGATCGACACGGCGGAACCCTCCAGACCCTGCCGAAGTCCCGATTCGAGCGGCGCGACCCAGCCAGACACCGCCGGGCCGGACAGCAGGATCGCCTTCTGCGGCGCCCCGCCGGCGGGAAAGCGCGCGCGCAGATGCCGGCCGAGTTTCAGTCCCATGTCGAACCAGTCGACACCGACCCGGGCGGCGAGGGCGTCCGAATGCAGTTCGTTCACCAGCCCGATCACCGGGCGCCGAGCGGCAGCTCGGGCCACGGCGGACAGAAGCGACGGGTCGTCCGAGGATACCGCGCCAAGAAGGATCGCGTCGGGTGCAAGCGCCTCGCAGGCCTCGATCTGCCGGATCTGGGTCGTCAGCGCCCGATAGCCGCCGGCCTCGAAGAAGCGCACGGCAAGATCGCCGGCGGCGGCGCGGGTCTCGATCCCCTGTGCGACGCTCAGCCAGTATTCGTCTTTGAAATGGGGCACGAGCACGCACAGAAGACCGTTGCCAGCCGTCGCCCCGGTGCCGGAAAGACCACCGATGGCGACGATTGCGCCAAGAAGAATCCGCCGATAAGCACGTCGCATGCGCCCAAGACGGTTCGACAAGCAGCTCCAGTCCGTCTTCATGGTCCTCTCCGGCCTGACGATCCTTGTCGGCCTCGCCTCGATCAGCGTCAACCGGTTCCTCGCCCAGACCCAGAAGCAGGTTCTCGGCACCAGCATCGCGATCATCGAACGCACCGAACGAGTCGCTTCCGAGGCCGATCTCGCCGGCTCGCTCGCCGGTCAGCTCGCGCTGGCCGGAACGGCACCCGAGATTGCCCGCACCGCGGGAACGCTCTCGGCGAAGATCGACCTGATCGCCGCTGACATTGCCGCGATGCGTCAGTTCCTGTCCGGCGCGACGGGAACGCTGGACGCTGCCGCCGATGCGCGCGCGCTCGTCGCGCAGATGAGCGGGGCCGCGCAGCACCTGCGCCGCCTCGATGCGTCGGTGCGGCGGGCGAAGGACAGGCTCGCGCATGCGGGGCAAGGCCTCGCCGCCCGGATCGCGACCGAGAAGGATCTTGCCCGGCTGCGGATCACGGCCGGTATCTGGGAACTTTACGCCATGCCCGCGGGTCGCAACCAGAGGCCGGGCCTCGACCGGCTGGCCGATGTCGACTTCTTCGCCTTCGAAAGGCTGGGTGATCTGTCGGAGGCCACGGCGACGCTGATGAGGCTTGTCCAGCAGATCGCCGATTCCCCCTCCGCGGCCGCGATCGGGTCGCTGCGCACAGGGTTTCGCGAGACCGCGAGACTGGCAGGCGCGCGGACGCGATTCATGCCCACCAGCCGGGGGCGTGCCGAGGCGGACAGGAACCTGGCCATCCTCGGGTCCGCCGACGGCGACGGCGGCCTGATCGCGCTTCAGCTCGAGAAGCTGGCGGTCACCGACACGCTTGCGCAGCTTTCCGACGATCTCGCAGGCAAGCTTGCCGTTTTGACCGACGAGGCCAGCCGCGGGCGGAACGAGACGCGTGCGCTCATGAAGGAGCGTGTGGCGGCAGCCGGGTGGCAGGCGATGGTGCTGACGGCGGGGCTTGCGGCGGTCGTCATGGTTGCGGTGCTGGCCGGCTTCCTTGTCTGGATGCGAACGCGCGCGCGCGTCGTGCGCCGGCTTGGTGCGGTCGCCGAGCGCATCGTCACCGTGGCGCGCGGCGAGATCGGCGCCCCCATGACGGTCAGCGGCAACGACGAGATCGGCCGGCTGGAAAAGGCTCTCAACGTCCTGCGCCGGCGGACGGAGGAGGCGGCGCAGCTTCGCGACAGCCTCGAATCCGCGGTGCTGGCGCGCACCGCCGATGTCGTCGCCGAGATGCGCCTCGCCAACGAGGCCCGGGCCGAGGCCGAGGAGCAGGGGCGTGCCCGGATGCATTTCCTCGCCCGGATGAGCCACGAGATCCGCACCCCGCTGAACGGGGTCATCGGGCTTCTCGATCTTCTGGCCGGAGAGGAGGCCGATCCGACCCGGCGGGCGCGGGCCGAGACGGCGCTGACCTCGGCGCGCGACCTTCAGACGATGACCGAGGATCTCCTTGCGTTCTCAAGCGGAGAGGACAGCCGTCAGGAGACGGGGCTGAGCGCCTTCGATCCGGCGCGGCTTGCCCGGGAACTGGGCGATCATCTGGATGTGCTGGCCCACGCGAAGGGCCTTGTTCCGGTCGTCGCCGTTCCCGGCGATCTGCCGCGTGCGCTTTCGGGCAAGGCCACGCAGATCCGGCAGGTCGTGATGAACCTGTTGTCGAACGCGGTGAAATACACCGAAGCGGGCGAGGTGAGCCTGATCGTGACGTGCCGCCCCGCGGCGGGCGGGAACCTGCACGAGCTGAGCTTCGCGGTGGCCGACACCGGTCCGGGAATGACGGCGGAAGAGGCCCGCCACGCCTTCGACATCTACGGTCGCAGCATGGATGCCCGACGCAAGGGCATCCGCGGTGTGGGGCTGGGGCTTGCCATCGTGCGGCAACTGACCGACGCGATGGGCGGGGAGTTGCGTGTCAGCACCGCACCGGGCGAAGGCAGCCGCTTCACCCTCGTCCTCGCCCTTGCCGAGGCTGATGCGGCGGACCCGCCCGTCGCGGCGGACGCCGGCGCCGTCGGCTCCGGCTTGCGCGTGCTGGTCGTCGACGACCACCCGGTGAACCGGCTGGTGGCGCGGGGCTACCTCGAGCGCATGGGCTGTAGCGTGTCCGAAGCGGCGACGGGGGGCGAGGCGCTGGCCGTCGCGCAAGGCGGTACATTCGATGCCATCCTCGTTGACCTGGACCTGCCGGACATGCGCGGCGAGGACGTGGCGGCCCGGATCGACCGCAAGGCGGCGCGGCTGGCGATCCTTACCGCCGATCTGGTGAGGGACGACGCCGCGAGCCGGGCAAGGTATGGGGCCGACCACGTGCTGACAAAGCCGATTTCGCCGCGCGCGCTGGTGATGCTCCTGGCCGGGGCCGCGGGCGGCGAGGCCGGGACGCAGGAGGCCGGGCCCGAAAGCGTCCTGCGCGAGGATGTGGCCAACCTCGGGACGGAGCTTGCCGCCGAAATCGTGCAGGCGTTCCTCGCCGACCTTGGCCGGGCGGTCCCCGAGCTTCTCGGGACACCGGATGACGAGGAACGCCGCCGCACCGCCCATCGGCTGAAGGGGGCGGCCAGCAATTTCGCGCTGCACGACCTCTGTGACCGGCTGCGGCGGCTTCAGGCCGGCGACAGCGGGGCGCTGGAGGGCCTGGAACTGGCGGCTCGCACCGCCGAGCAGGGCCTGCGCGCCGCGGCCGGCCGCGCGGGGCTTCAGCTTCCCGAGGGGGATGCGAAGCAGTAGCCCTGGCCCGCGCGCGTCAGAATCCAGTCGGGGTTGGACGGGTCGGCCTCGATCTTCTTGCGCAGGCGGCCCACCAGAACGTCGATGGTGCGGTCGCCGGGCCGCAGCTCTCCGCGCCCGACGATCTCGCTCAGACGCGCGCGGCCGAAGGTGATGCCGGGGTTGCGGGTGAGGGCGTCGAGCAGATCGAATTCCTGCGCGCTGAGCGATTCCGTCCGCGCCGCCGAAACCAGCCGGCGGCGGATGCGGTCGAAGTGCCACGGGCCAAAATCCTCGACCGCATCCGGCACCGGCGCGCTGCGCCCGATGTCGGCGATGCGTGACAGCAGATTCTTGATCCTCGCGGCCAGTTCGCGCCGGTCGAAGGGTTTCGTCACATAGTCGTCTGCGCCCATCTCCAGCCCGACGATGCGATCCACCTGTTCGTCGCGCGAGGTCAGCAGAATGATTCCCACGCGCGACTTCGCCCGCTGTTCGCGGGTGATCGTCAGCCCGTCCTTGCCTTCGAGCCCGATGTCGAGCAGCAGCAGTTCGGGCGGGTCGAAATCGATCACGTCCTCCATCGCCGCGGCGTCCCCGACCTCGGTCACACGGTAGCCGATGCCACGCAGATAGCCCGCAAGCCGCATCCGCGTCACGCGGTCGTCCTCGACGATCAGGATATGGGCGGCGGTGGTCTTCACACTTCTTCACATCCCTTCACCGGAATTCTTGACACCCGGCAAGGCCGCCAGTGCGCGCTTCCTGCACGATCTGGTGGCAGACAAGACGGAGAACCGCCATGACCTTTATCAATCCGACCCGCCGCAGCTTCCTGCAAGGCGGCGCCGCCCTTCTTGGATCCGGCTGGCTGATGAATTCGACCGCGCTCGCAGCCGTGGACCCGAACTCCTTCGCCGGGCGCGTCTTCAGTGCCAGCCACTACGGCCCGTTCGAGGCGGTGGTCCGCGACGGCCGGATCGTCGAAATCTCGCCGATGATCGAACTGGACCAGCGCCCGACCGAAATGCTGATGTACGGCGTGCTCGATCGCGTCTACGATAAAACGCGCATCGACTATCCGATGGTGCGCAAGTCCTATCTGGACGGCTGGAAGACCGGCGACGTGAAGCCCGAGCTTCGGGGCAAGGAAGAATGGGTCCGCGTCGACTGGGACACCGCGCTGAAGCTGACCGCCAAGGCGATCGTCGATACGATCGAGCAGCATGGCAACCAGGCGATCCTGTCCACTTCGTATGGCGGCTGGAGCCACGCCGGAATCATGCGGCCGAACGTGCTCCAGGGCAAGTTCTTCAACATGATCGGCGGCTGCACCAACACCGTGGGCGACTGGTCCGGCGGCGCGAGCCAGATCAGCCTGCCGCATGTGATCGGCGACATGGAGGTCTATTCGGCCCAGACGGCCTGGGAAGTCATCCGCGACAATACCGAGGTTTTCGTGCTGGTCGGATGCGACCCGATCAAGAACAACCGGGTGGAATACACCGTCGCCGACCACGGCATGTATACGCCCTGGGAACAGATCCGCGACAATGGCACGAAGTTCATCTCGATCAACCCGCAGAGGACGGCGTCCGACGCCTATCTGAACGCGGAATGGGTGAAGATCATTCCCAACACCGACGTGGCGCTGTTCCTCGGCATGGCCTTCCATGTGCTTGAACAGGGGCTGGAAGACAGCGGCTACATGGCGAAATACACGGTCGGCTCCGACAAGTGGATCGCCTACGTGAAGGGCGAGGGCGAGGACGCCACGCCGAAGACGCCGGAATGGGCGTCCGCCATCACCGGCATCGACGCGGGCAGGATCCGCGAACTGGCCGAACTGCTTGCCAAGTCCAGGACCGAGATCGCCGGCGCCTGGTCGCTCCAGCGCGCCCACCACGGCGAGATGACCCACTGGGCGATCGTCAACTTCGCCGCGCTCACCGGCAAGATCGGCAAGCCGGGCGAAGGTGTCGGCTTCTCGTGGCACTATGGCAACGGCGGCATGCCGCAATCGGGCGGCAAGACCCCGGCCGGCCTGAGTCAGGGCAAGAACTTTGTCACCGAATATATCGTGCCGGCCTCGCGCCTGACCGAGGCGCTGGAGAATCCGGGCGCCGAGGTGGTCTACAACGGCAACGTCCGCAAGTATCCGGACGTCCACATGATCTACAACGCCGGCAACAACTTCATGTCGCACCAGCAGGACACCAACCGGCTGATCAAGGCGCTGGCCAAGGTCAAGACCATCGTCAGCCAGGACGTCTGGTGGACGGCCGCGACGCGCTGGGCCGACATCGTGCTGCCCGCCTCGTCGCCGCTGGAGCGCGACGACATCTCGGTCGGCGGCACCTATTCCAACGACCGCATCTATGCGATGAAGAAGATCATCGAGCCGATCGGCGAAAGCCGCAGCGACTTCGAGATCTTCGCGGGGCTGGCCGACCTGTTCTACAGGCAGTCGCCGTACATCGAGGATCAGGCCTACCCGGAATACATCGACATCATCAAGAAGGCCTACAACGGCACCTCCGCTGCCGAGACCGTTCCCTTCGAGGAGTTCTGGGAAAAGGGCTATGCGTTCCAGCCTGTGCCGAAAGAGGCGCGGTCCTGGGTGCGGCACGGCGACTTCTACACGGATCCCGAGAAGAACCACCTGCACACCAGGTCGGGCAAGATCGAGATGTTCTGCGAGGCCATCGCCGAGATGAAGCTCGACGATTGCCCCGGCATGCCGATGTGGCTGGAACCGGCCGAATACCTCGGCAACGCCAAGGAGGGGCAGCTTCACGTGGTTTCGCCGCACCCCTGGTTCCGGCTGCACAGCCAGATGGCCAACTCCGAACGGTTGCGGGCGCTCTACCAGGTCCAGGGCCGCGAGCCGGTGCGGATCAACACCCAGGATGCGGCCGCGCGGGGAATCGCCGAAGGAGACATCGTCGAGCTTTACAACGACCGCGGCACCGTCATTGCCGGGGCGGTCCTCTCGGACGAGATCATCCCGGGCGTGGTGTCGATCTACGAAGGCGGCTGGCCGAGCCTCGACAGCAAGGGGCGCTGCAACTCGGGTCTGGTGAACTTCCTCACCTCGACGCAGAAATCCTCGGGCCTCAGCCAGGCGACCACGGCGAACACCTGCCTGGTATCGATGCGCAAGTGCGAAGACCCCGACGGCCCCAACATGGCCTATGAGAAGCCCGCGATCATCGAGGGCGTGGAGATCGCCGCGATTTCCGACGACGATCTGAAACTCGATCGGCTCGACGCCATCGTCGAGGCCCTCTATGCCGAGATGAGCCCGGGCGAGAAGATGTTCTACGAACGCTGCACCGTCTGCCACGGTCCGCGCGACGTGGGCGCCTATACCCAGTTGCAGTGGAAGGCGATCACGCCGTCGATGTTCCCGCGCGCCGGTCTGGACGACGCGGAACAGAAGCTGGTGATGGACTTCCTGATGGCAAACGCCTCGGACGCGCCGAAGTGATCTGACCAGGCAGGCGGCCGGTTCCGGCCGGCCGCCTGCCGCCACGGAGTGACGCGCGATGATCGAATTCCCTTCCGCCTTCGCGAAGCCGCGCCCGGCGCTGACCGACGGCTTCTGCCGCAGGATAAGCTACCTCCGCGTCTCGGTCACCGACCGCTGCGATTTCCGCTGCACCTACTGCATGTCCGAAAGGGTCCGGTTCCTGCCGCGCAAGGATGTGCTGAGCCTCGAAGAACTGGACCGCCTCTGCTCGGTTTTCGTCGCGCTCGGCGTCACCAAGCTCAGGGTCACCGGCGGCGAGCCGCTGGTGCGACGCGACATCCTGCAATTCTTTCGTGCCATGTCGCGCCATCTCGACAGTGGCGCGCTCGGCGAGCTGACCCTGACGACCAACGGCAGCCAGCTTGCCCGCCACGCTGCCGAACTGGCCGCTTGCGGGGTGCGGCGTGTCAATGTCTCGCTCGACACGCTGGACGCGGCGCGCTTCGAAGGACTCACCCGGCGTGGCCGGCTCGCCCCGGTGCTGGAGGGCATCGGTGCCGCGCGTGCGGCGGGATTGCGCGTCAAGATCAACACCGTCGCGCTGAAAGGCTTCACCGAGGACGAGCTTTTCCCGCTCGTCGAATGGTGTGGGGCAGAGGGCCATGACCTGACGTTCATCGAGATCATGCCGTTCGGCGAGGACGGCCCTGAGGGCCGCATCGACCGGTTCTGGCCACTGACCGATCTGCGTGCACGCCTTGCGCGGCGGTTCACGCTCCAGCCGCTGGCGCAATCCACGGGCGGCCCCGCCCGCTATGTCCGGCTTGCGGAGACCGGCCAGAAGATCGGTCTGATCACGCCGCTCAGCCATAATTTCTGCGAAGGCTGCAACCGCGTGCGCCTGACCTGCACCGGCGAGCTTTACCCCTGTCTCGGGCAGGACGGCACGTCGGATCTGCGCGCGGTGCTGCGCGCTACGGCCGACGACCGCGCACTTGAACAGGCGATCCGGGCGGCCATCGCGCGAAAGCCGCGGGGGCATGACTTCGACCATTCCTGCGGCACCGCCGACGGGGCGATGCGGCGGGGCATGAATCACACCGGCGGATGACGGCGGCCAGCCGGCACAATGCCGCGCGGCGTTACGATTCCTCGTCGCCGATCAGCGCTGCGATAGACTTCGGGGCGGGGCTGGCCCTGCCGCCGTCCCCCGGGCGGCCAGGGGTCTGCCGGCGCAGATGCTGCCGGTTTCGGGCCGGTGCCTGATGCGGGAGGCCGTTTCGGCTGAACGCCGCGCGGGCCCCTTCTTCGCGTCAGAAGGCCAGGGGTGCGTTGTCCTTGACCTCCTTCAGCACGAAGAAGGTCCGGATCTGGCGGACGCCGGGCAGGGCGATCAACTGCCTGCCATGCAGCAGATTGAAGCCCGCCATGTCGCGCACCCGGATCTTCAGCAGGTAGTCGAAATCCCCCGCGACAAGGTTGCAGTCCAGCACTTCCCTCATCGCGCCCACGGCCTTCTCGAACTCGGCAAAGCTTTCCGGGGTCGACCGGTCCAGCACGACGCCGACCATGACGAGCGTGCCCAGCCCGACCGAGGCAGGGCTTATCTGGGCGCGGATCGAGGCGACGAAGCCCTCCTCGATCAGGCGCTGCGTGCGGCGGTGGCAGGTCGCGGCGCTGACATTGACCATCTTCGCCAGGTCGGCATTGGCCAGCCGGCCATCCCTTTGCAGGGCGCGCAGGATGTTGCGGTCGATTCGGCCGAGTTCACCGTTGGAGGATTCTTTCATTTATTGCCGTCCGGCTTGCATATTCCACCATGTATAACGGGTCTAAGCGATCATTTCATCCGTTTTGCACCTTACTTTGAAAGCACCCGTTCCGGTTTCCCTGCTAGCCTGACGCAAGCTGGAACCAGGGAGCCTCCTCATGTCATTGCTGGCGAAATTCGAACGCTATCCGCTGACCTTCGGGCCGACGCCCATCGAACATCTGCCGCGCCTGACCGAGGCGCTGGGTGGCAAGGTGCAGATCTACGCCAAGCGCGACGACTGCAACTCTGGCCTGGCGATGGGCGGCAACAAGCTGCGCAAGCTGGAATATATCGTGCCCGACGCCATCGCCTCGGGCGCCGACACCTTGGTGTCGATCGGCGGGGTGCAGTCGAACCATACGCGCATGGTGGCGGCGACTGCGGCGAAGATCGGCATGAAATGCGTGGTCGTCCAGGAAAAATGGGTACCGCACTACGATGCCGTCTATGACCGGGTGGGCAACATCCTGATGACCCGGCTGATGGGCGCGGATTCGCGGCTGGTCGACGACGGTTTCGACATCGGCATCCGCCAAAGCTGGCAGAACGCCATCCAGTCGGTGAAGGACGCGGGCGGCGTCCCCTATGCCATCCCGGCCGGCGCCAGTGTGCACAAATACGGCGCCCTCGGCTATATCGGCTTTGCCGAGGAGGTGGCCGAGCAGGAAAAGGCGCTGGGCTTCATGTTCGACTACGTCGTCGTCTGCGTCGTCACGGGTTCGACCCAGGCGGGCATGATCGTGGGCTTTGCCGCGCAGGACCGCGCCGGTCGCGTGATCGGCATCGACGCCTCGGGCACGCCGGACCAGACCCGCGCGCAGGTGCGCCAGATCGTCGATGCCTCGGCCGAGCTGGTGGGACTGGGCCGCAAGGTCCGCGAGGACGAGATCGTCATCAACAACGATTATGCCTATCCGGCCTATGGCGTCCCGTCCGCGGAAACCAACGATGCCATCCGTCTTGCCGCCCGGACCGAGGCGATGATCACCGATCCGGTCTATGAGGGCAAGTCCATGCAGGGCATGATCGACCTGACGCGCAGGGGCTTCTTCCCCGAAGGCTCGCGCGTGCTTTACGCCCATCTCGGCGGGGCGCCGGCGATCAACGGCTACAGCTACTACTACAAGGAAGGTTGAGCCTGTTCCGGCCCGACCGCCGCCCGGCCCAACGCGCGGCCCGCCAACCCGCCCGGAGCGGAGCCTGACTGCCCGCGATCCCTGAACCGGCCGGGCGCCGCCACCGGCCTTCACCGGCCCGCCGCTCGGGGCCTGAGCGGTTGCCGGGGAGCGGCGAACGGGTGTAGGAAGCGCGGGCCGCGAAGAAGCGCGGCACCCAAGGCGACGATACCGTGACCCGGAAGCTTTTCATCAAGACCTACGGCTGTCAGATGAACGTCTATGACAGCGAGCGCATGGCCGAGGCGCTGGGCGCCGAAGGCTATGTCACGACCGATGTGGCAGAAGACGCGGACATGGTGCTCCTGAACACCTGCCACATCCGCGAGAAGGCGGCCGAAAAGCTCTATTCCGACCTCGGGCGGCTCAAGCCGCTCAAGGCGGGGCGGCCCGGCCTGACGATCGGCGTGGCGGGCTGCGTGGCGCAGGCCGAGGGCGGGGAAATCCTCAGGCGGATGCCTCTGGTCGACCTCGTCGTCGGACCGCAGAGCTACCACCGGCTGCCGGCGATGGCGAAGGCCGCCGAGCGCGGCGAGAAGACCGTCGACACCGACTTCCCGGCGGAGGACAAGTTCGATCACCTGCCTGCGCGGCCCGGCGCAGCGGCGCGGCCGACAGCCTTCCTGACGGTGCAGGAGGGCTGCGACAAGTTCTGTGCCTTCTGCGTGGTGCCTTATACTCGCGGCGTCGAGGTCAGCCGCCCCGCCGAGCGGGTGATGAAAGAGGCGAGGGGCCTCGTCGAAAGGGGCGTGCGCGAGATCACGCTTCTGGGCCAGAACGTCAACGGCTATCACGGTGCCGGTCCCGACGGGGACTGGTCGCTGGCGCGTCTGGTGCGAGAGCTTGCCGGCATCGACGGGCTGAAGCGCATCCGCTACACGACCTCGCACCCCAACGACATGACCGACGACCTCATCGCCGCGCATGGCGAGGAGCGCAAGCTCATGCCCTATCTGCACCTGCCGGTGCAGTCCGGGTCGGATCGGATCCTGAAGGCAATGGCGCGCCGCCACCGGGCGGAGGACTACCTCAGGCTGGTCGAGAAGATCCGCGCGGCGCGACCCGACATGATCCTCTCGGGCGATTTCATCGTCGGCTTCCCCGGCGAGACCGACGCAGATTTCGCGGCCACGCTCGATCTGATCCGCGCCGTGAACTACGGCATGGCCTATTCGTTCAGGTATTCCGCCCGGCCCGGAACGCCCGCGGCCGAGAAGCCGCCGGTGGCGGCGGATGTCGCGGATGCCCGGCTTCAGACGCTCCAGGCGCTTCTGACCGGACAGCAACGCGCGGCGCAGGCGGAGATGGTCGGCCGCGAGGTCTCGGTCCTGTTCGAGAAGCCCGGGCGCATGGCGGGCCAGATGGTCGGCAAGTCGGACTATCTTCAGGCGGTGCACGTCAAGACCGATGCTGTCCCCGGCACGATTGCGCGCGTGAAGATCACCGCCTCCGCCCCGAACTCTCTGGCCGGCGAGATCGCCTGACGCGGGCTGTCCGGCGTCGCGGAGGCTTTTTTTCGCCGGCCGCCACAATTCTGTGCCGATCTCTTGCTTTGATTTCCAAGCGCAGGCACCATTTCTTTCAGGACAGCCTGTGTGAAGGAGACTTGCTTGGGCATCAGCGCCTTGACCCCGCCGCCGCGTCCCGAAGACCTGCACGAGACATTGCTGGAATTCGCCGACAACCGTCTGCTGATCGACCTGTGCGGAGAGTTTGACCGCAACCTGGCGCAGATCGAACATCAGCTCGGGGTCCATATCCTCAGGCGCGGCAACCAGATCGCCGTCGTGGGGGCGCTGGAGGCGCGGACGCGGGCGGCCACCGTGCTGACCGCTCTCTATGCGCGGCTCCAGACCGGCCGGCCGATCGACGCGGGCGAGATCGACGCGGCCATCCGCATGGGAGAAGGCGGACGTTCCGATGCGCCGAGCCTCGACGAACAGCTCGAGATGTTCGCGGGCGGGCGCTATGAGCTGCGCACGCGCAAGAAACAGGTGGAACCCCGGACCGAAGCGCAGAAGGCCTACGTCAAGAACCTCTTTTCCAACGAGTTGGCCTTCGGCATCGGCCCTGCCGGCACCGGCAAGACCTACCTCGCCGTCGCGGTGGGCGTGACGATGATGATCGGCGGCCACGTCGACCGGATCATCCTGTCGCGCCCGGCGGTCGAGGCGGGCGAGCGGCTCGGTTTCCTGCCCGGTGACATGAAGGAGAAGGTCGATCCCTACATGCAGCCGCTCTACGACGCGCTGAACGACTTCCTGCCCGCCAAGCAGGTGCAGAAGCTGATCGAGGAGAAGCGGATCGAGATCGCGCCGCTCGCCTTCATGCGCGGCCGCACGCTCGCCAATGCTTTCGTCGTGCTGGACGAGGCACAGAACGCCACCACCATGCAGATGAAGATGTTCCTGACCCGCCTCGGCGAGGGCAGCCGGATGGTCGTCACCGGCGACCGCACGCAGGTGGACCTGCCGAAGGGCACGGCTTCGGGCCTGGCCGACGCCGAACGGATCCTGAAGGATGTGAAGGGCGTGAGCTTCAACTACTTCACCGCGAAGGACGTCGTCCGCCACCCGCTTGTGGCCCGCATCATCGAGGCCTATGACCGGGACGATGGAGCCGCTGGTTGATACCCTGACCGAGGACGCGCGCTGGCAGGCGTTCGGACTCGGCGAGATGGCCGAGGCGGCGGCGCGCGCGGTGCTTGCCGACCAGGCCTTGCCGGATGCGGGCTTTGTCGTCAGCCTTCTGGGCTGTTCCGATACCCGCATCGCGGCGCTCAACGCCGACTTCCGCGGCAAGCCGCAGCCGACCAACGTGCTGTCCTGGCCATCCGAGGAACGCGGCGCCGACAGGGACGGCGGAAGGCCCGGCCGGCCGCAGCCGGGTGCCGTGGACCTGCCGGAGGAGCTCGGCGACATCGCCATCGCCTGGGAAACCTGTGAGCGGGAAGCGGCCGAACAGGGCAAGCCGATGGCCGATCACGTTGCGCACCTTCTCGTGCACGGCATGTTGCACTTGCTTGGATACGATCATGTGCGGGAGAATGATGCCGCGCTGATGGAGGCTGCGGAACTCCGCGTACTTGCCAAAATGGGTCTGGCAAACCCATATGAGTGATTCGGTGCGGCAGCCGCGGCGGGAGATTTGGAAAGGATCAATGGGCGACAGCTTGGACGGGTCTGCAATGGCGCAGGAGGCGCCCGACCCATCGGACAGTAGCGGGCAGCGCGGCTTCTTCGGCCGGATCATCGACGCCCTATCCCCCTCGGAAAGCGACGGCGAAGACACGGACGCCCCTGCTTCCGGCGCATTGCAACCCGCGCCGGCAGCGACCCTTCCCGGGCTTGGCAACTTGCGCCGCATGCGGGTGGAGGATGTGGCGATCCCAAAGGCGGAAATCGTCGCCGTCCCGGCGAACGCCACGCTTGACGAGCTTGTGGCGACGTTCCGCGAAAGCGGCTTTTCGCGTCTGCCGGTCTTCAAGGGAACGCTCGACAGCCCTCTCGGGCTGATCCACCTCAAGGATCTCGCGCTTCAGCAGGCGTTTTCGGACCCGAAGCCGCGCTTCAACCTCAGGAAGATGCTGCGGCCCCTTCTCTATGCGCCACCCTCGATGCCGACGGGGGTGCTGTTGCAGAAGATGCAGACGGAACGCATCCACATGGCGCTGGTCATCGACGAATACGGCGGCGTGGACGGGCTCTTGACCCTCGAGGATCTGGTCGAAACCGTGATCGGAGAGATCGAGGACGAACACGACACCTCGGATGACGGGCTCTGGAGCGAGGAAAAGCCGGGGCAATACATCGTCCAGGCGCGCGCGCCGCTTGCCGAGTTCGAGGCCGAGATCGGCACGAAGCTTGCCGCCCCCGAAGAGGACGAGGAAATCGACACGCTGGGCGGTCTGGTCTTCATGCTCGTCGGCCGCGTGCCCGCGCGCGGCGAGGTGATCCCGC
>JBDHSQ010000012.1:0-43768 GCA_039808285.1 Paracoccaceae bacterium
CCATCGCGGCCGCGCGCATCCGCGCGGCCGGGTCCGCCGTCTCGGCCTGAAGACGCTGTGCCTGGGCGATGGCGCCGGCCAGCGGGGTGCGCAGCTCATGCGCGGCGTTGGCGGCGAAACTCCGCTCGGCCTCGAAAGCGGCGGACAGGCGGCAGAGCACATCATCGAGCGTGGCGGCGATCGGGGCGAGTTCCGAAGGCAGATCGCCCGCGGACACCGGCGACAGATCCCGCGCGCCACGCGCCGCCAGCCGCTCGCGCCAGCGTTGCAGTGGCGCAAGTCCCGCCCGCAGCGCCAGCCATATCGCCGCGAAGGCCAGCGGCACCACCACCAGAAGCGGCAGCAGCAACATCCACAGCGCCTCGCGCGCGATGCGGGCGCGGCGGGCAAGGGCGCTGATGGCCACGCTGATGCTGTCGCAGGGCGTGCCGATGATCCTTGCCGGCGACGAGATGGGCAATTCGCAGGACGGCAACAACAACGCCTATGCCCAGGACAACCCGACCGGCTGGCTGGACTGGTCCGGCGCGGGCGGCGAGCTTGAACAGGTCCTGCGCGATCTGGTGGCCTTCCGCCGGCAAAGCGGCCTGTCGCAGGATGCCTTCCTGAAGGGCGAGGGCGAAGGCCCGGTCGCCTGCTGGCTGCACCCCCGCGGCGGGCCGATGGCAGAGGGCGACTGGCAGGACGGCGATCTGCGCGTCTTCGGCCTGCGGCTCGATCTGGCCGCCGGGCCGTTGCTTTTCCTGTTCAATGCCGGGGGCGATGCCGATTTCGCCCTGCCCGAGGGCGCGTGGCGCTGCGTTCTGGACACCTCGGCCGGGCAGGTGTTGCGCGACGAGGCGGCGGAAGGTGTCCGCAGGGTCGAGGGCCAGTCGGTCGCTGCGCTGCAGCCCGCGCCCTGACTGGCCTGCGGAAAGGGCCTGCGGAAAGGGGAAGACCATGGCGAACCGCGGATTGATCCATGGCCCGCTGAAGCCCGGTGCGGTGCATCTTTGCGTCGACATGCAGCGCCTTTTCGCTGCGGGTTCGCCATGGGAGGTGCCCTGGATGGACCGCATCCTGCCCGCGGTGGAAGCCATCTGCGCCCACTGGCCCGAACGCACGGTCTTCACCCGCTTCATCCCCCCGGCCGCGGCCAAGAAGGCGGGCGGCACATGGCGGCTTTACTGGCGCAAGTGGCAGGAGATGACGCTTGAGGCCAAGGGTGCCGGAATGATCGGCCTGCTGCCGGCTCTGGAGCGGTTCGCGCCGCCGGCGCGGGTGGTGGACAAGCAGGTCTATTCCCCGTGGCTCGACCCCGCGCTGGACGGGATATTGCGCGGGATGGACGCCGACACGCTGATCGTGACCGGCGGCGAGACCGATGTCTGCGTGCTGGCCAGCGCGCTTGGCGCCATCGACCGGGGCTATCGCCTCGTCATGGTGGCCGATGCCCTGTGCAGTTCCTCGGACCGCACGCATGACGACCTGATGGAACTTTACCTGCACCGCTTCTCGGTCCAGATCGAGACCGCCGGGGCCGAAGAGGTGCTGGCAGCATGGGGGCGGGCATGACGCCGCCCCCGGCCCGCGTCCACCGGATGCGTTTCGGCGCCGAGGTCCATGACGGGGGCACCCGTTTTCGCCTCTGGGCGCCGAAATGCCGCCGGATCCGGCTGCAGATCGGGGAGGGCGCGCCGCTGGCGATGGATCGTGACGATCAGGGCTGGCATCGGGTGGATGTGAAGGGGGTCCGCGCAGGCGCGCGCTATGCGTTCCTCATGCCGCGCGGCAAGCCCTTCGCCGATCCCGCCTCGCGGTTCCAGCCCGGGGGGCTGGAGGGACCAAGCGAGGTGATCGACCCCGCCGCCTACCGCTGGCGGCACAGCGGCTGGCGCGGCCGGCCCTGGGAAGAGGCGGTGATCTACGAAATCCACCCCGGCGCCTTCACGCCCGAGGGCACATGGTCCGCGGCGGCGAAGCGGCTGGACCACCTTGCGGCGCTGGGCGTCACCGCGGTGGAGTTGATGCCGCTGGCGCAATGCCACGGCGATTTCAACTGGGGCTACGACGGCGCGCTGTGGTTCGCGCCCCATGCCGCCTATGGCCGGCCCGAGGCGCTGAAGGCCTTCGTCGATGCCGCCCATGGCCGCGGGATCATGGTCTTCCTCGACGTGGTCTACAACCATTTCGGCCCGGTCGGGAACATGCTGCCGAAGCTCGGCCCGTTCCTTACCTCGCGCCACCGCAGCCCCTGGGGCAAGGCGGTCAACTTCGACGGCCGCGGCTCGTCGGTCGTGCGGGAGTTCGTGGTGGAGAACGCGCTTTGCTGGCTGACCGAGTTCAACCTGGACGGGCTGCGCTTCGACGCCACCCATACCTATGCCGACGACAGCAACACCCATATCCTGGAACTGCTGTCGGCGCGGCTGCGCGCGGGCGATCCGCAGCGGCAGGTCCACCTGATCGCCGAGAATTCCGAAAACCGCGAAAGGTGGATCCGCCGCGACGCGCTTTTGCGCCCGGTGCATTGCACGGCCCAGTGGAACGACGACCTGCACCATGTCCTTCATGCCGCGGCGACCGGCGAAACTGGCGGCTACTATGCCGATTACGACAACGACACCCCGGCCTTCGAAAAGCTTGGCCGTGCGCTGGCCGAGGGCTTCGCCTATCAGGGCGAGGTGAAGAAGCACGAGGGCGGGCGGCGGGGCGAGCCCTCGGAAGGGCTGCCGCCGACGGCCTTCGTCGCCTATGTGCAGAACCACGACCAGATCGGCAACCGGGTGCGGGGCGACCGTATCCATAAGCTTGCGCCGCCCGCGGCGGTCGAGGCCTTCGCGGCGGTCTGCACCTTGTCGCCGCAGATCCCGCTGATCTTCATGGGCGAGGAATTCCGCGCCGCCAGCCCGTTTCCCTTCTTCTCGGCCATGCCCGAGGGAATGCGGGCAGAGACGCTGAAGGGGCGGCGGCAGGAACTGAGGAAGACGCCCGAGCCGCATGAGCCCGGCAAGCCCGACGTGGACGACACCCCCGATCCCGCCCTGCGCGAGACCTTCCTTTCCGCCAAGCTGGACTGGCGCGAGGTGACGCATGCCGAGGGCCGGGCGGCGCTCGGGCTTTACCAGGCGCTTCTCGACCTGCGCCGGCACGAGATCGTGCCGCGGCTTGTCGGGATGGAGGGCTTTGCGGGGGCCTACGAGCGGCTCGGGGAGGATGCGGTCCGCGTCCACTGGCGGATGGGCGACGGCACGTCTTTGCACCTGCGCCTGAACATGAGCAGCCGATGGCAGGCGGGCGCGGGCGATTGTCCCGGCCGGCGATTGTGGCTGAGCGGCGCGGTGGAGGGCGACCGGATGGCGCCCTGGACCGTGCTGTGGACCATCGAGACCTGATCAGCCCAGGCCCGGCAGCACCTTTGCGCCGAAGGTTTCGATGAACTCCCGCTGGTTGCGGCCGACGCAATGCAGATGCACCACGTCGCCAAGGTCGCACAGCGCGGCGATGCGGTCGCGGTGCCAGCCGGGATCGGCCGAGACGGCGATGCAGGCCCGCATCGCATCCTCGCCGACCAGCCCGCCGATGCGGTCGAAATCGGCCGGGCGGCGCAGGTCCCAGTTCACCTCGCCCCCCGCCACCACCGGGGCCCATTGGTCCATCGCCAGCGCCAGCGCGCGGGCCTCGTCTTCGGCCCAGGACAGCGCATGCTGGATATGGACGGGCTTGCCCGCGCCGCCGCCCGCCCGGAACGCCCCGATCACCCGGGCCACATCCTCGGGCCGGCCGCCGGTGGTCAAAAGGCCATCGGCCCATCCGGCGACCTCTGCCGCCGTTTCCGGGCTGACCGCGGCCCCGAACATCGGCACCGGGTCGGCGGGCAGGGTGTAGAGCCGCGCCTCGACCACCGTCACCCGGCCGCGATGGGTGACGGTCTCGCCGGCGAAAAGCGCCCGGATGATCGCCGCGCATTCGCGCAGGCGGGCGTTGCGTTCGGCCTTGTCGGGCCAACAGGTGCCGAGGATCGCCTCGTTGATCGCCTCACCGCTGCCGAGCGCCAGCCAGAACCGGCCGGGGAACATCCGGGCCAGCGTCGCCGCGGCCTGCGCGACGACGGCGGGGTGATGGCGCCAGCCCGGGGCGGTGATCAGGCCGAAGGGCAGGGCGGTCGCCTGCATCGCGGCGCCAAGCCAGCTCCAGGCGAAGCCGGACTGGCCCTGCCGCTCGCTCCACGGATGGAAATGGTCGGAGGACTTTGCCGCCGCGAACCCCGCCGCTTCGGCCAGCCGGACAAGGCCCAGCAACTCTTCGGGCGCGAATTGTTCGTGCGAGGCGTGATAGCCGATCCGGGGCAAGGCCGTCTCCCGCTGCCTGCCGGTGCAACCCCGCAGCGGGCGCGTGGTTCCCCGCAGGACCGGGGATACCCCTTGCGCGCCATCGGCCCCTCAGTGACCGCCCATCCGGCGGCCGATTTCGGCGCGGTCGGTGGTCTCTACCGGCTGCGCCGGGCCAAGCCTGCCTTCGGACATCACGGCGATGCGGTCCGACAGTTCCAGAATCTCGTCCAGATCCTCGCTGATCAGCAAAACGGCGGCACCGCGATTGCGCTGGTCCATGATCTGCGCCCGGATCTCGGCCACCGAGGCGAAATCCAGCCCGAAACAGGGGTTGGCGACGATCAGCACGTCGACCTCGCCCGACAGTTCCCGCGCCAGCACCGCGCGCTGCACATTGCCGCCCGACAGCGTTTCGATCGGCGCATCGGCAGAGCTGGTCCTGACGTTGTAGCGCCGGATCAGATCCTCGCCCTCGGCCCGCAGTCTGGCCGGCGAGATCAGGCCAAGGCGCCCGGCCAGTGGCGGCTTGTCGAAGCGGCGGAAGGCGATGTTCTCGGCCACGCTCATCCGGGGGACGACGGCGTTGCGCAGGGGCTCTTCGGGCAGGCCGAAGACCCTGAAGCGATCCAGATCGGCACGCCGGGGGCTGAAGGGCGCGCCGCCGACCGACAGGCGGCCGCCGGTCATCGGGCGCTGCCCGGCCAGCACCTCGACCAGCGCGGACTGGCCGTTGCCCGACACCCCGGCGATGCCGACGATCTCGCCCGCGCCGATGCTCAAGGACACATCCTCGACCACATGCCGCCCGGTTTCATCGGCGGCGCAGACCCGGTCCAGCGTCAGGCGCGGCTGCGGGGCGGCCCGGTCCCGGCGCGGGGCGCGTTCACGCAGCTCGGTCTCGCCGATCATCATCCGGCTCATCTCGGCCACGCTGGCGGCCGCCGCATCGCCCCGCCCCGTCACCCGCCCGCGCCGCAACACGGTAAAGCTGTCGCAGAACGCCTTCACCTCGCGGAACTTGTGGGAAATCATCAGGACGGTGACCTCCTTGCGTTCGGCCATGCCGCGCAGAAGCGTCAGCACCTCGTCCGCTTCGCCCGGGGTCATCACCGAGGTGGGTTCGTCGAGGATCAGGAACCGCTGGTCCAGATACAGAAGCTTGAGGATCTCCAGCTTCTGCTTCTCGCCCGCCGACAGGTCCGCGACCTGGCTGTCCAGACGCACCCGGAACGGCATCCGGTCCATGAACGCCTCCAGCGCCCGCTTCTCGGAACGCCAGTTGATGACGCCCGGCGCATCGGCACGGGACATGACCAGATTTTCGGCCGCCGTCAGGCAGGGCACCAGCGTGAAATGCTGGTAGACCATGCCGATCCCCTGCGCCTGCGCCTGTCGGGGGCTGTGCAGCGACATGCGCACACCATCAAGGAGGACCGCCCCCGCATCCGCGCCGTAAAAGCCCATGATGCACTTGACCAGCGTGGACTTGCCGGCGCCGTTCTCGCCCAGCAGGGCATGGAAGGATCCGGCATCGACCTGCACCGACACGTCGTCCAGCGCGCGCATCGCGCCGAAGATCTTGGTGATGCCCTCGGTCGCCAGCGACAGGGCGCGGGGTCGCGACGCAGCATTCGGGGGCAAGACGATCTGGCTCATCTTGGCCCCCGTCATTTCACGATGGACAATTCGCGCGGCGCTTCCTGCGCGGCGGATTTGGAACGGGCCGAGGCGATCATGATCCCCAGCGTCAGGATATAGGGCGCGGCGTTGAAGAAGTGGTAGCCGTAGGTCACGCCGACCGCCTGCAGCGACGGCCCCAATGCCCCGGCGGCCCCCGCCCGGCCAGCGGATGCTGCGCGCCCATCAGGCAGACGATGTCCTCGGTCATCAGATGCGCCGTCTTCAGATGCCCCGGCGCGCCGGGCCAGTTGCAGATGACGACATCCAGCTGATCCCGCTCCAGCGCCTCGGCATAGTCGAAGCTGGCGTCGATCCCCCGCACGATCACCGGCGCCCCCGGAACCTGCCGGCGCAGGCGCTGCACCAGCGGCGGCAGGAAGATCGCCTCTATGCAATCGGCCGAAGCGATGCGGAAGGGCGCGGTCGAGACCGCGGGGTCGAAGGGCGCCGGGACGCCGACGATCTTGTCGATCCCGTCCAGCACCGCCCGGACATGGCCCAGAAGGGCAAGGCCGCGCTCGGTCGGAACCAGCTTCGCGCCGCTGCGGACAAGGATCGGATCGCCGATGATGTCGCGCAGCTTGCGCAGCGTCAGGCTGACATTGGGCTGCGACTGGTCCAGCCTGCGCGCCGCCTGCGTGACGCTGCATTCCTCGAGCAGGGCCCGCAGCACCCGCAGCTGGCGGGTATCCAGTTCCTTCAGCATCTTGCGTGCGCCCCGCTTGGCTGCCTGCCCGGACCCGTCGAAGGGATCGTCCTTCCGGCAGGTCTTGTCGATCCCTGCCATACACCGTCGCGCCGATTCCCCCACATGTATCGAACAACTCGGGCGGCAGATCGTTGCCGGCGGGGCGTCCCGGCCTGCGCGAGGCCGAATCCGCCCGCCTTAGCATCACGCCTTCCGTCCGCCGAAACCTGCGCATGGCGCCGGTCCGCGGCTTGCGATTCCATCCCTGAATGACCGCCCGGCCCCGGGGCGGGGCCAGCTGCGCCGGATTGCGACAACCCGCCGCATGACGGCGGAGCGAGGGGTCTCATGCCAATTTGGCAGACCGCAGACCCGTCTTTTCCGGGGCTTGCCGCCCTGCCGTCCGGCGGCCTGCCAGTTTGGCAGGGGCCGCGCTTGGGTGGCTTTCCTTAAACAATTGAAATAGCAGCGAAAAGATAGAACTCCCTCTGTCCAGGGCGGCCGGATCAACCCGGTTGCTGGCAGGAAAGGGGGCGGCGGATGCGGAAGGCGATGGGCGTGGGCTGTCTGCTGGCGATCGGCGCAGCGGGCGTGGCGGCCGCAGAGACCGCGGCAGAAACCGCGCCGGTGGCGGGGCTTGCCCCGTGGGAAAGGCCCGCGGGCGCCCCGGTCGTCACCGAAATGGCGAAGGTGGCCGACTGGTATGCGCGCGCGCTGACCGGGGTCGAGCCGCCCTATCCGGCCAGCCTGCGGTTCCTTGAGGACCAGGGCGCCTGGCACACGCCCTTCATCCACCCCGGCATGACCGGCCCTTACGACATCCGCCGCTGGCACGGCGGTGACTGACCCCGGCCCATGAGGACCGGGATGGCAAGGGGTGTCCGGTCAATCCGGCACCCGGATACGGCAGAGGAGAACTAGGGATGACGAAGTCGATGAAGTTGGGTCTGGCGGCACTGCTTTGCGCCGGTTCCATCGTTTCGGTCGCGTCCGCGCAGACGATGTCCGGGATGGACGGCATGGATGGCATGTCCGGCATGGGCGGAATGGCTGGCATGGACGGCATGTCGGGCATGGGCGGCATGGCGGGGATGGACGGCATGTCCGGTATGGGCGGCATGGCCGGGATGTCGGGCATGGCCGGCATGTCGGGCAACGCCTCGGGCTGGAGCTGCACCCAATACACCTTCACCGGCCAGGCCGGAATGGGCGGCCTGTCGGGCATGTCCGGCATGGGTGGAATGAGCGGCATGGGCGGTATGGCCGGGATGGACGGCATGTCGGGCATGGGCGGTATGGCTGGCATGGACGGCATGTCGGGCATGGGTGGCATGGCCGGGATGGACGGCATGTCGGGTATGGGCGGTATGGATGGCATGTCGGGCATGGGCGGCATGGCCGGGATGGACGGCATGTCGGGCATGGGCGGCATGGCCGGGATGGATGGCATGTCGGGCATGGGCGGTATGGCCGGGATGGACGGCATGTCGGGCATGGGCGGCATGTCCGGTATGGGTGGCATGAGCGGCATGTCGGGTATGGCCGGGATGTCTGGCAATGCCTCGGGCTGGACCTGCACCCAATACACCTTCACCGGTCAGTCCGGGATGGGCGGCATGTCGGGGATGGGCGGCATGTCCGGGATGGGTGGCATGAGCGGCATGGGTGGCATGTCGGGCATGGGCGGCACCTGGACGCCTCCGTCGAACTGATCCGTTGACCAGCCGGGGGCGGCGGCCTGCCGCCCCCGGTCTCCCCTTCTGAAGAGAACATCAAGATGAACACCACGCGCGCCGCCATCCTTGTCGTCATTGCTGCCGCAGTCGGCTTCGGCATTTTCCAGTTTCTCGGCGGCACCGGAGGCGGCACCGGGCCCGTGGGCGGGACCGGGGATCCGGCCCCGCAGACCGATACGCAATCCGGCATGTCGGGCATGAGCGGCATGGAAGGAATGGGCGGCATGCAGGGCATGGACGGCATGTCCGGCATGCAGGGCGCCGCCGGGCCTGCCTGCATCCGCTACGACCTGATCGACGGGGCCTGGACCTGCACGGCCAGCGATTCCGGGAACTGAGGCCTCAGCCCGGCGGGCGCGGGCAGGACCCGCCCCGCCGCCGCCAGCCAGGAGCAAGCAATGAAGACGACGGAACGATTGATCGGCGCCCTTGCAGGATTGGGCTTCGCCCTCCTGGCCTTCTACGCCCTCTTCGTGGTCGGCGCGCTGATCTACAAGGGCACCGGCCCCGCGCCGGTGGCCTTCATCGCCCCGGCCGAGCCCGCGGCGGCCGATACCGCCGATGCCGGGGCCGACCCCGCGGCAGAGCCGGCCGCTGCCCCCGAAGGGCAGGGCGGCGTCGATCTGGCGGCGGGGGAAAAGACCTTCAAGCAATGCAAGGCCTGCCACACCATCGCCGAGGGTGGCAAGAACGGCACCGGGCCGAACCTCTGGGGCGTTCACGGCCGGGGCGTCGCCACCGCCGAGGGTTTCGCCTATTCCGATGCGCTGAAGGCGCTGGCGGGGCAGGTCTGGGATCAGGCCACGCTGGATGCCTTCCTCGAAAACCCCAAGGCCTATGCCAAGGGCACCAAGATGGCCTTTGCCGGGGTGAAGAAGGCCGGCGACCGCGCAAACCTGATCGCCTGGCTGGCCACGCAATCCGGCACGCCGGTCGTGCTGGCGGGTGCGGCGCCCGCGGCGGATGCCCCGGCGGCCGGGGAGCCCCCGGCCGGGCCCTATGCCGACCTTGCCGACGACGCCGTGGTCACGCTGGACCCCGTGGCCTACCCCGAGGGCGTGACCTACAGGGATGTGCCGCCGCTGACCGAGGCCGAACTGGCCGCGCTGGAGGCAAGGGTGACGGAACTGGAAGCCGCCATTCCGGCGATGGACTACCAGACCGCGCGCTATCATCCGATGCACTTCTCGTCGGCGATCGAAACCGCCTCAAGCGCGGAATGCCTGGCCTGCCACAAGGAAATCGTCGCCCATCCGCTGCGCGAGGAAAGTCCGGCAGGGGTGAAGGCCGCCGACAGCCTGGCCTGGTATCAGACGCTGGACACCTATTCCGGCCCGCAGGCGGATTTCCACTGGCGCCATCTGGAAAGCGACTTCGCCAAACAGGTGATGAAGCTCGAATGCACCTTCTGCCACAAGGGCAACGACCCGCGCGAGGAAAGCCCCGACATGCTGCCCAGCCGCGCCGCCTTCAGCGCCGGGGCCACGCCCGAGTTCACGCTGCGCAAGATGGTGAACCCGTCCGAGACCTGCCTCCTGTGCCACGGCGCGATGCCCGATCCGGTGAACATCATGGGCCTTTCCGGCCCCTGGCCCGAGGCGCGGGTCGACATGGAATATGCCGAGGCCCCGAACGGCTGCCTGTCGTGCCATGCCGAGACCTTCCGCACCAACCGCCATCAGGTGAACTACCTGAACGCGGCGACGATCGAGGATCTGGCGCGGAACAGCACCTCGGACACCTGCTACGGCTGCCACGGCGGCCGGGCCTGGTATCGCATCAGCTATCCCTATGCCCGCACGCCCTGGCCGGGGATGGACCTTGAAACCGTGCCGGACTGGGCCGCAGGCCGCCCGGCCGCGCCGAAACCCGAACACCGGATCGCACAGTAGCGAGGGACCTATGACCATGACCAAGACCTTCGACCTGTCCCGCCTTGCAGCCCTGCTGACGCCGACGCGGCGCGCCTTCCTGCAACGCGCCGCCGCCACCGCCGCCACCGCGCTGGTCGGCGGCAAGGCGACCCCGGCGCGCGCCTTCGCCTACGAGCCCTATCCGAAGGACGACGAGCTGACGACCGTCGTCACCTCCTGCGCGCACAACTGCGGCAGCCGCCACATGCTGGTCGCGCACAAGAAGGGCGACGTGATCGTGCGCCTTTCGACCGACAACGGCAGCTACCAGGGCGATGCCTACGGCACCGACACCGAAGAGAAGCCCCAGCTGCGCGCCTGCCTGCGCGGACGCAGCTACCGTGCCCGGCTCTATTCCCCCGAGCGGCTTCTTTACCCGATGAAGCGGGTGGGCAAGCGCGGCGAGGCCAAGTTCAAGCGCATCTCCTGGGACCAGGCGCTGACCGAGATCGCCGAGCGGATGGTGCATCTGAAGACCACTTACGGCCCGACCGCGCTTCTGGATCAAAGCTATGCCGGCGCCTCCTATGGTGTTCTGCACAAGTCCGACCAGATCGAGGGGCTGCTGGGCCGGTTCCTCGGCATGTTCGGCTGCCGCACCAACAGCTGGTCGGTGCCCAGCTACCAGGGCACCACCTCGTCCAGCCGCTGGACCTTCGGCACCATCGAGGACGGCAACGAGGACGACGCCTTCGCCCATTCCAAGCTGATCATCATGTGGGGCTGGAACCCGGCCTATACCTTCCACGGCGGCAACACGTTCTACTACATGCGGATGGCCAAGCAGCGCGGCTGCAAGTTCGTGTTGATCGACCCGCAATATACCGATTCAGCTTCGGCCTATGATGCCTGGTGGATCCCGATCCGCCCCAACACCGATGCGGCGATGATGGCCGGGATGGCATACCACATCTTTGCCAGCAACCGGCACAATCAGGACTTCATCAACCGCTTCGTGCAGGGCATGGACCCCGGCACCATGCCCGACTGGGCCAAGGGGCAGGAAAGCTTCCGCGACTATATCGAGGGCAAGTCGGACGGCATCCCGAAGACGCCGGAATGGGCGGCGGAAATCTGCGGCGTGCCGGCCGAGAACATCGTCAAGCTGGCCGAGATGTATGCCGATACGAAACCGGCGGCGCTGAAGGCCAGCTGGGCGCCCGGCCGCGCCGCCTATGGCGAGCAATACAACCGCATGGCCGCCGCCCTTCAGGCGATGACCGGCAATATCGGCGTCCTCGGCGGCTGCGCCGAGGGCGTGGGCAAGGGCTGGCACCCCGAAGCCATCGCCTATCCCTATGACGAGAATGCCAACATCTGGTTCGCCTCGATCAAGTCTGACCGCTGGGCGCATATCGTGCTGAACTACCCCGATGTGAAGCGCGAGGAGGCGGGCCTCTGGCCGCGGATGGACGCGCTGGACGGCGTGATCCCGAACATCCGCGGCATCTTCTGGCAGGGCTCGGACTGGTTCAACCAGCTGACCAACATCAACAAGGAGATCGAGGCGATCCGCAGGCTGGACAGCTACGGCGAGGGCGAAAGCCTGCTGGTCTGCATGGATGCGACGATCACGCCCACCGGGATCTGGGCGGACTACCTGCTGCCCATCGCCACGCATTTCGAACGGCATGACGTGGCGCTGCCCTGGTATAAGGGCCATTACTACATCCACCGCCCCAAGGTGATCGAACCCATGGGGGAATCGAAGACCGACATCCAGGTCTTCACCGAGCTGGCGTATCGGCTGGGCTTTGGCCCCGGCTACAACCCCAAGGCCGACCGCAGCTATTTCGACAACCCGGATGCGGTGGACGAAGCCTATCTGGTGGACTGGTGGCACAAGGTCCAGAGCCACCAGGGCGTGACGTGGAGCTGGGAAGAATTCAAGACCCGTGGCGTTTACAAGTTCATCCTTCCCCGGCCCCATGTCGCGTTCCAGGACCAGATCGAGATGGGGATCCCGTTCGAGACCCCCTCGGGCCGGATCGAGATCTTCTCGACCACGCTGGCGCAGGTGACTGACTGGACGCGCACGCAATGGGGCTATCCTATCCCGGCGATCCCGAAATGGATCGAGCCATGGGAAGGCCGGGGCGATCCGAAGGCTGCGGAATATCCGTTCCAGATGATCACGCCGCACCCGCGCTGGCGGACCCATTCGATCTTCAACAACATCCCCTGGCTGCGCGAGACCTTCAGCCAGGAGACGACGATCAACGCCTCGGACGCCAAGCGGCTGGGCATCCAGACCGGCGACACGGTCGAGGTCTGGAACGCCCGCGGCCGGGTGGTGACGCCGGTCTATGTGACCGAACGCTGCATGCCGGGCGTCGTGGTGCTGCACGAGGGCGCGTGGATGGACATCGACGAGAACGGCGTGGACCGCTCGGGCAACCCGGACTTCCTGACCGACGACAACCCCAGTCCCGCGGGCGCCTTCGCCTACAACACCATCCTCGTGAACCTGAAGAAGACCGACCTGCATCACCGGCCCGGCTGGGACCAGCTGGCCACGGCGCGCAGCCACGTGTTCCGGCGCGACAACTGAGGGGGGCGAGCCATGGGAAAGACCAGCCTCGACAAGGGCAAGATCAAGGCCAGCGTGCTGAAGAAGAAGCACGAGGTCTATGTGCCGGTGGTGCCCGACCAGCAGTTCGGCTTCATCCACAACAACGTGGACTGCATCGGCTGCCGCGCCTGCGAGATCGCCTGCAAGGACAAGAACGGCCTGCCCGAAGGACCGCGCTTTCGCCGGGTGCAATATATCGAGGGCGGGACCTATCCCGAGGTCTTCGCCTTCAAGGTCAACATGTCGTGCAACCATTGCGCGGAACCGGCCTGCCTGCCGGTCTGCCCGACGGGGGCGATCTTCAAGCGCAAGGACAACGGGGTGGTGGACATCGACTCCACGCTCTGCATCGGCTGCCGCAAATGCGAGGCGGCCTGTCCCTTCGGCGCGCCGCAGTTCAACGTGGAACTGAACATCGTCCAGAAATGCAACATGTGCATCGACGAGCTGGAAGCGGGCCGAAAGCCCTATTGCGTCTCGGCCTGCATGATGCGGGTCCTCGACATCGGCCCGATCGACCAGATCGACGCCGGCAGCTACGAGACCAAGGCCATTGGCCCGAACGACCAGACCGTGCGGCAGGTGAAATCCATGGCCGACCCGGAGCTGACCAATCCCTCGATCCGCTTCGTGCCGCATTCCAAGGGGAGGGTGGACAATGGCTGACGACATGACCTTCCGCGCCGGGGATGCCGGCAGCTTCACGCTTTGGGCCGAGGTGCTGGGCCCGGTCATCCGCATGCACGACCGCGAGGCCGACAGCGCGCTGGTCGAGGGGCTGTGGGCGGCAGACTTCCCCGCCATTGCCGCCGCCCTGCTGGAGGGGCGCGACGAGGCGGGGGTGGTCGAGGGTTTCTCGCGCGTGCTGGCCGGGATGCCGCGGCCGGTGCCGGCGGCGATCCTCGACGAGATGGCGGCCGATTTCGCCGATGCCTACCTGACCCATGGCTTCCGCGCCGCGCCCACCGGCTCGGTCTGGATGACTGAGGACCATCTGGAACGCCAGCAGCCGATGTTCGCGGTGCGCGACTGGTATGCCCATTACGGCCTGACGGTGCCGGACTGGCGGTTGCGGTCGGACGACCACATCGTCCACGAGATGCAGTTCGTCGCCCATCTCCTTGCGCTCGGCACCCCCGATGCGCTGGCCGATGCCGCGGTCTTCATGGACGGGCATCTGATGCCCTGGCTGCCCGACTGGTGCCTGAAGGTCGCGGCCCACGCCCGCCACCCTTTCCTTGCGGGCGCAGCACTCATGACGCTGGCGCTGCTGACCGCGCTGCGCGAGGATCTGGCCGCGGCGACGGGGCGCGCGCCGGATGTCGCGCCCCATGCCTGGACGGTGCAGGCCGGGCGGGCCGAGCGTCAGTCCGAGGCCGACGAGGAGCGGCCCTTCGTTCCCGGACTGTCGGCAAGTTGGTAGCGGCGCTGCCGTCCATCGACGGCGAAGCCTGCGTGCACGGCCTTCTGGCGCAGGCAAGGTGTTCGGCCTGCGCCGACGCCTGCCCGCAGGATGCGCTGCAGATGACCGCCGAGGGGCTGGTCCTCGACCCCGCGGCCTGCACCGGCTGCGGCGCCTGCGTGGCGGCCTGCCCGCAGCGGGCAGTCGCGCTGGACGGGCAGGGCGGGATCCGGCCCGAGCCGTCGGCGGGCGGGCCCGAGGCGGCGCTGGTCTGTCCGCGCCGCGGCCCGGGGCAGGGGCCGTGCCTTCAGGAGCTGGGGCTGGAGGCGCTGGCGCGGCTGTGGCTGCAAGGGGTGCGGCGGATCGCGGTGCTGACCGCCGACTGCGCCGCCTGTCCCGATGGGGCGGGCCTGCCGGTCGCGGCCCGAGTGGCGGCGCTGAACGCCTTGCTGGAAGACCGCGGCCTGCAACCCCTGCGGATCGGGCCGGTTGCCAGCGTCCCGCGCAGGATGCCCCGGCTGACCGCCGAGCCCGCGCCGCGCCGCGGGCGGCGGCTCTTCCTTGGCCTCGGCGGCGTCATCACCGATACCGGCATCCCCGCGCTGGCGCGGCTGCAATCACTGCCCGGCCCGCCCGGTGCCCGCCACGCCTTTGCCCCACGCATCGACCCAGCCCGCTGCACCGGCTGCGACGCCTGTCTGCGCATCTGCCCCACCGGGGCCTTGAGCCTGATCAAGGACGACGACGGCGGATTGTCGTATGGGGCGGACCCTTCGGGATGCACGGGTTGCGGAATGTGTGAGGACGTATGCGGGGCAGGGGCAATGACGATCGAACGCCTCGCCTCCGCGGTTCCGGGCCCGGCGCTGGTCTCTTTCCGCTGCTGCGGCTGCGGGGTCGAGGTGCATGTGCCCTCGGGCGGCCCCCGGGAAGGCGGCGGCCTCTGCCCGGTCTGCGCCCGGACCGGCCATCACCGGCGCCTCTTCCAGGTGCTGCCGTGACCCGGGGCCTGACCCGGCGGCTGCGCGACTGGGCCGGTGCGCGCCTGCAACGGCGCATGGTGCTGGCGCTGGCGGCGGTCCTTTTCGTGATGTCGGCGGTGGTCCTGGGTGTCGTCTCGGGGCTCTACCGCGCGCGCCTTGCCGCCGAGATGGAACGTGCCTCGCTTCAGGTCAGTGGCTTGCTGCATTCGGCCCTGGAAAACGCCATGCTGAAGCGCGATCTTCTGGGGCTTGAGGCCATCGTCGCCGATCTGGGCAAGGACCCAGACATCCGCGCCGTCCGCATCCTGAACCCGCATTTCGAGGTGCGCTTCGCCTCGGACCCCGCATTGGTGGGCAAGGTGCTGGACAGCCCGCCGGTCCGGCGCGCGCTGGACACCCGCGGCCCGCTGACCGACCTGACCGGCGCGGGTCCCGATGTGGTGCGGGCGATCCGGCCGGTGCCGAACCAGCCGCAATGCCGGGGCTGCCATGGCGACATGGCGAAAAAGCCGGTCAATGGGCTTCTGGTGGTGGATTATGCCGCCGCGGGGCTTGAGGCCGAGACCCGGCGCAGCATGGGCTTGCTGATGCTGGCGGGCCTTGCGGTGATCGGCAGCAGCCTTCTGGCCAGCTGGCTGGTGCTGCGCCGCACCGTCCTTGCGCCCCTTGCGCGGCTGGCGGCGGGGACCGAGGCGCTGGCGGGCGGCAGGCTGGACCATCGCCTTGCGGCGCAGGGCGGGGACGAATTCGCCGGGCTGGCGCGCGGCTTCAACCGGATGGCGGAACGGTTGCAGGGCGCGATGGCCGCGGCCGAATCCGCCCGCGCCACCGTGCAGGCGGTGATCGACGCCATCCCCGATGCGATCCGCGTCATCGGGCCGGACCACCGCATCCTTCTTGCCAATGCCGCCTATGCCGCCCATGTCGGCCAGCCGCCCGGGGAAGTCATCGGCCGGCCCTGCTACCGTTCCAGCCACGGCCGGGACGAACCCTGCGCCGAGACGCTGGTGATGTGCCCGCTGGCCGAGGGCCGCGCCGGGCGCCTGCCCCTGACCTGCCGCCAGTCCCACTGCCGGGGCGGGGCCGAGGTCCATGTCGAGATCGCCGCCGCCCCGGTGACGCTGCATATCGACGGCCGCGACCAGCCCTGCGTGGTCGAGGCGATCCGCGATCTGGACCAGCAGGCCCGGCTCAGCCAGGAGCAGCGGCTTTCGGAACTGGGCCTTCTGGCCGCGGGGCTGGCGCATGAGATCTACAACCCGATGTCCTCGATCCGACTGGCCCTGGACGCGGCGCGCGAGGGCCTTGCCGAGGGCCGGATGGAGGAAACCGCGGATCGGCTGAAGGTGATCGGCGAAGAGGTCGGGCGCACGCTTCGCATCACCGACAGCCTGCTGTCGCTGTGCCTGCCCCCGTCGGACGAGGCGGTGCTGGTCGAGATCGACCGTGTGGTGCCCGAGGCGCTGGCGCTCTTGGGTTTCCTTGCACAGCAGGACAGCTGCCGGATCGAGGCCGACATCGCCCCCGGCCTACGCCTTCTGGGATCGGAAAGCGATCTGCGGATGGCGGTGACGAACCTTGCCCTGAATGCGGTCCACGCCATGCCCGCGGGCGGGCTGGTGCGGGTGACCGGGCGGCGGGCGGGGGGCGAAATCGTGCTGTCGGTCAGCGATCAGGGGATCGGTATCGCGCCCGACCATCTGCGCCAGATCTTCCTGCCGTTCTGGACCCGCCGCGCCGACGGCACGCCGGGCCGCGGCCTTGGCCTTTCGATCGTCCATGCCATCGTCACCCGCTGGAAGGGCCGGATCGAGGTGCAAAGCACGCTCGGGCAGGGCAGCAGCTTCATCCTCAGCCTGCCCGACCCCGATGCCCCGCCAATCCCCGAGGACCCGCGATGACCCCCACCGCTTCCCGCCGCATCCTGGTGATCGAGGATGACGCGACGCTGAACCGCCTGCTGGTCGAACAGATCGGCCGGCTGGGCCATGAAGCGACGGGCGCCGAGACGCGGGCGGCGGCGCTGAAGGTCCTGTCGCAGCAGCGGGTCGACCTTGCCATCCTGGACCTGCGGCTGCCGGATGCCGACGGGCTGGCCTTCCTGCCCGAGCTGCGCGAATACTGCCCGGCCATCGTGCTGACGGCGCAGGGGTCGATCGACCGGGCGGTGCAGGCGGTGCGGGCGGGTGCTGCGGATTTTCTGGTGAAGCCGGCCAGCGGGCAGGGGCTGGAGCTGGCGATCAACCGGGTTCTCGGCACCGCCGACCTGCAACGCGACCTTGCCTTCTGGCAGGGGCAGGCGCGGCTCGGGCAGCGGCGGCCGCTTCTGGGCACTTCGCCCGAGATGATGGAGGTGCGGCGGCTGATCTCGCTTTTTGCGGGCGCAGAAAGCCCGGTCCTGATCCTGGGCGAGGACGGCTCCGGCAAGGAAAGCTGCGCGCTTGAACTGCATGCGCAATCGCCGCGCGCCAACGGGCGCTTCGTCGCGGTCGATTGCGCCGCCGGCCCGACTGCCGAGGAGCTTTTGGGCGAGATGCGGCCCGGCGCCGACGGGCGCATCCGTCAGGTCGAGGGGCTGATCGGCGCGGCCGATACCGGCACGGTCTATCTGGGCGCCGTGGACCGGCTGCCGCGCGATCTGCAGAACCGGCTCTTGCGCGTGCTGGAATCCGGCAGTTTCCGCCCGGTCGGGTCGAACACCAGCCTGCCCTGTGCGGCGCGGCTGATCCTTGGCTCGGCGCTTTCGGTCGAGGATATCGCCGCCGATCCCGACCCGCTCAGCCCGCTTCTGCTGCGGATGCTGTCCTTCGTGATCCGGCTGCCGGCCCTGCGCGACCGCCCGGGCGACATCCGCGAAATGGCCGAGACGCTGCTTGCCAACCGCAATTTCCAGCGCAACACCCGCAAGACCTTTGGCCCGGCGGCCTTGCGCGCGCTGCAGGGCCACCGCTGGCCCGGCAACCTGCGCGAGCTGAGCAACGCGGTCGAGCGCGCCATCATCATGTCGGCGGGTGAAGAGCTGATCCTGCCCGACCATCTGGGCCTTGGCCCCGCGCCCGCCGCGAAGGGCGTGGTGGGCAAATCCCGCAGCGGCGAGGTCGTGCTGCGGTTCGAAACCCCGCCCAGCCTTGACGACCTGCGCGCGGCCTACCTGCGCTTCCTTCTCGACCGGACCCGCGGCAACCGGCGCGAGATGGCCGGCATTCTGGGCATCAGCGAGCGCAACCTCTACCGCCTCCTGCCGCAGGTATCGGATGGCGAGGCAGAAGGATCCCCGCGGCCGGAGGGGTAGGAGGCGCTGTTCTTGTAGCCTCCTTGGCGAAGGCGCGTGCCTTCGCCATGCGATGAGGGTTCACCTTGTCCGGCCGGGTATCCCAAGCACCCGTCCTGCCCGGACATGCCGCGGTCACCCTCGCGAAAGCGGCGGGGCGGTGAGGTGCAGGCTGGCCGACACCACCTCGGCAAGGACCGAGACCGCAAGGCTTCGCGGATCGCGCGTCGAGGGGATCGAGCCGACGGGGGCATGGAGGCGCGCGATCTCTGCCTCATGCAGGCCGGCGTCGCGCAGCCGCATCGCGCGCGCCTCCTGCACCCGCCTGCTGCCCTGCGCCCCGACATAGAAGGCCGGGCCGCGCAGGGCCTGCGCAAGGATGTCCAGCTCTTTCTCGTGGTCGTGATAGAGGGTCACGATGGCGGTCCACGGATCGGCAAGGCAAAGCGCCCCATGCCCGCCGTTCGCCGCAAGCAGGTGGCGAAAGCCCGCCGCATGGAACAGCCGGGCAAGGGCCTGCGCCTCCAGCCCGTCGCCGAAGATCATCGCCTGCGGTTGCGGGACCAGCGTCAGGACGAATGTGCCCCCGGACCAGCCGGACGGCCCGGCCGGCGCCAGCCGCATCGTGCCATCGGGCGCGAAGGCAAGCCCGACGGCCGCGCGCCCCTGCAGGACAAAGGCCGCATCCGCGACCGCCGTCCTGTCGCGCAGCGGGAACAGGCATATGTCCAGCCCGCCGCCGCAGGGCAGCCTTATGTCGAAGAAGGGCGATCCGATCCCGTAGCGCAGGCGGAGGGGGCGCCCGGACCGCAGGGCGGTCTGCGCATGCAGCGCCAGATCGGCCTCGATGCAGCCGTTCGTCAGGCTGCCCGAGGCCGTGCCGTCCGGGAAAAGGCACATCAGCGTGCCGGGATTGCGATAGGAGGGGCCTTCGACGCCGGTGATGATCGCGATCACCGCCTCGCCCGTCCTGTCCAGCAGATCGGCAAGGGGATCGGGCACGATCCCCGTCCCGGGCTGGAACCCCTGCTCCTGCCCGCGGGCGGTCTCCCACGCCGCCCAGTCCGCGGGCGTGTCCAGATCGCGCAGCGCCCTTTCGCCGGGCAGGGGAACCCGGGCCACCCGGTCGGCATGGCGCGCAAGCAGCGGGGAGGCGCCGGTGTCGCCGGAAAGCTGGCCGATCCCGGCCACAAGGTCGGAGGGGAACAGCACGGGATGGCCCGGCCGGCCAAGTGAGGTGGCGCGCAGGATGGCCTGCGGCATGTCGCCGTGCCTGCGGCAGAGCCGGGCAAGGTCCTCGCCGGTCAGGTCGGGCATGTCGGCCGGGACGACCATCAGGGCGCCGCGCGCCGCGCCTGCGCCCCGCCGCAGCGAGGCCGCCATGCCCTCGGCATGGTCGGCAACTTCCAGAAGCGTCACCTCCAGCCCGGCAAGCGCCGCCCGGCGGGCCCGGTCGCCTTCGGGCAGCGTGACGATCACCGGCCAGCCCGTCGCCAGCGCATTCAGCGCGATGCGCCGGATCTGCGCGATTCCGTCGATGCGGCGAAGCAGCTTGTCCTCGCCCAGCATCCGCCGCGCGCCGCCCGCGGCGGGGATCAGGACCGATCCCGCCGCCGTCAGGGCTGCGGGCAGGGCGGGCATCGATTCGCGTTCCCCTGATGTCACAGGACCATTCCCGTCCCCCCTGCGCGGCCGCTTGGCGAAGGCAAGCCCCTGAATATCATGGGCTTGTTCCCGCCTTGCCTGTCCGCGCCCGGATTTCCCGTCGCCTGCCGGCGCGGCCCGCGGCCGCAGTGCGGAAAAAAGCGCGAGCCCCACCCCGCTCTTCAGAAGTGATCGCCTTGTCGTCATCGCCTTGCCTCCTGTGCCGAGGATTGGGATACGCCCGGGACGGCGACCGCTTGAAGGGGATATGGCGCCGCAGGCTGCCTTTGCCACGAGTTGGCCTGCGGCACTCCTCACGCGCCTGGGGGCTTTCGCCGCACCGCAAAGGGCAGCGGCCCGAGCCCGCCGGGCATCGGCTGCCCCTTTCCCGCAGGGCTGCGACCACCCGGTCGGCCATATGGGCACAGCGGGTGCCGTCGAAGGGGAACACGCTGTCGAAACCGCCGCGCAGGCGGGCTTCCAGTGCGTGGCGGAGTTGGCGGCAGGGGCGGAGCAGCCTCGTGCGCAGCGTGATCGGTTCAGGTACAGGTCTTGGGCGATGCCCCTCAGCGGCTGGCCCCCAAACCGCGTGCAGGACGGGGAACGTCTCTGGTCCCGCGGCCGCTCTTTCTATCTCGATTTTCTTCGTTTCAGTATCCGGAACCCGATTTCGGGACGGAAACGGGCAGGTTCAAGGACGGAGAACCTGCCCCTGCGCACGGGTACTGTGCCGGGGAAGTCGCGTCTGGCGCGACGCTGACCTCAGGGCATGAACAGCGCCTCGTCCAGTTCGTAGGCATTGGCCCAGTTCAGCCAGTACACATCGGTCGGCCCGAAGATATAGTCGTTGACGGTCCATTCCCCCTGCACCTTCCGCATCAGGACCATGGCGGTATCGCTCATCACGCCCTTCTTCATCTCGGCGGCGAAGGGCGTCTTCGCCCAGTCGATCGGGCTGCCGTCGGGGTTGTGCGGAACAGCCTGCAGATAGGCCCAGGTGCCGTCGGTGCGCAGGACAGAGGCGACGAAGACGATGCTCTGGCCGATTTCCGCCTCGATCGGCTCGCGCGCGGCCGCCATCAGCGCCTTGCGCAGGTCGGTGCCGCGGGCAGGCGTCATCAGTTGGTCTACCCGGACAGGCTCTTTCGTGACCTCGTCATCCCAGGCCGGATCGACACCCTGGGTCCAGTCGCCGGCCGAGGTTCCGGGGCCGAAGCTGTTGGCCATGTAGGTGACCACCGGGTCGAACGCCTCTTTCAGCGACGGCGGACAGGCGATCTCGAACACCTGCACCAGGCCGGAGGGATCGAGGATGACCTTGCGGTAGTAGATCACGCCTCCCTCGCCATAGCCCGACAGCACATACCAGCCGTCGCCCGACTTGCGGTAGGCCACGCTGTCGTTGCCGCCCTGTTCGATGTCCTGGCGCATCATCTCGTCCTGCGTCAGGCCAAGGGCGTTGTACTGCGCAAAGACATAGAACTGCGACTGCCCGTCCGCCGACACGAAGGTACGGCCGTCGCCGCTGTCCGGCGGAGGCTCTGCGCGGAAATAGCTGCCGGGGTATTCGATGAAGGTGCCGTAGCGCCCGTTGCGGTAAAGCGTGTAGCCGGCCTCGCCTTCGGTGAAGGTGTCCGGGTCTTCGGCCGGTTCCTCTGCGGGCATGACTGGCGGCGGCGGGGGCAGCAGCAGTTCGGCCTCTACCGCGACGGGCGGCTGGGGTTGGGGCGCGGGTTCGGGCGCGGCCGCAGGAGCGGGTTCGGGCTCGGGTTCTGGCGCGGGTTCTGGCTCTGTGGGCAGGCCGGAGGGCACGGCACCCACTCCCGCATCCTTCAGGACGCATTCCTCCATCCCCTCGGGCCAGTTGAACCGCAGGCCCAGCTTGAGGTCGCGCAGCGTGTCACCGCTGAGGAACCTGTCGATCCCGGCCCAATACAACGCCACCGGCTCTTGCCCCGGCAAGCAGTTGCGCGAGATGTTCAGGAAGTGCCAGCCGGTGGCCGGCTGGCCGTTGTCCATGAACTCGGCCGAAGTCGAGGGCCAGCCGAACTGGGTCCATTCCATGTAATAGTCGCCGAAGAAACTGGGCAGGCGGCCGGGCGGCACCAGCGCGGCGAGGCCGTTTGGCGGCAGGACCGCGGCGCCGCGCGCCACCGTGACCACCCCCCGCCCGTCCGGGTGCATCAGCGTCAGCGTGCCCTCGCCCGACATGGCGATCCATCCCTCGCGGGCGCTGTAGGTCAGGATGCCATTCAGCGCCGTCCCTTCGGCCTTCGCGGCCGGCGCGGTGGGGGCCGGCACACCAACGGCCTGGAAACCCGCCAGCCCGTCCGGGCGGGCTCCCGGGGAACCGGCAACGGCCCCGGCTGGCAGGTTCGCCGCGCCGCAAGCGGCATCGCCGCGCGCCGGTTCTATCGCGTCCACAAGCTGCGCCACCTGTTCCGACCGGTAAAACGAGGGCAGCCCCTCGAACCCGATGGCCAGCGTATCGGGGCCCGGCAGGCAGGTTTCGAACACGAAGATGCGGGTGGTGGTATCGGCGTCGCTGCCGTCGGAGAACCGGTTCGACCGCTGGGTCCATTCGTAAAGCAGCGCCGGCTGGTCCATGAGCGTGACCGGCTGGCCCGCGACATCCGACGGCAGATACCACCTGTTCAAATGGCCCGTTGCCGGATCGGCGGCATAGCGGTAAAGCGTGACCTCGCCGGCCAGGTCGCGCTGTTCGTAGGTCAGCACCTCGTCGCCGCTGTGGCTTTTCGTGTCCCATGTGCCTTCGACCGGGGCGACAAAGGCACCGCCCAGCACCGGCTCGCGCAGCACGGACCCCGGCGCGGGCAGGTCCAGCGAGGCGAGGATGCCGGCATGCACCGACCGATACGGGTCAAGTGCGTCGCCATAGGCGCTTTGCACGATGACCAGATGATCGTCTCCGGACACCGGGACCTTCGAGATCAGGATCTCGGCCCACATCTCCACGCCGGATTCGGTGACCGAAGAGGAAATGCGACGGAAGACCTGCCCGTTCTCGAACGTCACCTGCCCCAATTCGACGATCGTGCTGCCCGAAAAGGTCTGGTCCGGGTCGTCTTCCAGCATCAGGCCGAAGCCGGGACCGGTGCGGGTGGCGACATCGCCGCCGAAGTAGATCACGTTCTCGTCGCTGCGGCCCATTTCCTGCCAGCCGGGGGGCAGCGCGAAGGCGATGCCGCGGAACATCTGCGCCGACCAATCGCCCGGCACCTCGCTGCGGGCGATGGCGACGGTGTCGGTCGACGATTGGGCCGCAAGAGGCGCGGCAAGGCCCAGCGACAGCGCAAGGGCCACCGCGGTGGTGCAGGCAAGACGGGTTGCTTGTGTGGTCATTACGGGATCCTTTTTCCTGCGCCGGCCGGTCATTCGCCGTTGTTCAATCGCTCGATGATCGCCTCCGGCACGGTCATGCCGTCCATGTCGGTGCCGATGGCGCAGTCTTTCCAGAAGGCGGGGTTCGAGGGCAGCGGGTTGCGCGTGCAGCCATAGCCCGAGACGATGCAGGGAGGGCCGGGCGTGTTGCAGGCATACCGCGCGTCGTATTCGCCGTAGGTGTCGGGGTGGTAGATCTGCGTCGTGCCCATCTGGCCATAGGCTGCACGCTGACAGATGCAGGTCATCATGTCGTCCGGCGGCAGGATCTTCAGCACGCTCAGCACGTTCAGCAGTTCGTCATGCGGCAGGGCGATCAGCGTCTCCATCCCGATCTCGGGCAGCTTTTCCTTGACTTTGCCCGGCTTGGCGATGTCCTTGCAGTTGCCGTTCGCCATCGGCAAGTTCATCCGGTGCAGCGTCTCTCGCTCGACCTGCAGCTCGGCGAGTGTTTCAAGCCGATCCTCCATCGTCATGTCGAAATCGAAGCCGAGTTTGGTCAGCGTCGCCTCGTATTGCAGCTTTTCTGCAATGCGGCGCAGTTGCAGTTCCTGAAACGCCCGCGCGCGTTCCTCGCGGTAGTAGAGGCCGCCCGGTTCGGTTTCGGTGATCGCCCATTCATTGCTGATCCCGGACGGATCGCGCGTCGGGTCGATGACCCGGCCCATGCCCGGTTTCGGCTCGCCGCTTTCGGCATGTTCGCGCAGCCATTTCTCGCGCCGCTTGCGTTCGCCGCCGGTGGCCTCGTCCTCGGCGATGGCGGCCAGCTTGGCCTGATATGCGGCGTCCTGTTCGGCGTCTGCGGCGGCGTGGCGGTCCTCCTCGGCCTTGACGGCAGCCTCGAAGGCGGTGGTGTCGCGGTTGATCTCGGCCAGGATCCTGTTGCTTTGGGCCTGCAGGTTGACGATCTCGGTGCCGATCTCCTCGGCGGACCAGTCCTCGCGGCGGGCCTCGTCATAGACCTGCTGCGCCCAGTTTCCGTGCTTGACCGCGATGGTGTCGCCCCAGTGCTCCTTGACGATCCCGGCGGACTGCCAGGCGTTGTAGAGCGGGCCGATATGGGAGAAGCGGTTCTTCAGCCCCGCAAGCCAGTCGGTCATGTCGCCGCCCAGCCCCACGGGATCGGGCAGCGTCATGGTCGCCAGAACCTTAGTCGTCATCCACAGCGGACGGTCTACCGTGCCCAGGCTGTCGCGCAGGTTGGTATCAGCGATGCGCGCGTTCAGGAACATCGATAGGTCGGCCGCTGCGGTGCAGGGATCGTCCTGCCCCTCGATCAGCCGCGCCGCCTGAAGCAGGGTTTCGGGATTGTAGGCGTCAAGATCGGCCACATCCGGCAGCGGAAAGCCCGCGGCGCGAAACTCGGCAAAGCGTTGGCGCAGCGGGGCGAGTTCGGCCACGGCGGCCGAGTCGTCGATCACCGCCGTGCCGGATTCGATGCCCGCCGCGCCGCCATCGCCTGGCAGGCCGAAGATGTTCGCCGGATCGGCCGCGGTCTGCGCCAGCGCCGGCTGCGCCAGCGCGATCAGGGCCGCGAGGGCAAGGCGGGGACGGGTCGTCATGGCACGGTCTCCTCAAGCTCGGCGCGCAACAACCGCACATATTCCTCGGCGTCGAAGTCCTTGGTGCCCATCAGCAGCAGCCGCGACCGCGCCGTCATGCCTGACGGGGTGATCCAGCCGCCGTCCACAGACCGCAGCGTCATCTTCGCGGCGCCATAAGGATCGAAGGACCGCGACTGGACGGTGGCGAACAGCGACACGCCCTTGCGAAACCCGATTAAATCGGGCGCGTGAAGATCGGTGATGCCAGGCAGCGAGACGGTCGCGGCCCCCCTGTCGATGCGCAGGGTCAGCCGCCCGTCCCAGCCCGCCATCTTGGCCGCTGGGATGCGGCGGGTCCAGGTGGCGTAGAACCCGCCTTGCACATGCAAGAGCCAGTCCTCCGCCAGCCGCCCCTTCGCCTGCCGAACGAGGGAGATGAAGATCTCGCCGTTGTCGTCCATGTCTGGCTGGGGCGTCTGCGACAGGGTGACATATGCGCCATCCGTGGCGGCAGGATCGAAGGCGAAGTCAAGGCGATAGGACGTGCGGTCAAGCCGACGGTCCAGCACCGCCACCGGGGCCGACGACAGCACCCCGGCGCGGCCGCCCTGATACCCCTCGGGCGCTAGGACCACCACCGCGCCATCTGCGGTGAACTGCCCCGCCTCTTCGAAGGTCAGGCCGGCGACGCCGTGGCCTTCCCAAGGGGCGGCGGGATCTGGGAACAGGCGCACCACCGGAAGCGGCTCTAGGGCAGAGGGGGGCAGGTCGTCGGCAACCGCGGGTGCGGCGGGCATGCGCAAGAGGGTAATCCGGCGCATGGCCATCTGCGCGGCCTGGCTGTCATGGTCGCCCATCGCCAGCACATAAAGCCGCAGGCCGGCACCCGATTGCAGCACGGGCCAGGGCAGCACGTCGTCGGGGAAGCCTTCGGCCACGATCTGCACCCCTTCGGGCGTCAGCACCAGATCAACCACGGCGGGGATGCCTGGCACGACCGCGTGCAGCGGTTCGGCCGTGTCGATGGTGCGGGTCAGGTAATGCGCATCGCCCACCTTGCGCCAGTGCAGCAGGGCGCGCGGGCGGTGCGGCTCCTGATCGGCGTAGGACATCGACGCCGCCAGCGCCACCTGCACCCCCTGCGTCGCAGCCGGGTCGAACTCCAGCCGCAGGCGGGCGCTGGCGCCGGGGCCGAAGCGGTCAAGCCAGATGACCGGTTCAGGCGAAAACAGCCCGAGGCCCTGCAGCGCTGCTCCCGCGGCGTCAACGTGCAGGCCGTCGCCAACACTGATCAGCGGGGCCGAGCCCTTGGGGCCGTGCAGCGCGAAATGCGGGCCGGGGGTGCGGCCGTCGAACAGCTCCACCTCTTGGGGCGCATCGGCCAACAGCGCGCCCGGGTCGGCATCGGCGGCGACCGCCACATCCTCCATCCGCACACCGCGCAGGGCCAGCAGTGCGGAAACCTCACCCGACGGCGCGGTGGCCGAGATCTGCAGATGGAAGGGGCCATCGCCCGGCAGGGCGGCAAGCCGCCCCTCCAGCAGCACCGCGCCGGTACCGTTCGAGACAAGGATCAGCCCGTCGGGCCGCATCTCGATCTGCAGGCCGGCAAGCGCCGTCGCGTCGGGCAGCGGCATGCGGCCCTGCATCTTCTGCTGCACCGCAAGCACCAGTTCGGGCACGACATCGCCGTCCCGTTCCACCGCCAGCCAGACTTCGTGGTCGTGCCAGTCAAGCTGGTCTTCCAGCCCCGGTTCAACCAGCGCGATGACGATGTTGTCCAGCCGCGCGGTGTCGAGGTCGATCGACAGCCGCGTGGCAAAGCCGTCCGATGCCGAAGGCAGCCGCACTATCGGCGCCGTGGTGCGCAAGCCCGTAACGCGGAAATCCGGGCCGGCCGGCACCTCGGCGACAAAGGCCCCGCCCTCGAACCGGGTCCACTCCGCCTGCCCGCGCCGCGCAAGATGCAGCGCCCAGTCGGGGGATTCCACGCCCGCGAACAGCTGGCCCGGCGGCTCTGCGGGCTCGGCCGTGGGTTCGGCAGCAGCATGCGCGGCGGGCGCTGTAGCGGCCAGATCCGCAACCTCGATGCGGAACCCGGCGGCGCCATCGGCACGCAGCAGGACCAGAAGGCGGCGCGCGGGGTCGGCCAGCGCCACGTCCCTGCCACCCGCCGCCTTCAATGCTCGGAGCCACAGCATCGCGGCTTGCGGTTGGCGCGGGTCCTGCGGCAGCGAGACGACGGCCGCTTCGATCGTGCCAGCCGCGCAGCCCGCCACCACCTGGGGCGCAAGGGCCATCGCGGCCAGCGCACCGGCAAAGGCATCGCCCGCCACGTCGCGCGCGGTGCATCCGCCCTCGAAGCCGCTGGCCACCAGCGCCAGCGTCTCGGCCGCCGACAGCGCCGCCGCGGGGGCGGCAGGTGCGGGCGCGGGAGGGGGCGCTTCGGCTGTTGCTGTCGGCGCCGGCTGACCGAAGGCAAAGCTCGCCGCCATGTCCGCCAGTTCCTGCCGCAAGGCGGGCGGTGCGTCGGCGGCGTGCAGGGAAGCCAGCATCACGTTGCCCTCCGACGCGCTGCCGGTGAAGATCCAGGCATTGCCACGTCGGAACGGCAGGGTGATGCCGGCAAAGGGATAGACCTCGGCCTCCAGCGTGACAGCCACCCCCTCGATCCCGGCGAAGGGATCATGGCTTTCGCCGAGGATATCGGTGGGGATTGCGGTTTCGGCCAGAAAACGGTCCCACCACAGCAGCACCGTGTCGGCCGTCGCCAGATCGAACACCGCGACATGCAGCAGCGCATCACCCGCCGGCGACAGCGCCACCAGACCATGCCCCTCGTCAGGACTGACCGGATGGATGGTCCAGCCCGCCGGAATGGCCAGCGAAAACCCACCTTCGGCGTGATGGTTCCGGCCGCCCGATGCCGCGGTGCCCGGCGAAGCCTGCGGCACGACCGTCGCGGCCGAGGCCGGGTCGCCGGCAAATCGCACCGACTCGGCGATCGGCAGCAGCAGCGCCTCCAGCGCCTGCGGATCGGCATCGCTGCCTCCCACCGTCAGCAGCAGCCGTTCACCATTCCGGTTCAGTCTCTCGAACGCGATGGTAACCTGCACCAGCGGCCCGGTGCGCGATTGCCTGACCAGCGCGGGCCCGGCAGGAAAGCTGCGCGTCTCGGCCGAGAGCTCTCCATCGTGGCCAGTCAGCGGCTCGTCCGGGAACCACCAGCGGACCATCAGATAAGCCCCGCCGGGACCGGTGAAATCGACCTCGCGATCACCCCGCCGGCCCGCCTCGGCCCAGTCGGCGGGAACCTGCGCCTCGGCTTCGCCCAAGGTGTGCAGCGCCTGCGCCCAAGCCGCCGCAGGAAGGAAGACCGCCAGGCAGAACGCCCGCAGAAGAGTCATGGCCAGAAAACCTTTCATCGTCAGATGCGTCTCCTCAATGTGCCGGCTCCAGCCTTGGCAGGCCGCGTTCGGTCAGTGCGCGCTGGACACGGGCAAGCCCGTTTTCGAACCCTTCCCGGGGAAGGCGCCGGCTGCGGCCGGTTCGTAGCACGATCTCGACCCCCGTGCTGGCCCGCGCCAGCAGCACCGCACCGGCAGCACCCGGCGGCAGGAACGGTGCCACGGCACGAAATACCCTCAACCGGTCGCGCCGCCAGGGCCGCCAGCCGATGATCTCGTCCCAGCCTATCCGTTCGGTTCTCCGCAGGCTGCTGATGCTCAGCCCGGCAGGACCGACCCAAAGCCCGAAACAGGCGTTTGACGCCGCGACGAACAGCAGGGCCAGTGGCGCAGGCAGAAGTGGCCAGATCAGCAGCGCCGAACCGTGCAGCCCCTCGGCGCCTTCGGCCCGGCCGATCCAGACCGGAAGCGCCACGAACAGGGCAAGCAGCCCGACGCCGATGATGTCCGGCCCGATGACCGCGCTGCCGCGGTGCATCGTGCTTGTCCCCGCAGGGAACCGGGCTTTCGGCCAGAGGATGTATAGCGCCAGGCCGGACGCAAAGCCGAGCATGACCGTCCAGAGAGGAACCGTGCCTGCGACACTGGCTGAGAAACAGAAAAGTGCCACCACGACAGTACGCAACATGATCTCCGAAGCTCCTGCTCCCAGCGGGCACCTCGACGTAATTGTCTCGCTCATAATGCACCCGGCGATCAGCCGAGGCAGGCAGTATCTCGATTGCCGACCTCTGAGGTTTAGGAATGCTTGCAGATGCGAAGAAGCCGATCAATGACGTGGATCAATCCGCCCGGGACACTGCCCGTAATGCGCAGCAAAGGAGATGAACCATGCGCACAGGCAGGACGGATGAATTTCGCAAGGATGCGGCGCGGATCGCGCTGACGAGTGGGCTTTGCGGCGCGTCATCGGCTGGGCGGTCAGCAACCGCACGATACGCGATCTGGCGATCCAAGCGCTGAAAATGTCCATCGCCCTGCGGTCCCCGCCTCGGGGCTGCATCTTCCACAGCAATCGCGGCAGCCAGTATTGTTAGCATGACTACCAGAAGATCCTGCGTGAGCATGGGTTCAACCTGTCGATGAGCGGCAGCCGTTTGCGCGACCGCGGACGACGCTCGGGCCGTAAAATGCTTGTCAGGCGGGCAAGACTAGGGGAGCTTGGCATCACACAGTAGTCAACTTGGGGATGTCAGCTATGCCCGATCAGCCGCAGTACTCGCCCCGGGCCGAAGCACTGATGGCAGCTTTGATCGCGGTAGCGGCCCTGGGCGGGGCGGGCTGGCTGGGCTGGTACATCGGCTGGCCGGAGACCTTCGATCCCGGCGATGTCGATGTCGTGAACCCTATCTCGGCCATGATTGTCGGGCTTCTGGCGGCCGCGGTCTGGTTCGCGGTCAAGGCGACACGGTTGCTGCTGCGGCATCGCGCCTTCGGCAGCGCGGTATTGGAGCTTGATCCACCGGGCCACCTACGCCTCGGCGGTGCGTTCAGCGGCAGGCTGAAGGTGCAAAAGCCAATCGCAGCGACGGCGCCCTACCGTCTTGTCCTGACGTGCATGGACGTTCATGAAGTGGAGGCGGAGGGCCGCCTGAAGACAGTAAACTTCCCGGTATGGAGCGAGGAACGCAGTCTTCCCGCCGAACGGGACGCAACCCAAGGGCTGGAGTTTCGGTTCACGCTTCCCGGCTTGGTTGGTCTGGATCCGGTGCCAAGCGGAATCGTGCCGGGGCTGACACAGGCCTACCGGTCGACGGTCCATGTGCCCGGAATGCGGCAGGTGGTGGCAAGCAACGTCCCGCCCGTCGGCCGCTTCTGGACTCTGATTGTCACTGCCCCGACTTCGGGCCCGGGTTTTCGCGCTGAGGTGGTTGTTCCGCTTGCGCCCCCTCGACACAAGGGTCGCTTGCCGTGACTTCGCCCCGCGCTTGCGCGCAAGCGGCGCGGGATACTCGCCATTGCGAGTGTTCCCCTTTAACCTAAGGAAATCCGTTCAGTATCTCCGTACGATATGGAGGTCAAATGTATCCCTCCGGTTAGGGCCGTCTGACGAGGACCTGCTCGGAGTGCTAAGTCCGACCTTATGGCCGACCATAAGTTCAGACCACTGATTGAAGTCCTTCCCGCATCTGACGGGCCGCGGCGGCGGCACTGGAGCGATGCCGACAAGCTGCGGATCGTGGAGGAGAGCTTTCTGGGCCCTCGACGGGTGTCGGCGACGGCGCGGCGCAATGGCGTGGGGCGGTCGCTGCTGACCATCTGGCGGCGGCAGTATCAGAACGGCGAACTCGGCGTGGCGCGGCCTCCGGCCTTCATTCCATTGATGCTTGGTGCCGAGGAGCCTGCGGGAACGCCAGCGCCGCGATCGGCGCGGGCAAGCGCCGACAGCACCGCGAAGATCGAGATCGTGCTCGCGAATGGACGGCGGCTGACGGTGCCGGTGGCGATCGATCCCGCGGTGCTCGCAGGGCTCCTGCCGGTTCTGGACGGCGCATGATCGCGTTCCCGGCCGGAGCGCGCGTCTGGATCGCGGGCGGCGTGACCGACATGCGGCGCGGCATGAACACCCTGGCGCTGACCGTCCAGGAGGGTCTCGGGCGCGATCCGCATGCCGGCGAGATCTTCTGCTTCCGTGGCCGCCGGGGTGACCTGATCAAGCTGCTCTGGCACGACGGTGTCGGCATGTCGCTCTACATGAAGCGGCTCGAAGCGGGGAGGTTCATCTGGCCGGCCAGCCCGACGGGCGCTGCGGTGCAGATCTCGGCGGCACAGCTCGGCTATCTGCTGGAAGGCATCGACTGGCGCAACCCGCGCTGGACGCAACGCCCTGCAAAGGTTGGATAATCTCGACGTCGCGGGCGTGTTTTGGTATCTGCCCGGGACCGGATCTGCTATGGTCTGGCCATGCCGGATGACGCCGCCGAGATCGCCAGACTGCGCGCCGCGCTCGCGGCCTCCGAGGCCGAGCTGGCTCGGACCCGGGCGGTGCTGTCGACTTCCGAGGCGATGATCGCCCATCTTCGCCTCGAGATCGCCCGGCTGCGCCGCGAGCAGTATGGCCAGGGCTCCGAGCGCCGCACGCGGCTGCTCGAGCAGCTTGAGCTGCAGCTCAAGGAGCTCGAGACGGCCGCGGCCGAGGACGGCATCGCCGCCGAGCCGATGGCACCCGTCATGGCCGCCGTTGTCGCCGAGCATCGCCGCCCGGCCCGCAAGCCCTTTCCGGAGCACCTGCCGCGCGAGCGCGTTGTCGTGGAGGGCCCGGTCAACTGCAGCTGCTGCGGCTCGGCGCGCCTTGTGAAGATGGGCGAGGACATCACCGAGACGCTCGAGGTTGTGCCCCGGCGCTGGAAGGTCATCCAGACGGTGCGCGAGAAGTTCAGCTGCCGGGATTGCGAAAGGATCAGCCAGCCGCCGGCGCCGTTCCATGCCACGCCGCGCGGATGGGCGGGGCCGAACCTGCTGGCCATGGTGCTGTTCGAGAAGTTCGGACAGCACCAGCCCCTGAACCGGCAGGCCGACCGCTACGCCCGGGAAGGTGTCGAGATCAGCCTGTCGACCCTGGCCGACCAGGTCGGCGCCTGCACCGCAGCCCTGCGGCCGATCCACGCGCTGATCCGGGCCCATGTCATGGCCGCCGAGCGGCTGCATGGCGACGACACCACCGTGCCCCTTCTGGCCAGGGGTGGCGCGAAGACGGCGCGGCTCTGGACGTATGTCCGCGACGACCGGCCCTTCGCCGGCGGCGCGCCCCCTGCGGCGCTCTTCCACTTCTCGCGCGATCGCGGCATGGCCCATCCCAACTGGCACCTCGCCGGCTGGCAGGGTATTCTGCAGGCCGATGCCTACGGCGGCTACAACGACCTCTACCGCGCCGGCCGCGCGCCGGGGCCGATCGACAGTGCCCTGTGCTGGGCGCATGCGCGACGGAAGTTCTTCGAACTGGCCGACATCGCCGGCCAGGCCCGCAGGGGACGGGCGGCATACGACATCTCCCCTGTGGCGCTGGAGGCCGTTGCCCGGTTCGACCGGCTGTTCGACATCGAGCGCGACATCAGCGGCCGCGACGCGGCCGACCGACTGGCTGCCCGTCAACGCCTGTCGGTCCCGCTCATCGTCGAGCTGGAAACATCGCTGCGGGCCGAGCGGGCCCAGATGTCGAAGCACGCGCCGGTCGCCAAGGCGATCGGCTACATGCTCGACCGGGACCGCTGGCCCGCCTTCACCCGCTTCCTGCACGACGGCAAGGTATGCCTCACCAACAACGCCGCCGAGCGGACGCTACGCGGCATCGCGCTCGGCCGGAAATCCTGGCTCTTCGCCGGATCCGAGCGCGGCGGCGACCGCGCCGCCTTCATCTATTCCCTGATCGTCACCGCCAAGCTCAACGATATCGACCCCCAGGCCTGGCTCGCCGACGTCCTGGCCCGAATGCCGAACATGCCGATCTCACGGCTACCCGAACTCCTGCCATGGAACTGGAAAGACGGCCGCGACCGGAAAGCCGCCTGACAGCGGCCCACGCCGGAGGCTTACGGTCAAATGCTTTACACAAGCGAGGGAAGACCAGCCCCCGGCGCTGAACCCGAAGCTCACATCTGCGGCGAATGTGGTGGGCGATTGCTGGGCGTGACCGGGCAGGATGGTCGCATCTGGTATCGCTGTGAGCATGTCCAGCACTGCGGAAACCTGCTGCCCGCCTGCTCCTCCTGCGGCACGGCACTGCCACGCCGTGCAGAGGGAACGAGAGAGGTCCGATGTGGGTGCGGCGCCAGTTATCCGAGTTGCCCGGAATGCGAAGACGGTTGGCTGGTCGAACGCAGCGGCAGTTATGGCCGATTCCTCGGCTGCGTTCGCTTCCCGACCTGTGTCGGCAAAGCGAAGATCTGGACCGGCGAGCGACCGGTCGCCAACCGGCCCCGGCGCCGCAGCCGATCCTGACGGCAATTGTACCCATAGCCCGCGAGACGTCGATTGCCAAAGCCTGCGCTTTTGCAGCGGCAGAGAAGCCCGCGTATTGCGACTGTTCTTGTGTGGCCCGGACTGCCGGATTGATCCCTCGGTCCATCACGGCTAAGGATTTTGCGACTGCAGAGGGGGTTTGCCATGGGTCCGGATGACGAACGGCTCGACCGCCTGGATGACCTGCTTGAGGCCCTGCCTGTCGAGAACGAGCCCATGACAGTTAGTGAGCTCGACGGTTTCGTGACGGGCGTTCTTGCCTGTCCCGAGATGATTCCGCCCTCGGATTGGCTCCCCCGTGTCTGGGGTGTCACCGGGAATGCGGGGTTTCCCGATCTCGAGTCGGCTCAGGAAACGATCGGGGCGGTGATGGAACACTACAATGATGTTGCTGCCCGGATGACGGCATCGCTCTGGGTCGAGCCCATCTATGAGGTTGATGCCAACAGCGATGAAACCCTCTGGGAGCCCTGGGTCGACGGGTTTACCCGCGCCATGGCCTTGAGACCGGATGCCTGGGACACGCTTCTTGATCGAGCCGATGACGAGACTCGCAGCGCCATGATCTTCATCATGGCACTGCAGGACATCTATACCGGCAACAGCAAGTTCACGGAGGTGGAGATAGACCAGATCGATCTGGAAGCACCCGATCTGATCCCGAACTGCGTGGCAACGATCCTGCACCAGTCGCGCCCCGAACTGTCCCGCTCCGTGCCCGCCAACCTTCCTGGTCAGCCTTTCAAGGCTGGCCAGAAGCCCGGTCGAAACGATGCCTGCCCCTGCGGATCGGGGCGCAAATACAAGCAGTGTTGTGGTCGGAACTGATCCACGCGCCGCCGAGCCAGACCACGCCGATCGCCCTTCGCACCCTACCTCACGATCTAGCTGTCCTCCAGCACCGCAATCCTTTCCAGCAGGGTCTTGACGTTCGACACCTGCCAGGTCCCGCCGCGCCGTGTCCTGATGCCCCTTGCGGCTGCCCTCCTCGGCCACGGCGATGAAACTGCGCCAGTGGTCCCACTGGATCGGAACGCTTCTCATGCATTCCTCTATAGCCGATCAAGACCTTTGCTCAATTCCTGAATGGCAAGCCGCAGAGTATCCCGGCGGCACAGCCCAGCCACAGGAGCCCCGCCATGACCACCCTCTTCGGAACCGCCGCCGCCATCGCCCTTGCCCTCGGCGCGGCCCTCACGCTCGCCCCGCACGACGGGTTCGAGACAGAGGTCTTCATCGACGCCCCGCCCGAAACCGTCTGGGCGCTGCTGACCGACCCGGTCGAACACCAAGCCTGGAGCCCGAACATGCACCGCGTCACGGGCCGCTTCGCCGAAGGCGAGCGGGTCAGCCTGACCATGGGCACGCCTGCGGGCGGCGAGATCACCTTCCGCCCCGAGGTGCTGGTGGCCGACGCCGGCCGCGAGCTGCGCTGGCTGGGCCGCCTCTACCTGCCGCGGCTGTTCGACGGCGAGCACTACTTCCAGCTCAGCGCCGAAAACGGTGGCACCCGCCTGATCCAGGGCGAACGCTTTCGCGGCGTCCTGCTGTGGGTCATGGACGTGCGGCCCTTCCGGGCTGAATTCGAGCGCGCCAACGCAGGCCTCAAGGCCCGCGCCGAGGAGGTGGGCCGAGATCCCGGCGCCGAGGCGCGCGAACCAATGGCGTCGCGTCCGCAGGCGGCGTAGGCTGAAGGCCACCCCCGCGACAGTCGCGGCGGGTAGGGGCGGAGCCACTGGCTTGACCGCAGCGGCCGAAATCATCGACGACCTCAGCCGGTCGCCGCCCCAGGCGGCGAACGGCGCGGCCTGGGAACTGATCGCCGACCCGGTCATGGGCGGGCTTTCCTCCGGTACGATGCGCCGCGAGATGGTCGCGGGGCGCCCGGCCATCCGCATGCAGGGCGAGGTGAGCCTTGCGAACAACGGCGGGTTCCTCCAGATCGCGCTGGACCTCGCGCCGGGCGGCGGGCCAGTCGATGCAGGTCGATGGACCGGCATCGAGATCGACGTTTTCGGCAACGGCGAACGCTACGGCCTGCACCTGCGCACCACGCAGACGACCCGCCCTTGGCAATCCTGGCGCCAGGGCTTCGTTGCGCCGCCACATTGGCAGACGCTCCGGCTGCCCTTCGCCGGATTCGAGCCGCACCGGATCGAGGCGCCGCTCGGCCTCGGCGCCCTCCGCCGCATCGGCATCGTCGCCATCGGACGCGCCTTCCAAGCCGACATCGCCATCGCCGGCGTCCAGTTTCACACCTGATCTGGCGACCCCGACCGCCTCCGGTGCGCCACCTCGACGGTCGTTATCGGAGTCAGAGGCATGCTCGAAGGGTTGCGGCGACAAGTCGATCGGCATTCAGCGCGTCGCTCCCGCGGCTCAGGAGTCCACCGGAGTCCGGCTGGATTCCCGGTCCACCAAGGAATCCACCGCTTGAGCGCCTCGATCGCCAACAATCATTGGCCATTTGCCATACCTTCTGGATTCCGGCCTCCGGGGTGGCTTCCCAAAAAATCGGCCCTGACGCTGGCGATATGGCGCGCGCAGCCCTCCCGTATACGCAAGTGCCCGGGAAGGAACCAGAAACTCCCCGGCGGGAGCGCTTGGCCGTGCCTGGCCCCCGGCTGGACCCCGGTGCGGATTCCGGGGTCCAGAGGGAATCCGGTCAGGGCTCCCGCGCGTCAGGCCCGCGGTTCCGCGGACCATAGAGCTTCTCGCCCAGCTGCCGGACGAGTTCCCGCTCCGGCCAGCTGAGGCGCGCGTCGTCGATGGAGACCGCGAGCATGCCCTGGTCGCGCCAGCCGTCGCGCTTCACGCGGTCTGGGTCGCGCCGTTCGCCACCATAGCCCGGAGGATGCCAGCGCATCGCCGTCATGCGCTCCCCTCCCGGCTGGCCCGCTCGATGGTGGCGCGGGCCTGCTGGGCCCGGCGACGATCCCGGTCGTTGTCGAGATCGATCCGGCTGAGGCCGGTTTCGCGATCGACATGGCTGCCTTCGCCATGGCGCGCCCAAGCGATGAAGGCGTTGCCGATCTTGCCGTGCAGCGCGATCATGGCGCTCTGGTTGGACGCCGCCATGAGAGGTGCGAGATAACGGGAAAGGAACGGCAGCCAGTCGGTTGGGTTCAGAATGACGATCTGCTCGACAACGGCCAGTGGGGTCTCGATCAGCACGAAGATCCCCTGCATCTCGCTTGGCCAGAACCGGATCTCGAGACCGGCGCTTATCAGGCCTTCCTCCGTCAAGAGCGTGTATTCGCAATCGAGGACGCGCTCGAGCGCGCGATGCCAGTCCACGCGTTCGGCTTCGCTGAGGCGCATGGCCGCGTGATACCAGTCGGGCAGTTCCGTATCGTGGAAGCGGCCGGCGTCGTAGAGACGCATCCTGTCGAAACTCATGCCTCGGTCTCCTCTTCTGGGTGGGGTTGGTCGGGGCGCCGCAGCTCAGCGGGCTTGGTGGCCTCCAGCCGGACGCTGAGCGCGTCCAGCGCGGCCCGGCGCGCGGCGAGCACGGCCTGCATGCTGACGGTCAGGCGGGATGCGAGGGCGTCGATGCGCGCGGCGGCGTCGTCACCGGCTGGATTGCTCGCGATGGACCGCATCTCGAAGCTGGCGAGCGGCCCGAGACGGTTGGTGAGCCAGGCTTCCGGATCGAGGATGCGGGAGAGATCGACGTGGGCCGCCCGACTTCGATGGCCGGCGCCCTGCGGGCGGTAGGTCACCTCCTCCGAGGATGGGGACAATCTGCTATTATAGAGGTCTCCATAATAGTCATTTGTCCCCTTCCTCTGGCCGTCCTTCTTCGCAGCCTCGCGCGTCGGCCACAGCTCCGGGAAGCAGGCCGCCATGTCGGCGGCATTCTCGAGCACGATGCCGGTCAGCGCCATCAGGTCGCGCCGGGTCGGGCGGAGGTCGGACCAGGGCACCAGCGCGTCAACGGCAACCGGCAGCACCACGTCCGTGAGAAGGTCGATCTCGAGCGGCGTGGCGGCCGTGCGGTTGACGCCGCGACCGCGCCCCATCGCCTGGATCAGCTCGCCCTCGCAGATGCTCCAGCGCACGGCTTCGGCGATGGGATCAGCATGTTCCTCCATCGCGAGCGGCACGGTCCGGTCGTCTGCAAGCCTAAGGCGACGTTCGGTCATGGGATACCACCAGCCCGCGTCCTCCGGGTTCGGCGCGGGCACGCGGCCGGTCAGGGCCATCGCGATCAACTCGACCGTGCGCGGCGCGGGCAGCGTGCGGCCGAGGACCACCATGCCGCCGATCCCACCCCAGCGGTCGAGACCGCTCAGCGCGTTGAAATGCACCGCCTCCACCCGTGGTGGCAGTCCGGCCGAGCGAAGGGCATCGATGGCGGCCTTCTGGCCCACCACCAGGAGATCGATTGCCTGGCCGGGGCGATTGCACTGCCGGGCGCGGAGGTCGATCCAGGCCCGGAGGTCGCGCAGACGGGTCGCGGCGGCCTTCCGGTCCCGCTCTGGTGCGTCGGAGGCAGGCGTCAGGGCACGGGCCGAGGTCGGGCTGCCGGTGACCTGGCGGACGCGGACATGGGGCTGGCGCGCGGCGACGGGCGTGCTGATATCGATCCGCGGCAGGTAGGTCTGGACAAGTTCCGGCCGGAGCGTGGCGTCGAGATGTAGGATCGGCGCCTCGGCGGCCCAGCCTGCCCGCATGCGGCTGCGCCAGCGCAGGCGGAGCGCGCGGACCGAACCGGCCTCGGTCCTCTCGTGCACGAGTTCTGCACCGGCGGCGTCGTGGCCGTTCTCCAGCGCCTCGGCGAGGATAAGCCAGAGCATAGCGCAGCGCCCCGGTGGGGCCCATGGCTCGCCTGCGGGCGGCAGGACAGCCTCGATGCGCTTGCGCCGCTCGACCGGCGACATGCCGGGGCGAAGGCCCGCATCGCGCATCCGGCGGCGTTCCAGCGTCGCGGCATGGCGGCAATCCTCCGGGGTGAGACCGACAGCTTCCAGCAGGCCGAGGCGGAGCGGACCCGGCTTCATGACCCGCAGCGCCTTGCAGAGCCGCTCGCGCGCGGCGATCAGGTCGGCCGTCGCGCCAACATCCATCTTGCCCTTGCCGGTGTAGCAGCTGAGTGAGGTGCGGCCGGGCTCCAACCCGTCCTGCGTCAGCGTGGCCTTGCCGTCGAGACCGCGCAGGCCCGACTGCCAGAAGGCCTCGTCGATGACGAGAAGCCCGACCTCGCCGATGGCTTGCGGCTTCAGGTGGAAGAGGCTGTCATGGGCACAGACGATGACCTGCGCGGCCTGCGCCAGCGGCTTCTGACGCTGGTAGCCGCAGTCGTGGAACCAGGGACACAGCAGCAGTTCCGCGCCGTTCTTGACCTTGCAGCAGCTCTGTTCGACTGGATGCTCGATCTCGAGGGCGTCAAAGGTGGCCTCCGTGTCCAGGCACATGAGTTGTTCTGGATCAGCATCGCTGGGATCGGGCGCGGTGCGCCCCTTCCAGAGCATGGCGCTGAGCCCGAGCGCCTCGAAGGCCGTGACCTGCTCGGCGCCGAGATCGTGGCGCGGGACAGCATAGACGACCTTGCGTTTCCCGAGCCCGCCCGTGGCGATCAGCTCGGCGATGGCGGCGCGCGCGCTCGAGGTCTTGCCGAGGCCCACATCGACCGGCAGGCCGAGGAGCGGCGGCAGCGCCGCGCGCGCGACGATGTTGAAATCGAGTGGATCGCGGGTCGCGTCGCTGTCCTTCGCCGCCTCACGGGCGGCTTCGACAGCGGCCCAGTAGTCCGGGATGGCGGCCATGAAGCTGGCGATGGCCTCTGCGAGGCTGGCGCGGGCCTCGTCGGGCGTGAGCACGGGTGCCGGATAGGTCGGCGGTGGCGGCGGGATCCGGGCCGCGACGGCGACAAGTGCCGCGACGGACTCCGGCCCCTTGGCGCAGAAGAGGTCGTTGGCGTCGCCGGGAACCCCTGGCACGGCCAGACGGCCATCGACGGCAAGCGCAACCTTGCGCGCCGCCTCGACGCCGGGATTGCCGTCGCGGTCGGGCTTCGCGTCGTTATCGGCGACCAGGACGAGGTCGGCCGCCGGGAAGCGTGCCCGCAGCGCCTCGGCGACGGGCATCAGGTTGCCCGCGTCCATCGCCGCGATCACGGCATGGCCTGTGGCGATGTGCAGACTGGCGCCGGTCGCCCAGCCCTCGCAGATCAGGACGGGGCCCGTGGGCTCAGGGAGCGGCCCCGGCTCCGCACCCACCACCGTGAAATGCCCCCGCTTCGCGCCGCCAGCGAGGTATCGTTTGGCCCCGTCCGGCGCGATGGTCTCGAGGCTGTGGATCCGGCCGTCGATGTCCTGCAACGGCACGACGAGCTGGCCCCGCGCATCCATGCGCAAGCCGAGCGCCGCAACCTGCTTGGCGGCGAGATAGGAATGGCCGTCCGGGGCTGGACAGGCATTGGCCCAGATCCGCGCGGCGCGGGCTGCGGCTTCCTCTGCACGGGCGACGGCCGGGTCCAGATCGTCGAGGTGTGGCTGAGGCGACGTTTCCGTGCCGGGCTGGGCCTGCGATAAAGTCGGCGTGTTCGTCGACAAGATCGGTGGTGCCGGGCGCGTCCGGGCCGGCCGATGGCGTCGTCCCATGCCGATACGATCGGCCGTCCAGTCCAGCGCGTCGCCGCGGGAGAGACCGAGGTTCCGGCCAACCAGATCGATGAAGCCGCCGCCGCCGCCCGCCTCATGGTCGAACCACATGCCCGCCTTGGCGCCGCCGATCACGACCGAAAGGCTGCCCTTGCGGCCCCAGCGCCATTCATGGCCCGTGCGGAGGGTCGGCTTGCCCAGCAACTCGACCACGAGTTCCGGAACCCGGGCGCTCAGCTCGGCATCGAAGGCCTGCCAATCCCGCGCGCTCATCGCCGTACCCGCAGGACGCGCCCGCGCGCGCCGGTCGGCAGGAAGGCCGCGGCAGCGATGCACAGGGGGTGGCGGACGCAGGAAGGCACGGGTGTCTGGAACCGGGGCTGAGGGCGTTGTTGCCCCCGGTTCTGCCGCCCTTCGGGCAGACCTCGCGACGTCGGAACCGGTCCGCCCGGCCACGCGACGCGTCCGCGGAAAGGGGTGACCCCTTTCGGCAAATCATTGAAATCAAGTCATATCATGGGTGAAGCCCGACCGGTCCTGCGGCCGGTCGGGAGCGCCTCCGGCCCTCGTCCCAAATTGGTCGGGTGACCCCTCATCCGCGCGAACGGGGTGAACGGTTCAGCCCTTCATCGGGACGGCCAAAGTCGGGGGGTGGCGCATTTGCAGCGTGCGCATCGAGGGCCTGTACAACAGGACGAGCCCGAAGCAGCCACCGTCAAAATCGCGTTGTCCTCGCCAACGCGTTTGAAGCCTCCCTGGCCGCACCTATCCGGTGTGCCGCAGATCGGGGCCCAGCACCCGCTTCGCCCCACCGCGCTGTGCCGACGGCAGCCGTATCAGCGTGGCCATGGCGTCGGCAAGCTTGTTGGAAACCGGTTCGCCCTCGATCTGCTGCTCGAGAAACCAGTCCATCAGGCATTCCTTCTTGCCCTGGTTCCCCTGCGAAATCCCGAAATGTGCAATCGCGGCCTGCATCAGATCGAGATAGGGCGTGGTGTATATTGCATCTGCCGCGCCTTGCGCGGGTCGCGCCGGCTCCGGGATGTAATCTGGCCAGATCGCCTTCACGAGGAAACGCGCCACGCGGATGTCGATGAATTCCCAATCCCGCGCGGTCAGCCGCCCGAACGAATACTTGCCCTCGCGCCACTGCTCCGGGCGGATGCTGGTGTGGTAGCCCGAATGCAGGCCGAAACCGCTGCTGCTGCCGCCGTTGCCCCAGCCATGGGTCCGCTCCTCCGTGTATCGCCCCTGCGCCAGAAGATCCCCGTCTCGCAACGCGACGAGCAACTCGGTCTCCGCCTCCGCCTTCCACGCGATCGTCGGGTCCTGCGGCCGGTTCCAGGTCTGGTATTCCGGCACCGGTCTGGGCGGCAAACTTGCCGCTTCCACCGCGCGCCGCGCGATCGTCACGTTCTGCACATGGGCCAGCGCCTCTGCAAAACTCCATTGGGTACGGTCGAGCGATTGCAGCGACATGGGGGCCTCGTGAATCGATTGGGGACAGTTCGAACATAATGGGAACGCCCTGACCCCTCAACCCACCAAGGTGTTGCAACACCGAAAGGGTTCACCCTTTCGGGGCGGGCACGGGCTGACCCGTTCCGAGGTCGCGGTCATCTGCGCAATCATGCACCGATGGATCATGATGTTCGATCCCGGTCCCACTCGTCGCCCCAACCCACTCGCTCCTACGGTGATGACGCCCGCCGAGCGCCGCGCCGAGCTCTGCGGGCTGCTGGCGCTCGGGCTTGTTCGGTTGCGCATGCGGGAGAAGGGCGAAGTATCTGACGATACTGGAGAAAGTTACCTACACTATCCGCCCGACCAATGCCGTCATGCAACTCCAACTCACCGGAGAAATGCATGACGACCCACGATCCGATCCCCGCGCGCCTGGCCGCGCTGAAGACCACACCGACGCCTGACCTGAAAAAGCAGTGGCGCGACCTGTTCGACAGCGAACCGCCGCCCTTCAACCGGCGCTACCTCGAATCCCGCCTGGCCTACCGCATCCAGGAACTGGCCTGTGGCGGGCTGAAGCCGGAGACGATCCGGCGCCTTGAGCGACTGGGCGAGGAACTGGACGGCGGCGACAGCAAGAAGCGTAGCATCCGCGCCGATCGCGACCGTCCCATCACCGGCACGCGGTTGCTGCGCGAATGGCAGGGGGTCGAGCAGATCGTCACCGTCACCGCCGATGGGTTCGAATGGCAAGGGCGGCCCTACAAGTCGCTCTCGGCCATCGCCCGCGCCATCACCGGCACGCGCTGGAACGGCTGGGTCTTCTTCGGGCTCAGGAACCACAGGGGGCGGACATGACGAAGCCGCCGGAAAAATCGAAACCCGTCCGCAAGCTGCGCTGCGCCGTCTACACCCGGAAATCCTCCGAGGAGGGATTGGAGCAGGAATTCAACAGCCTGCACGCCCAGCGGGAGGCCTGCGAATCCTACATCGCCAGCCAGCGCTCCGAGGGGTGGGTGCTGGTGCGCGATCAGTATGACGATGGCGGCATCTCCGGCGGCACGCTGGAACGGCCCGACCTGCAGCGGCTGCTGGAAGACATCGAGGACGGGCTGGTCGATGTCGTGGTGGTCTACAAGATCGACCGCCTCAGCCGCTCGCTCGCCGACTTCGCCAAGCTGGTCGAGGTCTTCGACCGCAACGGCGTGACCTTCGTGTCGGTGACGCAGTCCTTCAACACCACCACGTCCATGGGGCGGCTGACGCTGAACATCCTGCTCTCCTTCGCCCAGTTCGAGCGCGAGGTTACGGCCGAGCGCATCCGCGACAAGGTCGCCGCCAGCCGCAAGAAGGGGATGTGGATGGGCGGCGTGCCGCCCTATGGCTACCGCGTCGAGAACCGCAAGCTGCTGATCGACGAGGAGGCCGCCGCGCATGTGCGCTGGATCTTCGACCAATTCCTCGAGATCGGCTCCTGCACAGAGCTAGCGCGCGAGGTCGGCAGGCGCGGCATCCGCACGCCGCGGGGCAACCGGATCGACAAGAAATACCTCTACCGCATGCTGAGCAATCGCGCCTACATCGGCGAGGCGGTCCACAAGGGCGACAGCTATCCCGGCGAGCACGCCGCGATCATCGGTCGCGAGACATGGGACCGCGTCCACACCATCCTGACGGAAAGCCCGCGCAAGCGCGCCGCCCGCACCCGCGCCGACACGCCCGCGCTGCTGAAGGGGCTGGTCTACGGTCCCGACGGTGCGGCGTTCTCGCCCACCCACACCCGCAAGGGCGGGCGGCTGTATCGTTACTACGTCAGCCAGACCGTGCTGAAACACGGTGCCGGGTCGTGCCCGGTGGGTCGTGTCCCCGCTGGCGAGATCGAGGCCGCCGTCATTGACCAGCTGCGCGCCGTGTTCCGCCAGCCGGAGATCGTCGCAGGCACGTGGAAGGCGGCCCGCGCGCAGGACGGCGAGATCACCGAGGCCGATGCCCGCGCGGCGCTGGCCCGGCTGGATCCGCTATGGGACGAACTGTTCCCCGCCGAACAAGCGCGCATCGCGGCGCTGCTGGTCGAACGGGTGGAGATCGGCGCCGCCGGGCTCAACGTCCGCCTGCGCATGGACGG
>JBDHSQ010000013.1:0-42995 GCA_039808285.1 Paracoccaceae bacterium
CGCCACCGGCGCCGGCGTCACGCCGCCCGCGCCGCCGCCCTGCGCCGCCGTCGGGGAAGGACCAGCACCGCCAGCACCAGGGCCTGCGCGGCGAGCGGTTCGGCCACCGGAAAGAGCCCGAACCAGAGTTGCAACCAGTCCCGGTCGGGGAACCAGCCGACCGGTGTCGCGCCGATCAGCGCCGCGGTCTGGAGGCCGCGGATGCCGGCGCCGGCCAGCATCACCGCCAGCACAGCGAGAAGCACCGTGGTCGCCCGGAAGAAGAGCGTGAGCGGCAGCCGCCGCCCGGCGGCGAGCACCGCCCAGCCGCAGGCCAGCGCCGCCGCGGCCCCGGCAGCAAGCCCCCCGAGGACCGGCACGGGGGCGGCATCGGCCAGGAGCGCCTCGTAGAAGAGGACCGATTCGAACCCCTCGCGGAAGACCACGAGGAAGGCGAGGATGCCGACCGGCACCGGGCTTGCGACGCCCGCAAGCCGTGCCCGGAAGCTGGCGACATGGCCGCCGCCCGCCGAAAGCCCGCGCACCATCCAGACCAGCACCGCCACCGCGACGAGCGCCGTGCCGCCCTCGAGCGCCTCGCGTGCCAGCGTCGAGAAGGTGACGAGCCAGCGCGCGACTGCCCAGAGAGCGAAGCTGGCGGCAAGCGCGAGCGACACACCGGCGGCGAGCGCGGTGCGGAAGCGGGCAGGGGGCAGGCCCTCGGCCCGGAGCGCGGCGATCAGCGCGGCGAGGATCAGCACCGCCTCGAGCCCCTCGCGGAAGATGATCCAGGCCGATTGCAGCGCCGAGCCGGCGGCGGAGGGCGGCGTCTCGATCCGCGTCCGCGCCGCGGCGAGGTCGGCCTTGATGCCGTCGATCTCGGCAGCGAGCGCCGCCGCCTCGGCCCGGTCGGCGATCAGCGTGCCGAGCCCGGGCCGGTCGGCCGAGCCTTCCCAGAACCGCGCCTCGAGCCGGAGTGCGGCCGCCGGCGCCCGCGGCACCAGCCTCTGCTCGATGTCGGGATCGAACCAGGAATAGGCCTCGAGCCGCTTCATCTCGGCCCCCGGCCAGTCGCCCGCCCGGGCGATCATCAGCAACTCGTCGAGCGCCGCCGGCAGCGCGTCGACCGCGGCCGCATAGCCGCCCTGCGCCACCTCCTCGCCGAAGCTCGCGTCGATCAGGCCGAGCGCCTCGGCCACCAGCGGCTCCACCCCGTCGGCGCGGGCGTCCATCAGCGTCTTCATCTCGGCCAGGAGCGCGGCCAGCCGCTCCGGTACGGCAGGATCGGCGAAGCCGGGGACGAGATCGCCCAGCACCATCGCCGCGCGGTCGCGGAACATCCGCGCCTCGTTGTATTCCATCGGCTGGCTGATCTCGCCCCGGCGCACGCCGTTGGCGTATTCCTCCCAGACCAGTGCGGTGAAACGGCGCAGGAGCCGGGCGCGGCGCAGCCGTTCCTCGGGCGCAAGCGCCACCGGCGCATAGCCCGCGAGCCGTGCCTGGATCTCCGCCAGGGCGGCGGGATCGGTGCCGGCGCGGGCCAGCGCGGCCTCCAGCGCGGTTTTCCCGTCGGCGCCGAGATGGTCGGCGAGGTTCCCGCCGAGATAGGCGACAAGCCCCTCGATCCGGCCGAGGTCGCCGGCATATTGCGTGCCGTGCCCGGCCGCCCCGTCCTCGGCCGCCCGCGCCAGTGCCAGCCTGAGTTCGGCGGCGGCCACGGTCAGCAGTTCCGCCTCGACCGCGGCGCGGGCCGCCGCTGGGGCAAGTTCGCCGCGCCCCAGCGCCTGCGCGGCCAGCGCGGCGGCGGTGTCGCCCGAGGCGCGGGCGTAGTCGCGGATCGTCAGCCAGTCGGCGGCCGCGCCCGCGTCTCCCGCCTCGATCGCCGAGAGCGCCCGGTCGTGCGCGGCGGCCATCAGCGCGGTCCAGAGGTGCTGGCGGGCGCGTGCCGCGACCGGGCCGTCGCCCCGCGCCGCCGCATCGCGATAGGCCGCGATCTCCGCCGCGACCGCCTGCGCGCCCGCCCCGAAATCCGGCGCCGCCGCGCTCCAGGCATCGCCGATCCGCTTCAGCCGCGCCGCGATGTCGGCCGTGCGTTCGGGCGTGGCGGCGCGGTAGAGCAGCCGTTCGATCCGGCCCGTCTCGCTGCGGATCGCGTCCGCCGCGCCCCAGGGGGTCTGCGCCTGGCCCGTCAGGGGCAGGAGAAGCAGGACGAGAAACGCAACAACGGTCTTCATGGCGCGGCATCCGGCAGGTCGACCGAAAGCTCGGCCAGGGTGAAGGGCGGGATGGCGATGTCCCGGCGCAGGTGGGTGAAGATCAGCTCGGGCAGTGCGATACGGTAGAGAAGCCGTGCCCTGAGATGGAGCGGCCCCCGGACTCCGGGGCCAAGGGGCAGGTCGTAGCCCACCACGTCCTCGCCCCGCGCCGGGACCGGCTTGCGCATCCAGACGACCTCAGCCGTCGAGAAGGTCAGGTGCCCGGTGAGCCGCCGCCCCGCGGGATCGACGAAGTGCTCGATCCAGGTCACCGCCTCGGGATCCTCGACGCCAAGCCGCTCCGCCGCGCCGCCCGACCGGAAGACGGTGTTGCCGGCTGCGTCGGTCACCTCGACCTCCAGCCACATATGCTTCTGGTCGTTGACGCCGGTGGGCAGGTTGTGCCCGGCGCCGAGGTTCTGCACGGCAATGTCGAGATGCAGCCCCGCCGCGCCACGGCGGACGCCGCGCAGGTCGAGCCCCGCCGCGGTGCGCAGGAAGGCCGCGGTCTGGCGGGCCTGTTCGTCGAGCGTGGCCCGCGTCGCCGCGGCATCCATTCCCGGCAGAAGCCCGCCCCGCAGCACCGACAGCGTGTCGCCGAGCCCGGTGTCTGCCATCACATGGTTGGCGCCGATGAAGCGATGCGAGTAGCGGTCGGGCTTGACCGGGGTGCCCTGCCTCAGCGCCATCACCTGCGCCGCCGGGTCGGCGGCCATGTGGCAGTCCTGGCAGGTGACGTCGTTGCGGCCATACCAACTCTCGCGCCATTCGGTGAAGGTCGATTGCACCGCCTGCGGGGTTTCCGCCTTCGACATGGAATGGTCGTAGATCTCGGTATGGCAGGTGCCGCAGACATCCGCGCTCTTCATCAGGGCGGTGGTGTCGGCCGCGCCGAAGGCCGCCAGATGGGCGCGCGGATCGGCCAGAAGGGCGGCGCCCTGCGGCCCGTCGCGCTCCGCCTCGGCGCGGCCGTAGGCGAGCGTGATCGCGCCGTTGCCCGCCACCGGGTCGGCATGGGTGGCGGTATGGCAGGTGATGCAGGCCACGCCCTCGGTCAGCGCATCGGCCGGCGGCACCGAGGTGAAGCGGTTGACCCGGCCCGCCAGCATCTCGTTCGGCGCGTGGCAGCCTTCGCAGAACCGCGTCTGTTCGGGGTTGCGCACGAGCTTCTCGTTGGCGTCGACCGTGGCCTCGTAGACCAGATCGCGGTCGGCGATGGCATGAAGCGAGGCGGCCCATTCGTGGAACTCCTGCCGGTGGCAGGAGGCGCAGTCGGCCGAGGAGGGCAGGCGGGCGGGATCGCTGAAATCGCCGCTGGCGCTTTCAAGGCGCGAGGGCCAGAAGGGGCGGTCGTTGCCGGCCGCGTCGGGCCCGAAGGGCAGGCGGTAGAACGGGATGGCCGAAAGCGCGACCCCCACCGGCACGGCCGGGGGCGCGAGCGTCGCCCAGAGCGCGAGCCCTATGAGCGCGGCGAGGCCCGAGGCCGTGAGAGGCTTGGCATGATAGCGAAGCTGGGTCTTCAGCGTCATGGGCGCATCCGCCGCCAGTGCCGCATCCCCAGATGCAGGAGGAGCCCGCCAAACGAGAGCCACGCGCCCCAGAAATGGGCCAGCGACAGCATCGCGGTCACGGCGCGGGGCGGGAACCAGACCGGTCCGGCAAGCCAAAGCGCGGCGGGAAGGGCCATGAGCAAGCCCGCGAGGATCATCACCAGCCAGCTTGCCAGAAGCGCCCAGGAGACCTGGGTGAAGAGCCACCGCTCGCTGCGGAGAAGGCCGCGCCGGACATGGGCCGTGAGCCAGGGCAGGATGGCCCCGGCCAGGGCCACGCCGCCGATCAGGTGGAACCACAGCACCGCCCCCGCCCCCGGCCGCAGCCAGAGCCAGAGGCCCGAGACGAAGAGCGCCGCCGCAAGACCGCTGTGCGCGCCCGACCGCGGACTTCCCCCGCGATGGCGGGGAAGGCTGCGGCCGCGCGCGAAACCGGACGCGGGCTGGAGCGCTGCGTCGGTCATCACCCCCTCAGCCCCGGATGTCCACCCCGTGTTTCGCCGCTGCCTGCAATACCTGCGCCACGATCCGCTCGGCGATGTCCTGCGCCTCGCTGCCAAGCGCATCGGCTTCCTCGGCGCTGAAGCGGTCGCCCGCTTCCTCGCGCGCGCGGGTATCCCCGATCAACGCCAGAAGGTCCGCGAAATCACTGGTGATGGCGGCATCGAGCGCGGTGTCGCCCGTCGCCAGGACCGGCGAGATCGCCGAGGTATACATCCGCTCGCAGCCGCCCATGATCCCCAGCACGTCGATCAGCCGGCTCTGGGCGACGAAGGCCGCGCCCTCGCCGCCGAGGAACTGCGATTCCTTCCATTCGCCGAAATAGTCGCCGACTGTCGGCGTCATCGTCACCACCGCGGTGAAGGCGTCGTCGCGGTTGGGTTGCCACGCGGTCATCTCGGCCTCGAGCGCCTGTGCCCAGTGGACCAGCCCCTCGGCCGCGCCCAGCGCGAGATTGGCGTCGAACAGCACCTCGCCCGCACCGGTCTGGCCGTCGCCGTCAAGGTCGGCCTCGAGCCGCACATGGTCGGGGTCGGTGCCCCAGAGCAGGGGCTCGGTGATGATGTGGAAAAGGCTGCCGGGCTTTTCCAGCACCGTGCCATCGGGCAGCGGCAGGTCGTAGTCCGCCACGTCTTCCGTCTCGGTGCCGGGGTTGCCCGCATCAAGGATGAGGTCGTATTTCGCCGTGGCGGGGATGCCCGCGACGATGCCCTCGATCGTCTCGTACTGGTTGGAGGCGGCGAGCCACCGGGCGCGCATGGCGGTGACGGTCTCGGCGAGTTTCGGGCCCTCGGCGGCCCAGGCGGCCGCGTAGTCGTTGCCGTGGGCGCCGAGCGTGGCCGCGTATCCGGCCGCGAGGTCACGCAGCTTCCCGGCCTCGGCCACCAGCGCGGCGTTGTGCTCGAGCGTGAAGGACTTGACCTCGGCAAGCCCCTCCGCCTCGGTCAGCGCCCAGACGGGGGCGGCGCTGGCGATCAGGACGGCGGCGGGGTAAAGGGCGCGGTGCATCGGGCGGTCTCCTGGTCTAGGGCCCCCGCCCGGTGATGCCCGCCCCTGCGGGGGCACGGCGGAGGCCGGGGGGATTCGGTTCATACCCGAGTGATATTGTCGGAAAACGCGGCGGTCAATTCCTTAGTTCTTTTGTCGACTTCGTGATCCGGCATCGGGGCGCGGCCCGTCCGGCGCGGTCAGGCTGCCGCAGCGAAAAGCCGCCCGACTTTGCGCGACTGCAGGCCACCGGTGCCGTCGCGCACCAGGAACAGGACGTCGAGGCCCGCGCGGCGGGCGACGCCGGCGCCCTGTTCCGGCCCGAGCACCATCAGCGCGGTGGCCCAGGCATCGGCTTCGGCGCAGGTCGGCGCCACCACCGTGACCGAGGCCGGCGGCGTGCCGAGCGGCGCGCCGGTGGCGGGGTTCATCGTGTGCGACAGCCGCCGCCCGCCGGCCGTCACCCAGTGTCGATAGTCGCCCGAGGTGGCGACGGCGGCATCCTGAAGGCTCAGCACCGAATGCGGTGCGCGGCGGCCGGGGTCGGGGGCCTCGACCGCGATCGCCCAGGGCGCGCCATCGGGCCGCGTGCCGAGGGCGCGCATCTCGCCGTCGATGCCCACGAGCGCTGCGGTGATGCCGCCGCCCGCCAGCACTCCGGCCAGCAGGTCGACGCCGTGTCCCTTGGCGATGCCGTTCAGGTCGAGCGTGACCGGCGCGCGCTTGCGCAGGCGCCGGCCGTCGAGGTCGAGACACTCCCACGCGGGGCGGCGCGGCATGCCCGTCGCGGCGCGGATCGCCGCCGGCGCGGCCTCGGCCGGGCCGAAGCCCCAGGCCGCCACGGCATCGCCCGTGGCGATGTCGAAGGCCCCGTCCGAGGCGCGCCCGATGGCGAGCCCGAGATGCAGCACGCGCGCCAGATCCCCGGGCAGGTCGCACCATGCGCCGACCGGCGCCGCATTGAGCCGCATCAGGGCGCTCCCGGGCTTCCAGGTCGACATCTGTTCGTCCACGCGGTCGACCGCCGCCTGAAGCGCTTCGCGGATCGGGCCGGGATCGAAACCCGCGGGGGCGAAGAACAGCGCCGACCAGCGGGTGCCCATCGTCGGGCCGTTCAGCGCATGACGCACGAGGTCAGTAGACATCTTCGACATAGCGGCCCTCTGCCTTCAGCGTGACGGGCGACAGGCCGGCGGGTGCCAGGATCTCGGCCAGCGCCTCGGCGACGCCCGCGGCCATCTCGCGTCCGCCGCAGACCATGACGCGGGCGCCGCCGCGGACAAACGCGGCCACCGCCGCGCCCTCGGCCTTCAGCGCGTCCTGCACGTAATGCGGCCTCGCCCCGCGCGAGGTCGCGGTGACAAGACCGACGAGCCGCCCCTCGGCCCGCCAGGCCTCCAGTTCCGTGCCGTAGACGAAATCGCTTGCCCGGTCGCGCAGTCCGTAGAAGAGGAACACCGGCCGGCCCCGCCGGTTGGCCCGGATCATCCCGGCCAGAGGCCCGATGCCGGTGCCTGCGCCGATCAGAAGAAGCGGCGCGCGGCCGCGGCCGGCATGGAACGCGGGGTTCCGCCGCAGGAAGGCCCGCACCCTCTGCCCCGGTTCGAGCGCGACCAACCGGCCCGAGCAGAGCCCGCCGGGGCATTTGCGCACCACGATCTCGACGAAGCCGTCGCGGCTGGACGAGGCGAGCGAGTAGAACCGCGGCACCGCCGACCCCTCGGCCAGGATGCCGATCAGGTCTCCGGCCTCGAACCGCGCGAAGCTTCGCCCTGCAAACCGTTGCCACAGAGAGGTTTTCGGCAGCGAAAAGCGCAGGATCGCGCCCGGCGCCTGGACCTCGGCCCCGAAGTCGCGCCGCGCGATGAGCGTCAGCGCCCGGCTGTCCGGCACGGCGGGGGTGTGGGCCAGATCCAGCCCGATGCCGAGCGCGCGGCCAAGGGCCTGCCCCCAGCGGGCAAAATCCTGCGGCGACTGGCGGTCCAGCGTGGCGAAGGGCAGGAGCATGGGCCAGCCGAGGCCGGCGGCAGCGGCGGCGACCGCTTCGCCGTAGGCGCAGAAGGCGGGGAAGCTTCGGTCGCCGAAGCCGAGGACGGCGAGGGATGCCTCCGGGGGCCGGCCCGTCCGTGTGAGTGCGTCGAGAAATCCCCTCGCCCCCGCCGGCGCCGATCCGTTGCCGTAGGTCGCGGCCATGACGATGAAGCGCCGGGCGCGGGGAAAGCGGGCAGGATCGAAGCCCGCCATCGGCGCGGCATGGACCTCTTCGCCCGCACGCCTCAGGGCGGCGTGGAGCGTGGCGGCGAACCCCCAGGTGCTGCCGCCTTCGCTGCCCACCAGGATCACCGTCCCGGCCCGCGCCGGGGCGGCGTTGGCGGCGATCCGCGGCCGGCCGAGGCGGCCCGAGAGCCAGACCGCGACTCCCGTGGCCGCCATCGCCGGCACCGCCAGCGCCATCAGCCCGAGGGCAAGGCCGAGCGTCGCCGCGCCCTGGCCCGTGTGCAGCATGTAGACGGTTTCCGACACGCGTTCCCACACGCCCGCCCCGGCCCAGGCAAGCGTCGCGCCGGTGCCCTGGTCGAGGTAGCCGGTGCCCTGCCCGGTCTTCAGGGTGAAGACGTCGGTGGCGTCGCCGGGATAGGGGAACGCCAGTTCGCGGAGCACGCTCACGGGCGTTCCGGCCAGCAGCGGCATGGCGCCCGGCGAAGCACCGGTCTGTCCGCTGACCCCGGCGGGGAGTGCCGGCAAGGCACCGCCGTCCGGCAGAAGGCCGAAGGTGGAGGCTGCCATCCAGAGCGCGGTGGCCGAGGAGAGCGCAAGGCCAAGCACCGCGAGGCGCGCAAGTTCGACATGCACACGCCCGGCCAGCGGGCCGCGCAGCGGCGCGAACCAGCGCCGCCAGCCGCCCGTCCGCCGCGCGACCAGGAAGGCCCCGGTTGCCGACAGGACCAGCATCGCCGCCGCCCCGGCCGCCATCGCGATCCGGCCCGCGTCGCCGAGGAAGAGCGAGCGGTGCAGGCTGGTCAGCCACCGTTCCGCCGGGTTCGGGTCGGCCGATCCCGCGCCCCGGCCGGTTGCGGGGTCGATCACCGCGGCCTCCGGCGTGCCGCCGTCGAACCAGTAGGCGGTGATCCGCCCCGAGGGTGCGCGGCGGATCTGCTCCACCCCCGGATAGGCGTCCTGGATCCGCTGGGCGAGGTCCGCAACGCTCAGGTCCGCCACGGCCTGCGGCGCGGCAAGGCGTTCGGCCGCCGCAAACACCGACAGCGCCGCGCCGGTGAGCGCGAGGAGCGTGACGAGCGCCAGACCCGCGAGGCCCGGCCAGCGGTGGAACGCACGGAGCATCGGGCCACCCTCACATGTCGTAGCGGAACGAGGCGATGTAGCGGCGGCCCTTCACCGGCTGACCCGCGCCCGCGGCCGTCAGCGGCACCGCGATCTCGTTGGGGCTGTCGCGCATCTCCTCGACGGCGGCGTCGATGTGGAGCGTATAGCCCGCATCGAAGAGCGCGTCGGCAAGGTCGAGCGTGATCTCCAGCGACCGGCCCGCGCCGACGCTGGCGCCGGTGATTCCGTTGATCTGCGCCGGGTCGCCGGCGGTCGCGCGATACCAGTCGGCCAGGTGCTCGTAGTATTTCGACTTGCCCCCGGCCATCCAGAGGCTGCCGGCATAGGCGCCCGAAGGATCGGTGACATAGAGCGCGAGATAGGCGCCGTCGCCGCCGTAGTTGGTCAGCGTCGTGGTCAGCGTGACCGGGCGCGCGAGCGCCAGCGAGGGAAGCGTCAGCGCCGTCGTCAGCGCCAGCGTGGCGAGGAGGGATTTCATGGGTCGGTCCTTCGTGAAGTTGGAAAGTGTGCGTCTGGCGGGCACGATTCGGCGCAGGGGGGCGCCGCGCCGCGGCATCCTCAGTTGACCTTGACCTGCGGCGGGGCACCGGTGCCGAAAAGGCCGTTGGCGGGCGGCGCCACGGTGCCGGCCGGGGCGGGGTCGGGCCTCCGCCTGCCGCAGCCGTCGTCATCGTCGTCGCACTCGTCCTCGTCGTCCTCGTCGTCGTGGTGATCGTCATCGTCATCGTCATCGTCGTCGTCGCCGCTGGCCAGGACGAGCAGGTCCGCCTCCGCGGCGGTGCCGGGCATCGCCAGGACGGGCGTTCCGCCCGGCGCCATGACGCCCGGTTCCATGACGCCCGGCGCCATGACGCCCGGTTCCATGAGGCCCGGTTCCATGAGGCCCGGTTCCATGAGGGTCGGCTCGGCGCTCCAGCCGGGGAACCCGATCGCCGCCGACAGCGCCGTCGAGGCGGCCAGAAGGGAAAGAGGTTTTCGCATTGGAAATCTCCGTCAATGTGTGCGCATCCTCGGCCCGCGACCTGAGGGGTTCCTGACGGCACCGCGGCCTGCACGTCAGCTTGCCGTCAGGAAGCGCCCCGCCCGGGGGGCGGGGCACGTCCTGCTTCGCGGCGTCAGTTCGACTGGCTCACGGGCGGGGTCGCGGCCTGCGTCCCGCCAACGGCGGCGAAGGCCACGATCTTCGCCTTGCGGACCTCGAGCGTCGCCGGGTCGATCTCCACCTTGAGGAGATTGCCGCCGGCATCGGTCGCCCGGACTTCATAGCAGCCGTCGTCGACCTCCATCGCCGCGACCGTCCAGTTGTAGTTGCCGGCCACCTGCGCGGCGGCCTCCTGCAGCGGCAGCGTCGCGGCCGGGGCCACGCAATCGTCGTCATCGGCCAGCGCCGCACCGGCGGGCAGGGCGGCGAGAAGGGCGAGGGCGGCAAGCATCGGTTTCATGGGTCAGCCTCCATTCTGCGGTTTTCCACTGACCGGACCCTCGGCGGTCAGGCTGACGCGGGGCTGAACCGGGGGCGGAATTGTCGTCAGCCTGCCGTCAGGAACGACGGGGGCCCGCACGACGGCGGGGGCGGGAACGGCAAGGGGAAGGGGGATTGACGCCGCGTCAGACGATGTCGCCCGGCGCGGCGGCGCGTTTCCGGCCGGTGACCATCGCGCCGACGAGGTTCTCGCGGTGGCGGACGGAGGCCGGCGCCACGCCGCCCGATGCAGCGCGGCGAGCAGGAGCGTGAGGGCGGCGAGCGCCTCGTGGGCCGCCTCGAGCGCCGCCTCGCACCTTTCGCCATAGCTTCCGCCATCATCGTCATCGGCCCGGGCCGCGGTGGCGATGCCGGGAACGCCGGGCAGGAGCGCAACACGATCGGGTTCCGCGCTCAGCCAGCCGCTGACGGCGGTGCCCGAGAGGCGCAGAAGCAGTGCCACGATCATTGCCGCGCCCGCGGGAATGTGGCCGAGGTGGCGCCGTTCGCGGCGGTGCAGGACGTCGCCGAGACAGGCGGCCGTCGCCCCCGGCCCGCGCAGGAACCGGCCGAAGCGGGCATACAGGCGGACCGCAAGCCCCCGGACCAGACGGACACCGGCGAGCGCGGCAACCGTGTCGCCGGCGATCCCGTGCGCCGACCGTACCTCATCGGCGGTCAGCCGGGCCGCCGCGACGGCGGCGACGAGACCCCAGTGGAAGCCCGGCACCAGCGGATCCGGGCCGGAACCGCCGCCGTCCGGTTCTGGACATGCGCCTCAGTCGTCGTTGCGAAGCGCGCCGGTGCCGCGCGGCGCCGGCCTTCCGTCCTCGTAGTCGATCTCGATCACCTGAAGCGTGGCGGGATGGACCGTCACCTCGATCTCCCGCCCCGCCGCGTCGCTGCCCTTGATCTCGTAGCAGCCGTCGTCGATCTTGATCCGGCGGACCGTCCAGCCCTGCCCGGCCGCAAGCCGCGCCACCGCCTCGCGTGGCTGCCAGTCGGCCATCGGCACGAGGCAATCGTCATCGGCCAGCGCCGGTCCCGCCGCGAGCACTCCGGCGAGGGTCAGAATTGCAAGGCTTCTCCGCATGCGCCAAACTCCGTATCACGGGGCATCCTGCGGCGAGAGTGGCGGGCAAAGCTGACGGCATCCTGAAGACGCGACGCTGGCACCGTCAGCTTGGCGTCAGGCGCCCGCGCGAAGGCTGGCGCGGTGAGGGGGCGGCGCCCGAACGCCGCCCGAACGCCGCCCGAACGGGCCCGGAACGGAGAAGATGATGCGCATCCTTCTGATCGAGGATGATATGGTCCTGGGGGCCGCGGTGCGCGACCAGATCGCGGGTGACGGCCAGTCGGTGGACTGGGTGACGCGGCTTGACGCCGCGGGCGATGCGGTGCGCGCCGCGGCCTATGACCTGATCCTTCTCGACCTGATGCTTCCCGACGGGCGCGGGATCGGCTTCCTGAAGGCCCTGCGCGCCCGTGGTGACGTGACCCCTGTCATCATCCTGACCGCGCTCGACCAGGTCTCGGACCGGATCGAGGGGCTGAACGCCGGCGCGGACGACTATCTGGCAAAGCCCTTCGACCTTGCCGAACTGTCGGCCCGGATCGGATCGGTTTCGCGGCGCTATTCCGGCAACCCCAACCCGATCATCAGCCACGGCGCGCTCGACATCGACCTCGCGCGCCGCTCCGTCCACCGCGACGGGCGCCCGGTGGCGCTGACCGCGCGGGAATGGGCGCTCTTCGAGGCATTCCTGGCGCGGCCGGGGCAGCTTCTGTCCAGGGTCCAGCTCGAGGACAAGCTCTATGCCTTCGACGCCGAGGTCGAGAGCAACACGATCGAGGTCCATGTCAGCCGGCTGAGGAAGAAGCTCGGCGCCGGCGTGATCGAGACCGAGCGCGGCCTCGGCTACCGGCTGGGGCGGGCATGATCCGGCCCGCAAGCCTTCAGGCCCGGCTCGGCCTGTCGCTCGGCGTCCTGCTGACGGTGCTGTGGATCGGCGCCGCCACCCTGACCGCGGTGCTGCTGCGCCACGAGATGGACGAGGTCTTCGATGCCGCGCTCGAGCAGGCGGCCCAGCGGCTCCTGCCGCTCGCCGTGGTCGACATCGTCGGGCGCGAGGACGATGGCGTGACCCAGCGCCTCGCCGCGATCCGGGCGCATGACGAATTCTTCACCTACGTCGTGCGCGACGACGCGGGCCGGGTGCTGCTGCAATCCGATGCCGCCGATCCGGCGGTCTTTCCGCCCTGGGACGGGCGCGGTTTCCGCCAGACCGCGAGCCACCGGATCTTCAACGACGACGCGCTTCGGGGCAGTGTCCGGATTTCGGTGGCCGAACCGCTCGCTCACCGCGCAGCGATGGCGCGCGAAATCCAGCTCGGCCTCGGCCTGCCGGTGCTGGTGGTGATCCCCCTGGCGCTCCTGGCGGTCATGGGCGCGGTCCGGGGCAGCCTCGCGCCGCTCCGGCGCTTCCGCGAGCGGCTCCGGACGCGGACGGCACGCGACCTTTCGGCCTTGCCGGCCGATGACCTGCCGTCGGAAATCCGGCCGGTGGCGGCAACGCTGAACGACCTTCTGGCGCGGCTCGTCTCGGCCTTCGAGGCCGAGCGGAGCTTTGCCGCCAACGCAGCACACGAGTTGCGCACACCCCTTGCCGGCGCCATCGCCCAGGCGCAACGGCTGGCCGCCGAGACGGCCGACCCGCGCGCCCGCGACCGGGCGAAGGAGATCGAAGCCTCGCTGAAGCGCCTGACGCGGACCTCCGAACGACTGCTGCAACTCGCCCGCGCCGAGGGCGGACCGCTCAGGCTCGACCATGTGGCCGACCTTCGGGTCGCGGCGCGGGTCGTCCTGGCCGATCTCGCCCGGCTTCCCGGCGCCGAGCGGATCGCGGCGGCGCTGCCGGACAGCGCGCTTCCGTCGGACCTCGATCCCGATGCCTTCGGGATCATCTGCCGCAACCTCGTGGAAAACGCGCTGCGTCACGGCGCGGCCGCGGCGCCCGTCGAGGTCGTGCTGAGCGCGACCGGCGAATTCAGCGTCGCCAGCGGCGGGCCGGCCGTTCCCGCCGACGTTCTCGCGCGGCTTTCGGACCGGTTCGCGCGGGGGCAGGGCGCCGAAAGCGGGAGCGGCCTCGGCCTTGCCATCGTCGCGGCGATCGCCGAGCGAATCGATTCGCGCCTTGTGCTGGAAAGCCCATGTCCGGGGAAGAAAACGGGTTTTCGCGCCTCGGTCCGCCTGCCGGTCGCACCCTGAGCCGATGGTCCCGGCCGCGCCCACTGGCCGCGGGCGACGGGTTGCGCTACCACAGGACGACTCGAGAAGGGGAGGGCGCCGGTGCCGACACGTGCTTCTGATTTCGACCGGTCGCTGGCCGCCTTCCATCCCGTCTCCGCCCCGCCGATCGCAGAGACAGAATACCGCGCCCGGCTCGACGGTCTCCGCGCCGCGATGCGGGAGCAGGGGATCGGCGCGGCCTGGCTCGACGCCTCCTCCTCGCTGAGCTACTACACCGGGCTCGCGCTCGGCCTCAGCGAGCGCATCCACGGCGCGCTGGTGCCGGCCGAGGGACCGCCGACCTACCTCAGCCCCGCCTTCGAGCGGCCGAAGCTGGAAACCCTGATCCGCATCCCGGGCGGGATCGCGGTGTGGGAGGAGGACGAGGATCCCTTCGCGCGGCTTGCCGGGCTGGTGCCGGGCAAGATCGCGCTCGACCCCGCCATGCCCTTCGGCTTCGCCCAGCGGGTGATGGCGGCGGCGGGGGCGCGGGTGGTGCCCGCGCAGCCGCTGATCGTCGCGCAGCGGCAGATCAAGTCCGCGGCCGAGATCGCCATCATGCAGACTGCGATGGACGCGAGTTTTGCGGTGCAGAAGGCGGTCCACGCCGGGCTGCGCGCCGGCGTCTCGACCGGCGAGGTGGCCGGTTTCATCGAGGCCGCGCACCGGGCGCTGGGGCTGAGGCCGCTCTTCGCCGCCGTCCAGTTCGGCGAGGCCACCGCCTATCCGCACGGCGTGCCGCACGAGCAGAGGCTCAACGAGGGCGACATGGTGCTGGTGGACCTCGGCGGCATCCTGAACGGCTACCGGTCCGACATCACCCGCAGCTATGTCTTCGGCACGCCCACACCGCGCCAGCGCCACCTCTGGGACTGCGAGGCGCGCGCCCAGGCCGCGGCCTTCGCCGCCGCGCGGGTCGGCGCGCCGGCCTCGGCGGTCGACCGGGCGGCGCGCGCGGTGCTGGAGGCGGAAGGCTTCGGCCCGGGCTACGCCGTGCCGGGCCTGCCGCACCGCACCGGCCACGGGCTCGGCCTCGACATCCACGAGGAACCCTGGATCGTCGCCGGCAACGACACCGCGCTCGCCCCCGGCATGTGCTTTTCCATCGAGCCGATGCTCTGCGTCTACGGCGAATGCGGGGTGCGGCTCGAGGACATCGTGCAGATGACCGCGGCCGGCCCGCGCTGGTTCTGCCCGCCCGCCACGAGCCCCGACGCACCGTTTGCGCCGATCCCCACTTGACGTCGCGTCGCCCATTGAATGAAGTCGCCGAATAGGATGCTTTCGACCAAGTGATCAAATCCCGGCAGGGACACGGATATCACGGCAATTCCCAACCGGCGGAAAGGAAACCGCCGGAAATCGACTCAACAGTGAGAGAAAGGAACGATCCATGAAACGTCTTTCGCGCAGCCTGCTGGCCGCCTCGGCGCTGGCACTGGTTTCTGCGATGCCGGTCGCGGCGAAGACCTTCGTCTATTGCTCGGAAGCCTCGCCCGAGGGCTTCGACCCCGCGCCCTACACCGCGGGCACGACCTTCGACGCCTCGGCGCATCCTGTCTACAACCGGCTGGTGGAGTTCAAGAAGGGCACGACCGAGGTCGAGCCGGGCCTGGCGGAGAGCTGGGAAGTGTCGGAGGACGGGCTGGAATACACCTTCCACCTGCGCAAGGGCGTCAAGTGGCAGTCCAACGATGTCTTCACGCCGACGCGCGACTTCAACGCCGATGACGTGATCTTCAGCTATGACCGCCAGGGCAACAAGGACAACCCCTGGCACGAATACATCGCCGGCATCACCTACGAATACTATACCGCGATGGAGATGCCCTCGCTGATCAAGTCGGTCGAGAAGGTCGACGACAACACGGTGAAGTTCGTCCTGACCCGGCCCGAGGCGCCGTTCATGGCCAACATCGCCATGCCCTTCGCCTCGATCGTGTCGAAGGAATACGCCGACGCGCTGGAAAAGGCCGGCACCAGGGAAGACTTCAACAACAAGCCGATCGGCACCGGCCCCTTCACCTTCGTCGCCTACCAGAAGGACGCGGTGATCCGCTACGCGAAGAACGCCGACTACTGGGGCGAGGCTCCGAAGATCGACGACCTGGTCTTCGCCATCACGCCCGACGCGGCGGTGCGGTTGCAGAAGCTGAAGGCGGGTGAATGCCAGCTCATGCCCTATCCGGCGCCCGCCGACCTCGCCGCGATCAAGGAAGACCCGAACCTCAAGCTCGACGAGCAGGCCGGGCTCAACGTCGCCTATCTCGCCTACAACACCACGATGAAGCCCTTCGACGACGTGCGGGTGCGCAAGGCGCTCAACATGGCGGTCAACAAGCAGGCGATCATCGACGCGGTGTTCCAGGGCGCGGGCCAGGTGGCGAAGAACCCGATCCCGCCGACGATGTGGTCCTACAACGACGCGGTCCAGGACGATCCCTATGACCCGGAAGCGGCCAAGAAGCTCCTGGAGGAGGCCGGCGTCAGCGACCTCAGCATGAACATCTGGGCGATGCCGGTGCAGCGGCCCTACATGCCGAACGCGCGCCGCACCGCCGAGCTGATGCAGGAGGATTTCGCCAAGATCGGCGTCAAGGCCGAGATCGTCAGCTACGAATGGGGCGAATACCTGAAGAAGTCGATGGAGCCGGGCCGCGACGGCGCGGTGATCCTCGGCTGGACCGGCGACAACGGCGACCCGGACAACTTCATGGGGGTGCTGCTGTCCTGCGCCTCGGCGGGCGAGGGCGGCGCCAACCGCGCCTTCTGGTGCAACGAGGACTTCTCGGCGCTCCTGTCCAAGGCCAAGCAGGTCTCCGACCCGGCCGAGCGCACCAAGCTCTATGAAGAGGCCCAGGTGATCTTCAAGGACCAGGCGCCCTGGCTGACCATCGCGCATTCGACGCAATACGTGCCGATGGCCAAGAACGTCGAGGGCTTCGTGATGAGTCCCCTTGGCGATTTCACCTTTGAGACCGTGGACCTGACCGAGTAAGGTCCGGCGACAAGCAGCGGCGCGCGGGGGGAGGTTCCTTTCCCCGCGCGCCTTCTTCGGGAACGCGCATGATCCGTTTCATCCTCGGCAAGCTTCTCTACCTCGTCCCGACCTTCCTCGGGATCACGCTGATCGCCTTCGGCTTCGTCCGCGTCCTGCCGGGCGATCCGGTGCTGCTGATGGCGGGCGAGCGCGGCCTGACACCGGAACGCCACGCCGAGCTTTCGGCGCAGCTCGGCTTCGACAAGCCGGTCTGGATGCAGTATCTCGACTTCCTCGGCCGGCTCCTGCACGGCGACTTCGGCATTTCGCTCGTCACCAAGAAGCCGGTGCTGACCGAGTTCATGGCGCTTTTCCCGGCGACGGTGGAGCTTGGCTTCTGCGCCATCGTCATCGCCACGCTGATCGGCGTGCCGGTCGGCGTGATCGCGGCGATCAGGCGCGGCTCGTGGTTCGACCAGGTGTCGATGACCACCGCGCTCGTGGGCTTCTCGATGCCGATCTTCTGGTGGGGGCTGCTGCTGATCATCCTCTTCTCCGGCATCCTGCAATGGACGCCGGTGTCGGGGCGCATCAGCCTGATGTATTTCTTCCCGCCGGTCACCGGCTTCATGCTGATCGACAGCCTGCTTTCCGGGCAGGAGGGGGCGTTCCGCTCGGCGCTCAGCCACCTGATCCTGCCCTCGGTCGTGCTGGCGACGATCCCGCTTGCGGTGATCGCCCGGCAGACGCGGTCGGCGATGCTCGAGGTGATGGGCGAGGACTACGTCCGCACCGCGCGGGCCAAGGGGATGGCGCCCGCCCGCGTCGTCGGCGTCCATGCGCTGCGAAACGCGATGATCCCGGTCGTCACCACCATCGGCCTCCAGATCGGCGTGCTGATGGCCGGGGCGATCCTGACCGAGACGATCTTCTCCTGGCCGGGCATCGGCAAGTGGATGATCGATTCCATCAGCCGCCGCGACTATCCGGTGGTGCAGTCGGGGCTTCTCCTGATCGCGGTCCTCGTGATGGTGGTGAACCTGATCGTCGACCTGACCTACGGCCTGATCAACCCGAGGATCCGCCACAGATGACCGACACCGCTGTCAGACTTTCCGATGCGGCGATCCGGCGGCGGATGATCGCGGATTTCTGGTTCTACTTCCGCCAGAACCGCGGCGCGGTGGTCGGCCTCTTCGTCTTCCTGCTTCTGGTGATCATGGCGGTCTTCGCCGCTGTCCTGGCCCCCCACGATCCGACCCAGCAATACCGCGACGCGCTGCTGGTGCCGCCGGTCTGGGCCGAGGGCGGACGGGAGGGCTTCCTGCTCGGCACCGACGCGGTCGGCCGCGACATGCTCTCGCGGCTGATCTACGGGGCGCAGTATTCGCTCTTCATCGGCATCGTCGTCGTCTCGATCGCGCTTCTGGGCGGGATCGTCATCGGCCTCGTCGCCGGCTTCTTCGGCGGCTGGGTCGATACCGTGATCATGCGGGTGATGGACGTGATCCTCGCCTTTCCCTCGCTGCTCCTGGCGCTCGTCCTGGTGGCGATCCTCGGCCCCGGCCTGACCAATGCGATGATCGCCATCGCCATCGTCTACCAGCCGCATTTCGCGCGCCTCACCCGTGCCTCGGTGATGGGCGAGAAGGCGCGCGAATACGTCACCGCCGCGCGGGTGGCGGGTGCGGGCAACCTCCGGCTGATGTTCCGCACCATCCTGCCCAACTGCCTCGCGCCGCTGATCGTGCAGGCGACGCTGTCGTTTTCCTCCGCGGTGCTCGATTCCGCCGCACTCGGCTTTCTCGGCATGGGGGCGCAGCCGCCGGCCTCGGAATGGGGCACGATGCTGGCCGAGGCGCGCGAGTTCATCCTGCGGGCGTGGTGGGTGGTGACCTTCCCCGGCCTCGCCATCCTGATCTCGGTGCTGGCGATCAACCTGATGGGCGACGGGCTGCGCGACGCGCTCGACCCCAAGCTGAAGCGGAGCTGACATGGGCCTGCTGACCATCCGCAACCTGACGGTGCGCTTCGCCACCGCGACCGGCCCCTTCACCGCGGTGGACGGGATCAACGTCTCGGTCGACGAACGCGAGGTGCTGGCGATCGTCGGCGAGAGCGGCTCCGGCAAGTCGGTGTCGATGCTCGCCGTGATGGGGCTTCTGCCCGACACCGCCACGATCACCGCCGACGAGATGCGCTTCGACGGCCGCGACCTGCTGAAGATGACGCCGGCCGAGCGGCGCCGCCTGATCGGGCGCGAGATCACCATGATCTTCCAGGAACCGGTCGCCTCGCTCAACCCCTCCTTCACCGTCGGCTTCCAGATCGAGGAGGTGCTGCGCTTCAACCTCGGGCTCGACCGTAAGGCCGCCCGCGCCCGCGCGGTGGAGCTTTTCCGGGCGGTGGGCATCCCCGACCCCGAAAAGAAGCTGGAAAGCTATCCGCACCAGATGTCGGGCGGCCAGTGCCAGCGGGTGATGATCGCAATGGCGATCGCCACCAACCCGCGGCTGCTGATCGCCGACGAGCCGACGACGGCCCTGGACGTGACGATCCAGAAGCAGATCCTCGACCTCTTGATGGACCTCCAGGAACGCCACGGCATGGCGCTGATCCTGATCACCCACGACATGGGCGTGGTGGCCGAGACCGCCGACCGGGTGGTGGTGCAATACAAGGGCCGCAAGATGGAGGAAAGCGACGTGCTGACGCTCTTCGAGGCGCCGTCGCATCCCTACACGCGGGCGCTTCTCTCGGCGCTGCCCGAACACGCCACCGGCGACCGGCTGCCCACCGTGTCGGACTTCCTGCAAGGAGGCGCGTTCCAGTGACCGTCGTCATCGAAGGCCGCAACCTCACGCAGGACTACCGCATCTCCGGCGGGCTTTTCGGCAAGGCCGGCACCCTGCGGGCCGTGAACGGCGTCAGCTTCAAGGTAGAGCGCGGCAAGACGCTGGCCATCGTCGGCGAGAGCGGGTCCGGCAAGTCGACGCTGGCGCGGATCATCGCGCTGATCGACACCCAGTCAGGCGGAGAGCTTCTGATCGAGGGCGAGGAAGTGAACCTCGGCCGCCGCCGGCCCTCGCCGGAACTGCGCTCCAAGGTGCAGATGGTGTTCCAGAACCCCTACGGCAGCCTCAACCCGCGCCAGAAGGTCGGCGACGTGCTGATGGAGCCGCTGGTGATCAACACGGGCGTCCCCGCCGCCGAGCGGCGCGACCGGGCCGAGGCGATGCTGGCCAAGGTCGGCCTCGCGCCCGAACACTTCAACCGCTATCCGCACATGTTCTCGGGCGGCCAGCGCCAGCGCATCGCCATCGCGCGGGCGCTGATGCTCAACCCGGCGATCCTGGTGCTGGACGAACCGGTCTCGGCGCTCGATCTCTCGGTGCAGGCGCAGGTGCTGAACCTGCTGCGCGACCTCCAGGACGAATTCGGCCTCACCTATGTCTTCGTCAGCCACGACCTTTCGGTGGTGCGCTACCTCGCCGATGATGTGATGGTGGTCTCGAAGGGCGAGGCGGTGGAGCAGGGCACGCGCGAGGCGGTCTTCGCCGATCCCCGGCATCCCTACACCCGCCAGCTTTTCGCCGCGACCCCGGTGACCGAGGTCGAGGCGATCCGCGCCCGGGTGGAGCGGCGCCGCGCCGCCCGGCTGGCGCGCGCGGGCGCCTGATGGCACGCCCCGGCACGCCGGCGATCCGATGACCCTCTCTTCCGCGCCGCCTGGGGCCCGGCCACGGGCAGGGGCCTTCCGCTCCGGGCTCCTCGCTGCCCTGCCGATCGCGCTCGGCTATTTCCCGATCGCCTTCTCCTTCGGCGTCGCCGCCACGAGGGCAGGGCTTTCCGGGGCCGAGGCGGTGATGCTTTCGGTGCTGATCTTCGCCGGCGCGGCACAGTTCCTGGCGCTGGCGCTGGTCACCAGCGGCGCGCCGCTGGTGGTCTCGGCGGTGACGCTGGTGGCGATGAACCTGCGCCATGTGATGTATGCGCCCGCGCTCCTGGAACAGGCGGGCGGCGCGGCCCGGACACGGCACGCCTGGGCCTGGGCCTGGGGGCTGACCGACGAGGTCTTCGGCGCCGCACTCGGCGCCTTCGCCCGCGGGGGCAGGTCGTTTTCCGAAGCCTTCATGGGCGGGCTCGGGCTCGGCGCCTATGGCGCCTGGATCGGCGGCACCGCGGCCGGCGCCTTCGCCGGCGGCGGCGTGCTGGAGGACTGGCCGGCGGTGGAGGCGGGGCTCGGCTTCATGCTGCCCGCGCTCTTCCTCGCGCTCCTGCTGTCGATCCTGCGGCGGGCACAGGTCGCTGCCGCGGCGGTGGCGATCGCGGTCACGGTCGCGGGGATGCTGGCGCTTTCGCCCTCGGCCGGGATCCTCGGCGGCATCCTCGCCGGTGCGCTGGCGGGCGTGTTCCGCAGGAGGCAGCGGTGAGAGCCGATCTGGTGATCCTCGCGCTGGTCGTCGGCGCCTTCACCTGGGCCTTCCGCTACGGGCCGACGCGGCTGCGCCTGCCCGGGGGCGGGGCGGACGGCGCCATGAGCCGCTTTCTCGCCGCCACCGGCCCGGCGGCGATCGCCACGCTCTTCACCGCCTCGGTCCTGCCGATGCTCGCCGATCCGGCCGGCGACCGCATCGCCCTCGCCTTCGGCATCCTTGCCGTGCTGGCCGTCTGGGCCTGGCGCCGCTCGGTGCTTCTGGCCACGCTGGCGGGGGCGGCGTGCTACGGTCTCGCCGTGTATTTCGCAGCCTAGCCGCGCGCGGCGGCCGGAGGCGCGGCGAACCGCGCCCCCGGTCGTTGCAGTCACGCCGCGAGGTCGAAGCGGTCGGCGTTCATCACCCTGGCCCAGACCGCGACGAAGTCCTTGACGAACCTTTCGCGGTTGTCGTCCTGGGCGTAATGCTCGGCATAGGCGCGCAGCACCGAGTTCGAGCCGAAGACAAGGTCGGCCCGCGTCGCCGTCCACTTCGGGGCGCCCGAAGCGCGATCCTGGAGTTCGTAGAGGTTCGCGCCCTGCGGCACCCACTTGTAGCCCATGTCGGTCAGGTTGACGAAGAAGTCCGCCGTCAGCGCGCCTTCGCGGTCGGTGAGGACGCCGTGCTTCGTGCCGCCGTGGTTGGCGCCGATCGCGCGCATCCCCCCGACGAGGCAGGTCATCTCGCAGGCGGTGAGGCCCAGAAGCTGCGCCCGGTCGAGCATCAGTTCCTCGGCCGAAACGACATAGTCCTGCTTCATCCAGTTGCGGAAGCCGTCCGCCAGGGGCTCGAGATGGCGGAACGACTCCGCATCCGTCTGCGCCTCGGTCGCATCGCCGCGGCCCGGCGCGAAGGGCACCTCGACGTCGAGGCCCGCGGCCTTCGCCGCCTGCTCGACCCCGACGGAGCCCGCCAGAACGATCACGTCGGCAAGGCTCGCCCCCGCCTCCCGCGCGATCGGTTCCAGGACCGACAGCACGCGTGCCAGACGGGCGGGTTCGTTGCCCTCCCAGTCCTTTTGCGGCGCCAGACGGATGCGCGCGCCGTTGGCGCCGCCGCGGTGGTCGGACTGGCGGTAGGTCCGCGCGCTGTCCCAGGCGGTGGCGACCATGTCGGCGACCGAAAGGCCCGATGCCGCGATCCTCGCCTTGACCGCGCCGATGTCCCAGCCGGTCGGGCCGGCGGGGACCGGATCCTGCCAGATCAGATCCTCGGCCGGAACCTCGGGTCCGATGTAGCGTGCCTTCGGCCCCATGTCGCGGTGCAGGAGCTTGAACCAGGCGCGGGCGAAGGTCTCGCTGAAATAGGCGTGGTCCTTGTGGAAGCGCTCGGCGATCCTGCGATAGGCCGGGTCGAAGCGCAGGCCCATGTCGGCATCGGTCATGATCGGCATGCGCCGGATCGCCGGATCCTCGACGTCGGCGGGCTTGTCCTCCTCGGCGATGCCGACCGGCTCCCACTGCCAGGCGCCCGCGGGCGATTTCTGCACCCACCAGTCGTATTTGAACAGGAGGTCGAAATAGCCGTTGTCCCATTTCGTCGGATGGGTGGTCCAGGCGCCCTCGATCCCGCTGGTGACGGTGTCGCGGCCGACGCCGCGGCTCAGATGGTTGATCCAGCCAAGCCCCTGGTCGGTGACGTCGGCGGCCTCGGGCGCGGGCCCGAGGTTCGCCGCGCGGCCGTTGCCGTGGGTCTTGCCGACGGTATGCCCGCCCGCGGTCAGCGCCACGGTTTCCTCGTCGTCCATGCCCATCCGCGCGAAGGTCTCGCGCATCTGGGCGGCGGTCCTGATCGGGTCGGGCTTGCCGTTCACGCCCTCGGGGTTGACGTAGATCAGACCCATCTGCACGGCGGCCAGCGGGTTTTCCATCGTCGCGGGGTTGGCCAGATCCGCGTAGCGGCCGTCTGAGGGTGCGAGCCATTCCTTCTCGGCGCCCCAGTAGACGTCGCGTTCCGGATGCCAGATGTCCTCGCGGCCGAAGCCGAAGCCGAAGGTCTTGAGCCCCATCGATTCATAGGCGACGTTCCCCGCCAGAACGATCAGGTCGGCCCAGCTGATGCGGTTGCCGTATTTCCTCTTGACCGGCCAGAGAAGTCTCCGCGCCTTGTCGAGGTTGCCGTTGTCCGGCCAGGAGTTCAAGGGCGCGAAGCGCTGGTTGCCGGTGTTGGCGCCGCCGCGTCCGTCCGCCTCGCGGTAGGTGCCCGCGGCGTGCCAGGCCAGGCGGATCATCAGCCCGCCGTAGTGGCCCCAGTCGGCCGGCCACCAATCCTGGCTGTCGGTCATCAGCGCCGTCAGATCGCGCTTCAGCGCCGCCACGTCGAGCTTCCTGACCTCTTCGCGGTAGCTGAAGCCCCTGAGAGGGTTGGTCTTGCCGTCGTGCTGGTGCAGGATGTCGAGGTTCAGCGCGTTCGGCCACCAGGTCATCGCATTCATGCTGGTCAGCCCGCCATGCATCACCGGGCATTTGCCCGAGCCCCTGACGTCGTTTCCGTCCATCTTTCCCTCCGTTCAAGCGTGCTGTTCCTGCCGGCCGCCGCCCCGAATCCGGGCGTCGCGGCGCCGGGGCGCCGGCTGCCACGGGCGGTGGTCTAGCAGAGCCGAATGATAAATCCCAATTGCATTTCCTGAAGCTGACGATAAGTATCTCTTATGAGCGTCCTGTCCATGAAACAACTGCGCTATTTCGACGCGCTCGCCCGCCACGGCCATTTCGGACGGGCGGCGGCGGAATGCGCGATCTCGCAACCGGCGCTTTCCATGCAGATCAAGGAGTTGGAGGCGATGCTGGCGGCGCCGCTGGTGGAGCGCGGCGCCCGGGCGGTGCGGCTGACCGCGCTCGGCGAGGCCTTTGCCGAACGGGCGCACGACATCCTGCGCGCGGTCGAAGAGCTTGAGCGCCTCGCCCTCGCCGGAAGCGACCCGCTCCTCGGTCGGCTTCGCATCGGGGTGATCCCGACCGTCGCGCCCTATCTGCTGCCGGGGGTCATCACGGCCTTGCAGGCGCGATACCCCGGCCTCGATCTGCGCCCGCGCGAGGCGGTGACGCAAAAGCTGATCGAGGATCTGGGCACGGGCAGGCTCGATACCGCCATCGTCGCGCTGCCGGTCTCCGAGGCCGGCCTGACCGAGATGCCGCTTTTCGACGAGGAATTCGTCCTCGTCCGTCCGGCCAGCGAGGCCGGCAGCCCGGTGCCGAATGCCGAGGGCCTGCGCGCGATGCGGCTTCTTCTGCTGGAAGAGGGGCATTGCTTCCGCGACCAGGCGCTCGCCTTCTGCGCGATCGACAACCGCGCGCCGCGCGACCTGATGGAGGGCAGTTCGCTCTCCACGCTGGTGCAGATGGTGGGCGCGGGGATCGGCGTCACCCTGGTGCCGGAAATGGCGGTCTCGGTGGAAACCCGCTCGGCCCGGGTGGCGCTCCAGCGCCTGCGTGAGCCGCGGCCGAAGCGCACCATCGGCATGGTCTGGCGGAAGTCGAGCCCGCTTGCAGAGGCGTTGCGCGAGGTGGGAGACGTTGTGCGCCGTACGGCGCGGCCCTGACCCGCGGGTCAGGGCTATTCCATCTCGATCGTGCCGGGCGGCTTGGAGGTCACGTCGTAGAAGACGCGGTTGATGCCCTTGACCTCGTTGATGATCCGCGTCGCGGTTTCCGACAGGAACTCGTGGGTGAAGGGGTAATAGTCGGCGGTCATCCCGTCGACGCTCGTCACCGCCCTGAGCGCCAGCGCGTGGTCGTAGGTGCGCCCGTCGCCCATCACGCCCACGGTCCGGACCGGCAGGATCGCCGCGAAGGCCTGCCAGATCGCGTCATAGAGCCCGTGGCGGCGGATCTGGTCGATGTAGACCGCATCGGCCCGGCGCAGGATGTCGAGCTTTTCCCGCGTGATCTCGCCGGGGCAGCGGATCGCGAGGCCGGGACCGGGGAAGGGGTGGCGGCGGATGAAGCTTTCCGGCAGGCCAAGCTCGCGGCCGAGCGCGCGGACCTCGTCCTTGAAGAGCTCGCGCAAGGGCTCGACGAGCTTCATCCCCATCTTTTCCGGCAGGCCGCCGACATTGTGGTGGCTCTTGATCGTGACCGAGGGACCGCCGGCGAAGCTGACGCTTTCGATCACGTCGGGGTAGAGCGTGCCCTGGGCGAGGAACGCCGCCCCGCCGATCTCGCGCGCGTGTTTCTCGAAGGTCTCGATGAACAGTCGCCCGATGATCTTGCGCTTCGTTTCCGGGTCGGAAACGCCCTCCAGCGCGCCGAGGAAAAGGTCGCTCTCGTCGGCATGGATCAGCGGCAGGTTGTAGTGCCCGCGGAACATCGAGACGACTTCCTCGGCCTCGTTGAGCCGCATCAGCCCGTGGTCGACGAAGACGCAGGTGAGCCGCTCGCCGATCGCCTCGTGGATCAGCACGGCGGCGACCGAGGAATCGACCCCGCCGGAAAGCGCGCAGATCACCCGCCCGTCGCCGACCTGCTGCCGGATCTTCCCGATCGCGTCCTCGCGGTAGGCGCCCATCGTCCAGTCGCCGGTGAACCCGGCGGCCTTCACGAAATTCTCGTAAAGCTGCGCACCCTTCGGCGTGTGGTGCACCTCCGGGTGGAACTGCACGGCGTAGAAGCGGCGCGCGGGATCGGCGGTGATGGCGAAAGGCGCGTTGGGCGAGGTGCCGTAGACCTCGAACCCAGGCGCAAGCCTCGAGACATGGTCGCCGTGGCTCATCCAGACCTGCTCGCGCCCATCCGGGAACCAGCCGTCGAGGAGGGGGAGCCGCTCACCCGTCGGGGTGACGAAGGCGCGGCCGAATTCGGCGGTGCCGTGGCCGCGTTCCACCCTGCCGCCGAGACAGTGCATCATCACCTGCTGGCCGTAGCAGATGCCGAGCACCGGCACGCCGAGGTCGAAGACGGAAGAGGGCGGCATCGGCGCGCCCTCGGCAAAGACCGAGGCCGGCCCGCCGGAGAGGATCACCGCCTGCGGCGCGAAGGCCTTCAGGAAGGCGTCGTCCACCCGGTTGAAGGGGTGGATCTCGCAATAGACGTTCAGCTCGCGCAGCCGCCGCGCGATGAGCTGCGTCACCTGGGAGCCGAAGTCGATGATCAGAAGGCGCTGATGGGCATGGGTCATGGCCGGGGGATAGGGTTTTGCCTCGCGCTGCGCAAGCCGCTTCGCGCTGCGCCGGGGGCGCCGCCCCCGGACCCCCGGGATATTTCCGCCAGAATGAAGGGATCAGGCCGGCCGGGCCTGTGCGCGGAGCAGCATGCCGTAAAGGTCGCGCGGATCGTCCGGGTCGGCGATCATGTCGAGGGGCTCGCTGAAGGGCAGGGTCTTCAGCCGCTCGTGGATGTAGCGCAGCGCCGAGAAGTCCTCGATCGCGAAGCCGACGCTGTCGAAGAGCGTGATCTGGCGCGCGCCGCTGCGGCCCTTGGCCTGCGCGGTGATGACCTGCCAGAGTTCGGTGACCGGGTGGTCGGGCGCAAGCTGCTGGATCTCGCCCTCCACCCGGGTCTGCGGCGGGTATTCGACGAAGATCGACGAGCGCAGGAGGATGTCGCGGTGCAGTTCGGTCTTGCCGGGGCAGTCGCCGCCGACCGCGTTGATGTGCACGCCGGCGCCGACCATGTTGTCGGTGAGGATCGTCGCATGGTTCTTGTCGGCGGTGCAGGTGGTGAGGATGCCGGCGCCCTCGATCGCCTCCTCCGGGCTCCGGCAGCGGGTGAGGGTAAGGCCGGAACCCGCGAGATTCCTTGCGCATTTCTCCGTCGCCGCCGGGTCGGTGTCGTAAAGCCGCACATGGGTCACGCCGCAGATTGCCCGGAAGGCGAGCGCCTGGAATTCCGCCTGCGCGCCGTTGCCGATCATCGCCATCGTGGTGGCCCCCGCGGGCGCGAGGTGGCGGGCGGCGAGCGCCGACATGGCGGCGGTCCTGAGCGCGGTGAGGATCGTCATCTCGGTCAGCAGCACCGGATAGCCGGTGCCGACCTCGGCCAGGAGCCCGAAGGCGGTGACGGTCTGCAAGCCGGCGCGGGTGTTCTTCGGGTGGCCGTTGACGTATTTGAACCCGTACATCTCGCCGTCCGAGGTCGGCATCAGCTCGATCACGCCCAGCGCGGAATGGGAGGCGACGCGCGGGGTCTTGTCGAAGCTTTCCCAGCGGCGGAAATCGGCCTCGATGCAGGCGGCGAGATCGGTCAGAACACGTTCGACGCCGAGATGAAGGACGAGCTTCATCATGTTGTCGACGCTGACGAAAGGCACGATGTTGAGGGTCTGCATGGCTGTCATCCGAAGCTGCGGGTGGGCCGATCGAAGACCTTGCGGCCCATCAGCGAGCCGACGAGGTCCACCATGAGACGCGCGGTCCGCCCCCGCTCGTCGAGGAAAGGGTTCAGTTCCACGAGGTCGAGCGAGGTGACGAGGCCCGATTCGTGCAGGTGCTCCATCACCAGATGCGCCTCGCGGAAGGTGGTTCCGCCGGGTACGGTGGTGCCGACCGCGGGCGCGATGGCGGGGTCGAGGAAGTCGACGTCGAGCGACACGTGGAGGAGCCCGTCCGCGGCCCGCACGAGATCGAGGAATTCCCGCAGGGGGGCGACGATGCCGCGTTCGTCGAGCACCCGCATGTCGCAGATCGTCATGTCGGTCGGCAGGAGGCCCGCGTGCTCGGCCGGATCGACCGAGCGGATGCCGTAAAGACAGATCTGCGATGCGGGCACGGGGGCGGGGAAGGGCGGGAAGGCGTCGAAGCCGGCCCGGCCCGCGATATAGGCGACCGGCGTGCCGTGGAGGTTGCCCGACTGGGTGGTGAGCGGAGTGTGATAGTCCGAATGCGCGTCGAGCCAGAGCACGAAGAGCGGCCGGCCCTGTTCCGCCGCATGGGCGGCGACGCCCGCGACCGAGCCGAGCGAGAGCGAGTGGTCGCCGCCGAGGAAGATCGGCACGCCTTCGGCCATCGCGGCCTTGCCCGCGGCGGCAAGCGCCCTGGTCCAGGCCACCGTCTCGGGCAAATGGTGGACCGCCGGGTTGGGGCAGGCGGCCGCCGGCAATGCCGCGGGCGCGACGTCGCCCCGGTCGACGACGCGCAGGCCGAGCGCCTGAAGGCTCTGGGCGATGCCGGCGACGCGATAGGCGGCCGGCCCCATCAGGCAGCCCTCGCGCCGCTGGCCGGTGTCGATGGGCGCGCCGATCAGGATGCAGGTCTTGGTCATGTCTCGCGCCCCGGCTCGGATTCGTGTGACCCCAGTCTGCCTCACGGATTGCGCCGGATAGAAGCGTGCGTATGATCGGTTCGCAGGGTGGACACGACAGAACGACGGGAAGGATGAGCGATCTGGACGAAACCGACCAGGCCCTGATCGCGGCGCTCAGGCGCGACGGACGGGCCTCCTTCTCCGACCTCGCCGCGCAGCTCGGGCTCGCCCGCGCGACGGTGACCGCGCGGATGGAGCGGCTCGTGGCGCGGGGCGAGATCCAGGGCTTCACGGTGATCACCCGGGGCGACCTGACGGCAAGCCCGGTGCGGGGGCTGATGATGATCGCGATCGAGGGGCGGGGGACGGAGCGGATCATCGCCAGGCTCTCGGGCCTGCCCGAGGTGACGGCGGTGCATTCGACCAACGGGCGGTGGGATCTGATCGCCGAGATCGGGACGCGGACGCTGGAGGATCTTGACGCGGTGCTGATGCGGATTCGCGGCTACGAGGGGGTTCTGGCCAGCGAGACGAGCCTTCTTTTGTCCACCCGCCGCGCCGGCCGGCGCTGAGCCTCAGCCCCCGGAGGGTTCGAGCCGGGTGATGCCCGTGGCGGCCGCGCGCGCAAGCTCGGGGTCGAGCGACATCGGCACGTATTCGCCGCGCCGCCACAGCGCGCTCAGGTCGTCGTAGTGACGGCTGAGCGGATGGCCAGACTGGCCGGTCGAGATGATGAAGACCGAACTGTCGGGGTCGGCGAAATCGTAGACGCCGCGATAGCCCGCGCCGTTGACGTTCAGGTAGGGCTCGGGGCCGCTGCCCGCCGTCAGGCCGCGGTCGAGGGTGTGGTCGCCGCCGCTCGTCGACTGGCGGATGTTGACGATCCATTTCAGCACCGGCATCCGGCCGAGCACGGGATGGTCCTGCGTCGCCTGGTGCGCGTCGCCCCAGCGCCAGCTCTCGACATTCGGCCCGTAGCGTTCGGAAAGCTCCAGAAGCGCGTCGTCGAGCGCCATGCGGGCGATGTCGGTGCAGCTTTCGGTCGCGGCCGACTGCATGATGTCGCACCAGCGCGAGGCGCCGTCGATGTCGCGGAAGACCCGCTCGATGAAGAGGGGCTCCATATGGATGAAACTGTCGGCGAGCGGGCCCAGTTCGTCGCGGATGAGACGGTTCTGCAACGCCCTGACCCAGGCGGCGTAGATCAGCGGCTCGGGCAGATGCTCGTTCATGTCGCCGTCCCATTCCGCAAGCACCTCGAGTGCGCGCTGGCGGAGCCGTTCGGGCGTGCCGGCGGGCGCCGCCTCGCCGGTGAACCAGAGGTCGGCGGCGATCAGCGGCAGGATGGTGCGCGCGGCGGGCGAGACGGTATCGAGCTGCGCGGCGATGAAGCTTTCGCGGGTATGGACCTCGCGTTCCTGCATCAGCCGCGTCCAGCGCTGCACCCGCTGGGTGTCGCCCCAGGTGAAGCTCACATGGTGCGGGAAGGCGCCATCGGCGATCTTGTTGTTGGTGTTGCCGACGATCCCGCCCGCGGGGTTCAGGAAGCGCGGATTGTCGGCATAGGGCTGGCGACCCTGCCAGCGGTTCGCCGGCATCCAGCCGAGCGCCGGCAGCCGCCCCTGGCCGAGCGTCGCCGCATCGCGCGCCGGGATCGCGCCGAAGGTGGCCATCGCGATCCCGGACTGGTCCGCCATCGTGACGTTCTGCGCCGGCGCCACGAAACCCTCGCCGGCGGCGATCCCCTCGGCGATGCTGCCCGCCTGCATCAGCCGGATCGCCGAGGTCATCGAGGTGTCGGCCGGGTCGAGCGCGGTCCAGCTCAGCGCCGCGACATGGCCGGGAGGCGTGACCGAGCCCGCGTCGTAGGCGTCTTCCGGCAGCACCGGGCCGTTGTCGGTCCGGCGCAGCGTGACGGTGATGGGCTGGGCATCCTTCACCTCGATGATGGTTCTCCGCGTCTCGAAGGGCTTCCAGCCGTCGGGGGTGCGGTACCGCGAGGGATCGGCGGGGTTGACCTCCTCCATCCGCAGATCCTGGTCGTCCACCCAGGCCGCGCTGATCCCCCAGCCGAAGCGCGCGTTGCGTCCCGCCAGCACCGCCGGGATGCCGGGGATGGTGGCGCCGATCACGCCGCCCGAGGCCAGCTCCAGCCGCGCCAGATACCACAGCGACGGCGCCGAGAAATCCAGATGCGGGTCGTTGGCCAGAAGCGACCCCGCCGCGGCCGACCGTGCCGGCGCCGCCGCCCAGGCGTTCGAGGCACCGGCCGAGGCGAAGCGGGGCAGCGGCCAGAACGCAGCGGTGGCCTCCTCCAGGGCGGCATAGGACCGCTTCACCCCCGGCACCAGTTCCGCATAGGGCGGCAGCGCCGCCACCCCCGGTCCCGGCACGTCGGGCATCAGGTCGCGCGGCCACGTCTCCGACAGGACCGAAAGCCGCGCGCGCATCACCTCGGCTTCGGCCTGGGCGGTCGAGCGCAGCGCCATGAGCTTCAGGATCGCCAGCGAATCGGCCGGCTGCCAGTAGGAAATCTCGTTGCGGAACAGGAAGAACTCCGGCGCGCCGCGACCCCGGGACTGGGCGTTGACCACCTTGATCCAGGCGTTCACCCCCTTGGCATAGGCTTCGAGCGCGACCCGCGTCTCATCGTCCTGCGCGGCGACCGACCGCGCGGCTAGCCCGTAAAGGTCGAGCGTCCGCATCAGCGCGTCGGTCTTCACCGTCTCCGGGCCGAACACCTCCGACAGCCGGCCCTGCGCGGTCCGCCGCAACATCACCATCTGCCAGAGCCGGTCCTGGGCATGGGCGAAGCCGAGCGCCTGGAACACGTCCGCATCGGTCCGGCCGAAGACATGTGGCACGTCGGCGGTGTCGCGGACGATCTCGACCGGGGCGGACAGCCCGTCGATCCGGTAGGTCGCGTTGTAGTCGGGAAGCGAGCGGGCGGCGAAATAGTAGGCCAGCCCGAGCCCGCCCGCCGCCGCCAGCACAAGGGCCGCGAAGATCCTCAGAAGCCAGCGGAACGCCGTAACCATCGTGAAGGCCCGAACCTGACAGCCGGTGCGCCCGCGCCGGCACCGGCCCACGGAACCGGTTGACGGCACGGGCAGGGCGGTTAACTAGGGCAGATCGGTCCCGGCTGCAACGACCTGAGGAGGCGGACATGGCGAAGGTGGCGTTTCTTGGCTTGGGCGTGATGGGTTTCCCGATGGCCGGGCATCTGGCCGCGAAGGGCCATGAGGTCACGGTCTACAACCGCACGCCCGCGAAGGCCGCGGCCTGGGTCGGAAAGCACGGCGGCCGCGCCGCCGCCACCCCGCGCGCGGCCGCCGGGGGGGCGGAGTTCGTCATGGCCTGCGTCGGCAACGACGACGACCTGCGCGCCGTCTGCACCGGCCCGGACGGCGCCTTCGCGGGCATGGCCGCGGGCACGGTCTTCGTCGACCACACCACCGTGTCGGCTGCCGTCACGCGCGAATTGTCCGCGGCCGCCGCGGCCGCCGGCATCGGCTTTGTCGACGCGCCGGTGTCGGGGGGCCAGGCCGGCGCGGAAAACGGCGTCCTCTCGGTCATGTGCGGCGGCGCCGGGGCCGACTATGCTCGCGCCGAGCCGGTGATCGCCGCCTACGCGCGGATCTGCCGCCGGCTCGGGCCGTCGGGCGCGGGCCAGCTTGCCAAGATGGTCAACCAGATCTGCATCGCCGGCCTCGTCCAGGGTCTCTCCGAAGGGCTCCATTTCGCCGAGCGCGCCGGGCTCGACATCGAGGCGGTGGTCGAGGTGATCAGCCAGGGCGCAGCCGGTTCCTGGCAGATGGCCAATCGCCACAAGACCATGAAGGAGGGCCGGTTCGACCACGGCTTCGCCGTCGACTGGATGCGCAAGGATCTCGGCATCTGCCTCGCCACCGCCGACGACAACGGGGCGAGCCTGCCGGTGACCGCGCTCGTCGACCAGTTCTACAAGGACGTGCAGAAGATGGGCGGCGGGCGCTGGGACACGTCGAGCCTGATCGCGCGGCTGCGCGCGGCCGGCTGAGGGCGCGCCCGCATCCCGCCTTCATTCTGGCGAAAATATCCCGGGAGGGTCCGGGAGGGCCGCGCCCTCCCGGCTCGGGTCAGGGAATGATCCGGGTGTATTTGGTGCCCTCGAGCGTCGCGCCGACGATCAGCCCGGACTGGCCGAAGACCAGTGCCACGACCGGGGCGAGCGTCGTCGTGGTGTCGGCGGCAAGCGATCCGCCCTGGTCGGGCACCGCGTATTTCGCGTCCGCCCCCACCGCCCAGCCGTCGGCCGACCGGAAGTTCGCGAGCGCCTGCTGGGTCATGAAGAAGAGCGCATGGGCGTATTGCTGCGCGCCGATCTGCAAGCCCCAGCTCGCCTGCGCCGCCGAATAGTAGTCGACCGTCACGTCGTTGATCCTGAGCGCCCCGCGCCCGTAGGCGCCGCCGAAGAAGAACCCGGCCTCGGTCATCAGGGGCATGTAGAGAACGCCCGCCGCCTTCTGCATCAGGTCCACCGTGCCGGGATAGCGCGAGGTCAGGAAGTCGCGCGTCGCGTCGACCCGCGCGTCGATCCGCGCCGCGCCGTTGCTGCCGATGCCGTTGCCGCAGGCCGAAAGACCGGCGAGCGCCCCCCCCGAAAGGATCAGACTGCGGCGGGAAAGTCCGTTCATGTTGCTGCTCCGCTCTCGAAATGGCTCGTCCGGCCTCACCGGGCCGGTTCGCCACCACCTATAGGGCAGAACGCCCCCGCTGTCATCAAGTCTTGTGGCGCCCCGGGCCGCGCTAGGCGCCGTCGCGCCCAAGGATCGCCGCCGCGTCCGGCGCGAAGTAGGTCAGAACCCCGTCGCAGCCGGCGCGGCGGAACGCCATCAGGCTTTCGAGGGTCACCTCCTCCTTCAGCCAGCCGTTCAGGATCGCGCCCTTCAGCATCGCGTATTCGCCCGAGACCTGATAGGCGAAGGTCGGCACGCCGAATTCCTGCTTCACCGCCGCGCAGATGTCGAGATAGGGCATCCCCGGCTTGACCATGACCATGTCCGCACCCTCGGCAAGGTCGCGCGCGACGAGGCGCAGTGCCTCGTCGCGGTTGGCGGGGTTCATCTGGTAGGTCTTCTTGTCGCCTTTCAGCGCCCCGCTCGCGCCCACCGCGTCGCGGAAGGGCCCGTAGAAGGCCGAGGCGTATTTGGCCGCATAGGAGAGGATCGCCACGTCGCGGTGCCCGGCCGCCTCGAGCGCCGCGCGCATCGCACCGATGCGCCCGTCCATCATGTCCGAGGGCCCGAGGATGTCGGCCCCGGCCTCGGCCTGGGCGAGCGCCATCCGGACCAGCGCCTCCACCGTCTCGTCGTTCAGGATCACGCCCTCCCGCACGATCCCGTCATGGCCGAGCGCGTTGTAGGGGTCGAGCGCCACGTCGGTCATCACCGCGACCTCCGGCACCCTGGCCTTGATCGCGCGCACCGCGCGGTTGGTCAGGTTCTCCGGGTTCCACGCCTCCTCGCAGGCCTCGGTCCTCAAGCCCGGGTCGGTGTAGGGGAATAGGCAGATCGCCGGGATGCCGAGCCCCGCCGCCTCCTCGGCCGCGCGCACCGTGCCCTCCACCGTGCGGCGCGCCACGCCGGGCATCGACGGCACCTCGACATCCGCCCCCGGTACGTCGGTGACGAACACGGGCCAGATCAGATCCTTGACACCCAGCCGGTTCTCTTGGGCGAGATCGCGCAGCGCCGCCGTGCGCCGAAGGCGGCGGAAGCGCTGGCCGGGGAAGGGGGCGTGGATCGGGATCATGTCGAGCCTCTGGTTTCCTCTCGGCCAAGCGGTTACACGGTTCAGGGCGCACTTCTCAAGTGTGGAAACCGTCGCAGGCCGCCCCTGGCATCGCGGCCAGGTGGCGAGCCCGGGGGCAGGACTTGGACTGGACGAAACTCATCTTCGACCTGATCGACCTCAGGTCATTCTCCAATCTGTGGTACTGGATCGCGCTCGCGGTCACCTGGTCGTCGGCCTCGCACTGGGTGCTCGGCATCCCCTACGACATGGTCCTGCGCGCCCGGCGCGTGGGCGGCCAGGCTGAAGCCGACCTCGAGGCGATCGCGCGGATCAATGTCGGGCGCATCCTCTACATCGTCGGCGAGGCGGGCGCGATCCTTCTCGCCATGCTCGCCTTCGCGCTGACCACGCTGGCGCTTCTCGGCTTCGTCTACCGGGTGGAGTTCTGCCAGGCGGTCTTCCTCATCGCCGCGCCGCTCTCGGGCGTGGGGTTCCTGAGCGTGGCGACCGCGCGGCGGATCGAGGCCGAGGGCGACCAGGGCGAGACGCTGCGCCGGCGGCTTGCGCTCCATCGGGTGACGGTGCAGGTCATCGGCATGGTGTCGATCTTCGTCACCGCCTTCTGGGGGATGCTCCAGAACTTCAATCTCTCGATCCTGCCCGGTTGACACCGCCGCCGGGAAGGCTAGGTGACGCCCATGACCGTCCCCGCCCATATCACCCTTTCCGGCGCCCCCGAGGGGTTCGACGCGCGCCTTCTCGCCCGCGAGCTGGCGAAGGGCGCGCCGGTCGTCCATGTCGCCCGCGACGACAAGCGGATGGAGGCGATGCGCGCGGCGCTGGCCTTCCTCGCGCCCGAGGCGCTGGTGCTGGCCTTCCCCGCCTGGGACTGCCTGCCCTATGACCGGGTGTCGCCCAATGCCGATGTCTCGGCCACCCGGATGGCGACGCTGGCGGCGCTGGCCCACGGCCTGCCGCAGCCCTTCGTGCTGCTGACCACGCTCAACGCCGCCACCCAGCGCCTGCCCGCCCGCGAGGTGCTGCGCGGCGCGGCCTTCACCGCGCGCGTGGGGCAGCGGCTGGACGAGGCCTCGCTCCGCGCCTTCCTGGTGCGGATGGGCTTCACCCAGAGCCCGACGGTGACCGAGCCGGGCGACTACGCCGTGCGCGGCGGCATCATCGACATCTTCCCGCCGGGGGAGGGCGGTCCGGTCCGGCTCGACCTTTTCGGCGACGTGCTCGACGGCGCGCGCCGCTTCGACCCGGCGACGCAGCGCACCACCGAGAAGCTCGCGGCCGTGGAGCTTGCGCCGGTCTCCGAGGTGATTCTCGACGAGGCCGCGATCACCCGCTTCCGCCAGAGCTACCGGATCGAGTTCGGCGCGGCGGGCACCGACGATCCGCTCTACGAGGCGGTGAGCGCGGGGCGCAAGCACGCGGGGATGGAGCACTGGCTGCCGTTCTTCCACGAAAGGCTCGAGACGCTCTTCGACCACCTGCCCGGCGCGGCGGTGATGCTCGACGACCAGATCACGCCCGCGCGGCTGGCGCGGTGGGAGGGGATCGAGGACCAGTATGACACGCGCGCCGAGGCGATGAAGCGGAAGGACCGGCTCGATTCGGTCTACAAGCCCTGCCCGCCGGGGCTGCTCTACCTCGACGACGCCGCCTGGGAGGCGGCCGTGGCCGGGCACCGGGTGATCCGGCTCGTCGCCCTGCCGCAGGCCACCGGACCCGGCGTGCTGGACGCGGGCGGGCGCATCGGGCGCAACTTCTCGGCCGAGCGGCAACTGGAGAACGTCAACCTTTTCAGTGCGCTTGCGGATCATGTGAATGCGCGCCGCGCGGACGGGCAGGTGGTGATCGCCTCCTATTCCGAGGGCGCGCGCGAGCGGCTCAAGGGGCTCCTGGAGGACGAGGATCTGCACGGCGCGACGCCCGTGCGCGACATCCGCGCGGTGCCGGAGGGCAAGGGCGGCGTCTTCCTCGCCGTCTGGGCGCTCGAGCACGGGTTCGAGGGGCCGGGCCTCACCGTCGTCTCCGAGCAGGACGTGCTCGGCGAGCGGCTGATCCGCGGCGCGAAGAAACGGCGGAAGGCCGAGAACTTCCTGACCGAGGCGCAGTCGCTCTCGCCGGGCGATCTGGTGGTGCATGTCGATCACGGCGTCGGCCGCTACACCGGGCTCGAGACGATCACCGCGCTCGGCGCGCCGCACGATTGCGTGGCGCTGGAATATGCCGGCGGCGACCGGCTTTACCTGCCGGTCGAGAACATCGAGCTGCTCAGCCGCTACGGCCACGAGGAGGGGCTGCTCGACAAGCTCGGCGGCGGCGCCTGGCAGGCGAAGAAGGCGCGGCTCAAGGAACGCATCCGCCTCATGGCGGAGCGGCTGATGCGGGTGGCGGCAGAGCGGCTTTTGCGCAAGGCGCCGATCCTTGAGGCGCCGCACCACGAATACGACGCCTTCGCCGCCCGTTTCCCCTGGGCCGAGACCGAGGACCAGATGTCGGCGATCGACGAGGTGCTGGACGACCTCGCCGAGGGCCGGCCGATGGACCGGCTGATCGTCGGCGACGTCGGCTTCGGCAAGACCGAGGTGGCGATGCGGGCGGCCTTCGTCGCGGCGCAGTCGGGCGTGCAGGTGGCGGTGATCGCGCCGACCACGCTGCTTGCCCGCCAGCATTTCAAGACCTTCGCCGAACGCTTCCGCGGCACCGCGATCAGCGTGCGGCCGCTGTCGCGCTTCGTTTCGGCGCGCGATGCGCAGGCGACGCGCGAGGCGCTGGCCGGGGGCACGGTCGACATCGTCATCGGCACCCATGCGGTGCTGGCCAAGGGGGTGAAGTTTCGCAACCTCGGCCTTCTTGTCATTGACGAGGAACAGCATTTCGGCGTCGGCCACAAGGAGCGGCTGAAGGAGATGCGGTCGGAGGTTCACGTCCTGACCCTGACCGCGACGCCGATCCCGCGCACGCTGCAACTGTCGCTGACGGGTGTCCGCGATCTCAGCATCATCGGCACGCCGCCGGTCGACCGGCTGGCGATCCGCACCTATGTCTCCGAGTTCGACACGGTGACGATCCGCGAGGCGCTCCTGCGCGAGCGCTACCGCGGCGGGCAGTCGTTCTACGTCGTGCCCCGCATCAAGGATCTGCCCGGGATCGAGGACTTCCTCAAGTCCCATGTGCCGGAGGTCAGCTACGTGATCGCCCACGGCCAGATGGCGGCGGGCGATCTCGACGAGCGGATGAACGCCTTCTACGACGGCAGGTATGACGTGCTGCTGGCCACGACGATCGTTGAAAGCGGCCTCGACATTCCCACCGCCAACACCATGATTGTCCACCGCGCCGACATGTTCGGCCTGGCGCAGCTTTACCAGATCCGCGGCCGGGTAGGCCGGGCGAAGCTGCGCGCCTACTGCTACCTGACGACCAAGCCGCGGATGCCGCTGACGCCGGCGGCGCAGAAGCGGCTGCGGCTCCTCGGCTCGCTCGACAGCCTCGGCGCGGGCTTCTCGCTGGCGTCGCAGGACCTCGACCTGCGCGGCGCCGGCAACATCCTCGGCGAGGAACAATCTGGCCATATCAACGAGGTGGGATACGAGCTTTACCAGCAGATGCTGGAGGAGACGATCGCCCGGATCAAGGCGGGCGACCTCGAGGCGCCGGCGGGCGAGGACGGCCAGTGGTCGCCGCAGATCAACCTCGGCGTGCCGGTGATGATCCCCGACGCTTACGTGCCCGACCTCGACGTCCGGCTCGGCCTCTACCGCCGGCTCTCCTCGCTGACCACCAAGGTGGAGCTTGAAGGCTTCGCGGCCGAGCTGATCGACCGCTTCGGCCCGGTGCCGAAGGAGGTCAACACGCTTCTGCTCGTGATGCGGATCAAGACGATGTGCCGGCGCGCCTGCATCGGCCGGCTAGATGCCGGGCCGAAGGGCGCGACGATCCAGTTCCACGCCGACAAGTTCCCCAATCCCAAGGGGTTGGTGGAGTTCCTTCAGGCGCAGCAGGGGCAGGCGCGGATCAAGGACAACAGGGTCATCGTCCAGCGCGACTGGGCGCGCGAGAGCGACCGGATCAAGGGCGCCTTCGCGCTCGCCCGCGAGCTTGCCGAGAAGGCGGCGGCGAAGCCGGCGCAGGCATGAGGCTCAGAACAGCCGCTCGCTCCGCCGCATCAGCCAGAACGAGACGAACGAGCAGACCACCGCGCCGATGATCGCGGGAAGCGCGGTGCCGTCGAAGGCGAGCCCGACCGGCGCCGCGATCAGCGCCGCGGCGACGGTGGAGATGGCGGTGATGACCGAGGTCGCCATGCCCGCGACATGGCCGAGCTTCTGCATGGCAAGCGCGTTGAGGTTGCCGAAGGTCAGCCCGGCGATGAAGAAGACGCTCGTCGCCCAGACGTAGAACACCACGAAGGACGCGGTGCCTCCGAGGAGGCCGGAGCCGATCAAGGCCAGCGCCACGAGCGACAGCACGCCCTCGCCGGCATAGGCGAGCGTCGCCATCCGCCGCATCCCCACCCGCATGACCAGCCGCGAGTTGATGAAGGAGGCGCTGGCCGAAACCGCGGCGATGCCGGCGAACCAGAGGGGAAAGCTCGCCGCCATCCCGTAGGTCTCGTCGAAGATCGGCTGGATCGTGGAGAGGAGCGAGAACATCTGCCCGAAGCCGAGCGACATGACGACGATGTAGACGCGGACGTCGGCGCCGGCGACCACCTCGCTGAAGTCCGACCAGAGGTTGCCGGGGGTGAGCGGACGGCGGTCCTCGGGCGCCAGCGTCTCGGCCTGCCGGAGCATCAGCCACGAAAGCGAGACGAAGGCGAAGAGGACATAGGCGAGGAAGATCGCGCGCCAGCCGAAGGCGGCGATGATCGCCGCGCCGATCAGCGGGGCCAGCGCCGGGACGACCATGAAGACCATCATCACGAAGGACATGATCCGCGCCATCTCGCGCCCGGCGTAGAGATCGCGCACCAGCGCCATGCCCGCGACCCGCGGCGCCGAGGCGCCGACGCCCTGCAAAAGCCGCGCCAGCAGCAGGAATTCGAGCTGGCGCGCATAGAGCGCCAGCAGCGATCCCGCGACATAGAGCACCGCGCCGCCGGCGACCGTGACCTTGCGGCCGGCGGCGTCGGAAATCGGCCCGACGAAGAGGGTGCCGAGCCCCATGCCGAGCACGAAGGCGGAGAGGACGAGCTGGGCGTTGTTGACCGCCCCCGGCGACAGCTCGGCGGCGATCGCCGGCAGCGCGGGCAGCATGGCGTCGATCGAAAAGGCGACGGTGGCGAAGAGGAGCGCCAGCATCCCGGTGAATTCGCCGGCCGGCAGGCGCCGGACCGGTGCCCGCCGGGCATCAAACATCGTCGGCTCCCTTCAGCTTCGCGGAAATTTCCTCGATGATCCGCCCCCAGGTCTCGGCCGGCTGCGCGCCCTGCACCGCATGGCGGTCGGCGATGATGAAGGTCGGCACCGCGTTCACCCCGCGCTCCCGGGAATGGGCCTCGCGGGCGCGGATCTCGTCGATGTCGCCATCCGTCGCCAGCAGGCGGCGGATCATCGCGCGGTCGAGCCCCGCCTCGCCGGCGATGTCGGCGAGCGTTTCCGCCGCGCCCACATCGCGCCCGTCGCGCCAGTAGGCGCGGAAGAGCGCCGAGACCACCGCCGACTGCCGCCCCTCGAGCCCCGCCCAGTGGATCAGCCGGTGCGCGTCGAGCGTGTTGGGGCGGCGCGCGATCGCCTCGAGGTTCAGTTCCACCCCCGCGGCCTTCGCCTGGTCGAGAAGCGGCCGGTGGACGCGGGCCACGCCTTCCGGCCCGCCGAACTTCGCCTCCATGTAGGCGCGCCGGTCCACGCCCTCCCGCGGCAGGTCGGGGTCGAGCTGGAACGGATGCCATTCGATGGCGAAGGGATGATCGGGACGGGCCTCGAGCGCGCGGTCGAGATGGGCCTTGCCGAGATAGCACCACGGGCAGGCGATATCGGAGATGATGTCGAGCCGGATCATCTGGTTGCCTTCCATTCTTCACGTAGCGAGCGGCGGTTGACCTTGCCGTTGGCGGTGACCGGGATCGCCGCGCGGCGGAGGTAGAGCCGGGGCTGCTTGTAGCGCGCCAGATGGGCCCCGGCATGGGCGGCCAGCGCGTCCTCCTCCGCCGCGCCGGTGTAGAAGAGCGCGATGACGGAAACGTCGTCCTTCACCGGCAGTTCCACCGCCGCGCTTGCCGTCACGCCGGGGCAGGCGGCCATCGCCGCCTCGATCTCGGCCGGCGAGACGCGGAAGCCCCCGGCGTTCAGCATGTCGTCGGCGCGGCCGAGGCTGGTGATCGCGCCGTCCTCGGCCATCACCACCATGTCGCCGGTCTGGAACCAGTCGCCGGTGACGGGCCGGATCGTTTCGCCCTCGAAGATGCCGAGGCAGAGGCCGGGGTCGCTCCGGTGCACCGCGAGGATGCCGGGTTCGCCCCGCGGCACCGGCGCGCCGCCGGCGCCCAGCACCGCGATGCGCCGGCCGGGCTGCGCATGGCCGGTGGCGCCCTCGGGCGCGGGCCGGGCCGGCGAGGAGGAAAGGAAGGTCGAGCATTCCGAGAGCCCCATCGCCTCGTGCAGGTCGGTGCCCGTCGCTTCCCGCCAGCGCTGCCGGATCGCCGGCGGCAGCTTTTCCCCGGCCGAGAGACCGTGCCGGAGCCGCGGCAGGGAAAGTTTCGGGTTCCGCTCGAGGATGCGTCGATAAATCCCCGGAACCGCAGCGAGAAGCGTCGCGTCGAAACGGCGGGCCAGAAGCGGGATCTGGTCGGCTGACACGCCATCGGCGAGGATGATCGCGGTCGCGCCCGCGACCCAGGGATCGAAAAGGCCGGCGCCGAGCGTATAGGTCCAGTTGAGCGCGCCGGCATGCATCAGCCGGTCGTCCGGGCCAAGGCCGAGCCAGCCGTCGCGCATCATCCGCCGCGCCCAGACCGCGCGGTGGGCGTGGGCCACCGCCCGGGGGCTGCCCGAGGTGCCGGAGGTGAGGACGATGTAGCCGAGCCGGTCGGGATCGCCCATCGCCCAGCCCGCTTCCGCCAGCCCCTCGAATCCGCGCAGAACACCCTCGGGCAGCACCGGGCAGGGCGGCGCCTCGGGCAGCGCAACGCCCGCGCCCGCGACGATGAGCGAGGGGCGGATCACCTCGCAAAGCCGCGCAACCTCGCCGGCCGTCAGCCCCGCCGCGGTCGGCACCGGCACGAAGCCGCCCGCCACCGCGCCGAGGAAGCCGAGCGGGAAGGCCACGCCATTGCCGAGGCGCAGAAGGACGCGGTCGCCGGGTTTCAGCCCCCGCGCGGCAAGCCCCGTCGCCACGCCGCGCACCGCAGCCGAAAGCCGCCCGTAGCTCCAGCGTTCCGCGCCCGCGGGCCCCACGATCTGAAGCGCCACGTGATCGGGGCGCGCCTCGGCCGCCGCAAGCACATGGCGGGCGAGGTTGAAGGGTGCGGGGCAGGGCGCGACGGGCGCGGGATCGGTCAGGGACAGCATGGGCCTTGGCTACGCCTCCCACCCCGCCGTTGCAAGGCGCGCCGGAATGGCGTTAATGCACCGGAGCCTGTGCAGGACCGGACAGATGAGCGACATCAACTCCATCGGCGACCCCATCGGACTGATCCGCATCGCCCGCGCCGGCAGCGGGCCGGAGGAACCGGCCGAGCCGCTCGATCTCGGCCGTCGGGTGCGCGAACTCAGGAAGGCGCGCGGCTGGACGCTGGAGCAGGCGGCGCGCGAGGCGCGGCTCGCCCGCTCGACGCTCTCCAAGATCGAGAACGGCCAGATGTCGCCCACCTACGAGGCGCTGAAGAAGCTGGCGGAAGGGCTTTCGATCTCGGTGCCGCAGCTCTTCACCCCGCCGTCGCGGCCGCAGGTCTCGGGCCGGATGGCGGTGACCAATGCCCACGAGGGGCAGGCGCAGGCGACCGCGACCTACGAGCACCGGCTTCTGGCGGGCACGCTCCGCGGCAAGCAGATGCTGCCCTACACCGCCCGCATCCGCGCCCGCAAGCTCGAGGAATTCGGCGGCTGGGTGCGCCACGACGGCGAGGAATTCCTCTATGTGCTGACCGGCGTCGTCAGGCTCTATACCGAGTTCTACGAACCGGTCGAGCTGCGCCGCGGCGACAGCGCCTATTACGATGCCTCGATGGGGCACAACGTGATTTCCCTGAGCCCGGAGGACGCGACGATCCTCTGGGTGACGAGTCTGACCTGAGGAGCGAGTGATGCGCGTGAGAACAAGGCCCTTCTCCGGACAGAAGCCCGGGACGTCCGGCCTGAGGAAGAAGACGAAGGTCTTCATGTCAGAGGGTTATCTGGAAAACTTCGTGCAGTCTGTGTTCGACGCCAGCGGCGGGGCCGGGGGCAAGGCCTATGTTCTGGGCGGCGACGGACGCTATTTCAACGACCGGGCCGTGCAGGTGATCCTGAAGATGGCGGCGGCGAACGGCGCGCGGGCGGTCATCGTCGGCCGGGGCGGGCTCCTGTCCACGCCGGCGGCCTCGCACCTGATCCGGCTGAACCGGACGGACGGCGGCATCATCCTGTCGGCCTCGCACAACCCCGGCGGGCCGGACGAGGACTTCGGGATCAAGTTCAACATCGCGAACGGCGGCCCCGCGCCCGAGGCGTTGACCGAGGCGATCTTCGCCCGCACCGAAGCGATCGAGGCATATCGCATCGCCGACGAGCCGGATGTCGATCTCGACAGGATCGGCCGGCAACAGATTGGCGGGATGGAGGTTTCTGTCGTCGACCCGGTCGCGGACTATGCCGCGCTGATGGAGACGCTCTTCGATTTCCCGAAGATCCGCGCGATGTTCGAAGGCGGCTTCCGGATGCGGTTCGATGCGATGAACGCGGTGACCGGCCCCTATGCGCAGGACATCCTCGAGAACCGCCTCGGCGCGGCCCCGGGCACGGTCGTCAATGCCGCGCCCCTGCCGGATTTCGGCGGCATGCACCCCGACCCGAACCCGACCTGGGCGCACGATCTGATGGCGCGGATGTTCGCCGCCGATGCGCCCGACTTCGGCGCCGCCTCGGACGGGGACGGCGACCGCAACATGGTGCTGGGCCGCGGCATCTATGTCGCGCCCTCCGACAGTCTCGCGGTGCTCGCGGCGAATGCCCATCTCGCGCCGGGTTACCGGGCGGGGCTGAAGGGTGTCGCACGTTCGATGCCCAC
>JBDHSQ010000014.1:0-41181 GCA_039808285.1 Paracoccaceae bacterium
ACAGCAATACATGGACGGCCTGATCACCCAGGGTGAGAAATACAACAAGGTCGTCGATGCCTGGTCGAAATGCTCGGACGCCGTCGCGGGCGAGATGATGAAGGAAATCTCGGCGATGCGCCTCGACGACGCCGGCGCCGAGAAGGAGCCGAATTCCGTCTACATGATGTCGCACTCCGGTGCGCGGGGTTCGCCTGCCCAGATGAAGCAGCTCGGCGGCATGCGCGGCCTGATGGCCAAGCCGTCCGGCGAGATCATCGAGACGCCGATCATCTCGAACTTCAAGGAGGGTCTGACCGTCCTTGAATACTTCAACTCGACCCACGGCGCGCGGAAGGGCCTTGCCGACACCGCACTCAAGACGGCGAACTCGGGCTATCTGACCCGCCGTCTGGTCGATGTGGCGCAGGACTGCATCGTGCGGATGCCCGACTGCGGCACCGAACGCGCGATCACGGCCTCTGCCGCGGTCAACGACGGCGAGGTCGTGGCGCCCCTGGCCGAACGCATCCTCGGCCGGGTTTCGGCGGACGACATCGTGGTTCCGGGTACGGACGAGGTCATCGTCCGCAAGAACGAGTTGATCGACGAGCGCAAGTCCGAGGCCGTCGAGGCCGCGGGCGTGCAATCGGTCCGCATCCGCTCGGCGCTGACCTGCGAGGCCGAGGAAGGCGTCTGCGCCATGTGCTACGGCCGTGACCTCGCGCGCGGCACGCTCGTCAACATCGGCGAGGCGGTGGGCATCATCGCCGCCCAGTCGATCGGCGAACCCGGCACGCAGTTGACCATGCGCACCTTCCACATCGGCGGCATCGCGCAGGGCGGCCAGCAGTCCTTCCTGGAAGCGAGCCAGGAGGGCCGTGTCGAGTTCCGCAACCCGAGCCTGCTGGAAAACGCCAATGGCGAGCAGATCGTGACCGGGCGCAACATGCAGGTCGCCATCATCGACGACGCCGGCCAGGAACGGGCGAGCCACAAGGTCAGCTACGGTGCGAAGATCCACGTCAAGGACGGCCAGGCCGTCAAGCGCGGCACCAAGCTGTTCGAGTGGGATCCCTACACCCTGCCGATCATCGCCGAGAAGGCGGGCGTGGCGAAGTTCGTCGACCTCCTCTCCGGCATCTCGGTCCGCGACGATACCGACGAAGCCACCGGCATGACCCAGAAGATCGTCACCGACTGGCGCACCGCGCCGCGTGGCAGCGATCTCAAGCCCGAGATCATCATCATGGACCCGGCCTCGGGAGAGCCGGTGCGCAACGACCAGGGCAACCCGGTCAGCTACCCGATGTCGGTCGACGCGATCCTGTCGGTCGAGGACGGCCAGGAGATCCGGGCGGGCGACGTCGTCGCGCGAATCCCGCGCGAAGGCGCCAAGACCAAGGACATCACCGGGGGCCTGCCCCGCGTGGCGGAACTCTTCGAGGCCCGTCGCCCGAAGGACCATGCGATCATCGCCGAGATCGACGGCTATGTGCGCTTCGGCAAGGACTACAAGAACAAGCGCCGGATCACCATCGAGCCGACCGACGAGACGATCCAGCCGGTCGAATACATGGTGCCGAAGGGCAAGCACATCCCGGTGCAGGAAGGCGACTTCGTGCAGAAGGGTGACTACATCATGGACGGCAACCCCGCGCCGCACGACATCCTGCGGATCATGGGGATCGAGGCGCTGGCCGCCTATCTCATCGACGAGGTCCAGGACGTCTATCGCCTGCAAGGCGTGAAGATCAACGACAAGCACATCGAGGTGATCGTCCGCCAGATGCTTCAGAAGATCGAGATCCTCGACTCGGGCGAGACCACGCTTCTGAAGGGAGAACACGTCGACAAGGCGGAGTTCGACGAAGAGAACCAGAAGGCGCTCGCCCGCGGCGGCCGGCCGGCGGCGGGGGAACCCGTGCTTCTCGGCATCACCAAGGCCTCGCTCCAGACCCGGTCGTTCATCTCTGCGGCCTCGTTCCAGGAAACCACGCGCGTGCTCACCGAGGCCGCCGTGCAGGGCAAGCGCGACACGCTCGTCGGCCTGAAGGAGAACGTGATCGTCGGCCGCCTGATCCCGGCGGGCACCGGCGGGGCGACGATGCGGGTGCGCAAGCTTGCCCACGACCGCGACCAGAAGGTCATCGAACAGCGCAAGGCCGAGGCCGAGCGCGCCGCGGCCCTGGCGGCGCCCTCGGAAACCGTGCTGGACGACGTGATCGAGATCGACGCCGACAGCGGGCTGGTCGACACCTACGAAAGCCGCGAGGGCTGATCGGCCCCGCCCGGTGCCGGCCAGCCGGAACCCCCGCTTCGGCGGGGGTTTCCTTTTGCGCGGGTCCGGGTCACAAAGCCCGTGTCCGCTTCTGCCGGACCCCCTCCGCAGGAGAGCCGGATGCCGCAGTCAGACAACGCCCGAGGCGCGCTTTTCATGAGCGTGGCAATGACGGCCTTCACCGTCAACGACGCCTGCATGAAGGCGGTGACCGAGACGCTGCCGCTCTATCAGGCGATCTTCCTGCGCGGCATCCTGTGCACTGCGGCCCTGATCGTGATCGCCCTGCGCATGGGCGGCCTGCGCATCTCGGTCGAGCCGGGCGACCGCAAATGGCTGATCCTGCGCACCCTGGGAGAGGTGGGCGGCACGCTGACCTTCCTCACCGCGCTCAGCCACATGCCGCTCGCCAACATTTCGGCGATCATGCAGTTCCTGCCGCTGGCGGTGACGCTGGCCGCGGCCCTCTTCCTGCACGAACCGATCGGATGGCGCCGGCTTCTGGCGATTCTCTTCGGCCTCGCCGGGGTTCTTCTCATCGTCCGGCCGGGGACCGAGGGGTTCGACCGCTGGGCACTGATGGGGCTGGCGTCCGTCGGGTGCGTCGTCCTGCGCGATCTCGCCACCCGGCGGATGTCGAGTGCCATGCCATCCGTCACCGTCGCGGTCGCTGCCGCGGTTGCGGTCACCGTGACGGCCGCCGTCCTGCTGCCGGCCGAGGGCTGGGGCGTGATGGCGCCGCGGGTGGCATTCCTTCTCGGACTGGCGGCGGCCTGCCTCATCGCCGGCTATCTGATGATCGTGGTGGCGATGCGGGTGGGCGACATCGGACATGTGGCGCCCTTCCGCTACGTGGCGCTCGTGGTGGCGATCGGGCTCGGCTGGGCGGCCTTCGGCCAGTTGCCCGACGGGCTGACGCTTCTCGGCGCCGTGATCGTCGTCCTGACCGGCATCTACAGCTTCCACCGCGAACGCCGGCTGGGCCGGCCCGGCGCGATGTCCGACCGGCCGCTGCCCCGGCTCCGCTGAGGCGCACATTTACAACCTGCCCGGCGTGCAGTAGGACCGCCGGGCGTGAAATGGCAGCGCGAGGACCGGGAAGCAGGCCCGCATGGTCACCATCTCCATCGTCATTCCGGCGAAGAACGAGGCCGGCAACCTGCCCATGCTGCTCGACGGTATCGACGCCGCCCTGGCGGCGCATGGCGATTACGAGGTGCTGGTCGTCGACGACGGCTCCACCGACACCACGGCCGAGACCGTCCGCGCCCGGATGCAGGGCCATCCCGGCCTGCGCCTGATCCGCCACGATGTCTCGGGCGGGCAAAGCGCGGCCGTCCACTCCGGCGTTCTGGCCGCCGGGGGGGCGATCGTCTGCACGCTCGACGCCGACGGGCAGAACCCGCCGTCGGAACTTCCGAAGCTGCTGGCCCCGCTGCTTGTGCCGGGCGCCGGGCGGGTCGGGCTGGTGGCGGGGCAGAGGGTCGGGCGGCAGGACACGCTGTCGAAGCGGCTCGCCTCGCGCCTTGCCAACGGGATCCGCTCGCGGGCGCTGAAGGACGGCACCCGCGACACCGGCTGCGGGCTCAAGGCCTTCCGGCGCGAGGCGTTCCTGCGGCTGCCCTTCTTCAACCACATGCACCGCTACCTGCCCGCGCTTTTCGCCCGCGACGGATGGGAGGTGGCGCATGTCGATGTTGCCCATGCCCCGCGCCATGCCGGCCGGTCGAACTACAACAACCTCCAGCGCGGCTTCGTCGGCGCGATCGACCTTCTCGGCGTGATGTGGCTGATCCGGCGGAAGAAGAAGTCGCGCCCGACGGAGGCGCCGCGAGGCTGAGCATGGACCGGCTGTTTGCGATCCTTCACGTCGAAAGCTGGACGGAGTTCTGGTGGGTCGCCTTCGGGCTTTTCGGCCAGCTCATGTTCACCGGCCGCTTCCTTGTCCAGTGGATCGCCTCGGAGCGGGCGCGCAAGTCGGTGATGCCGGTGGTCTTCTGGTATTTCTCGCTTGCGGGCGGGGTGATCCTTCTGGCCTACGCGGTCTACCGGCGCGATCCGGTCTTCATCCTCGGCCAGTCGCTCGGTGTCTTCATCTACCTGCGCAACCTCGTGCTCATCTCCCGCGAGCAGCGGGAGAACCGGCTTGGCTAGGGGCTGGCTCGGCCCCGCCGCGGCGGTGGTCGCGGCGGTGACGGCGGCGCGGATCGCGGCGCTGGCGTTCGATCGCACCGACCTCTTCGTCGACGAGAGCCAGTACTGGCTCTGGGGGCAGAGCCTCGACCTCGGCTACTACTCCAAGCCGCCGCTCATCGCCTGGCTGATCCGCGGCGTGACGGAGCTTCTGGGCAGCGATGCGCCCTTTGTCGTGCGCCTGCCCGGCGCGATCCTTCACGGGGCGGCGGCGCTGATCGTCGGCGCGGTGGCAGCGCGGCTTCTGGACGCGCGGGCCGCGGTCTGGGCGGCGGTGACCTACCTCACCCTGCCGATGGCGGCGCTCGGCTCGCTCCTGATCTCGACCGACACGGTGATGGCGCCGTTCTTCGCGGGCGCGATCCTGATCTATCTGCGCGCGGCCGAGAGCGGGCGGACCGGTGCCGCGGTCCTTGCCGGCGTGCTGGCGGGCCTCGCGTTCCTGGCAAAATACGCGGGTGCCTACTTCCTGATCGGCGCGGGGCTCGCCGCCGCCTTCGTGCCATCCGTCCGGCTTGCAGTACGCGGCTGGCTCGTTCTTCTGGCCGCCTTCGGCGCGACCATTCTCCCGAATCTTCTGTGGAACCGCGCCAACAAGCTCGCCACGTTCGAACACACGATGGACAACGTCGGCTGGATCCGCGGGGAAAGCTGGCTTGCGGGCCTGAACCTCCCGGGCCTTGCGGAATTCCTGCTCGCGCAGTTCGCGGTCGCGGGGCCCCTGGTCTTCGCTGCGATCCTCTGGGGTTATGCCCGGCCGGGGCAGGCGAGGCTGCGCGCGCTCGCGCTCCTTTCCGCGCCCGCACTTCTGATGGTCTCGGTGCAGGCACTTCTCGACAAGGCCTATGCCAACTGGGCGGTGGCCGCCTATTTCGCCGGCACCGTGCTGGCGGTCGCGGTCATGCACGCACGCGCGCCGCGGCTCCTGCCCGTCTCGGCCGCGATCAACGGGGCGGTCTCGGTCCTCCTGCCGCTTTGCGCCGTGCTTGCGCCCTGGCCGCTGCGCGACGGCGAGCCGCTTCTGGCGCGCTACCTCGGCCGGGGCGATCTCAGCCGGCAGATCATCGCTGCGGCAGAGGGGCAGGGGCTTTCGACCGTCGCCGCGAAGGATCGCGACATCCTCGCCGATCTCTTCTACACCGGCCGTGCCTCGGGCCTTGTCTTTGCTGCGCCCGCGCCCGCGGGCCGGCCGCAGAACTATTACGAACAGACCTATCCGCTGGATGGCGGACCGATGCCGGTGCTTCTGGTGGCCGACAGCGCACCGTCCTGCGCCTCCGGCCCGCCCGTCGCCCGGTTCGCGACCGCGGCGGGGGCCTATTCCAGGCGGTCGATCGCCGCCTGGCGCGTGACCGCGGACTGCGCCAATGCCGCGCGTTGACCATCGTGCGGTCGCCATCGGCCTGGGGCTTCTGACCCTTGCGGCGCTTGCGGTCTTCGTGGCGTTCCCACGGCTCGATCTGACCGTGTCCGGCTGGTTCTACCGGCCCGGAGACGGCTTCTGGATGGCCCGCATCCCCTGGGTCGAAGGACTTCGCAACGGCATCTGGAACCTGTCGATCGCCACTTTCCTCATGTCGGCCCTCGCGCTTTTCCTCTCGGCGGCCGGGCACCCGATCGGCGGGACCGGCGCGCGCGAGGCGGGGTTCATCTTCCTTCTCTACCTGCTCGGCCCGATCCTTCTGGTGAACGGCATCCTCAAGGAATACTGGGGCCGGGCGCGCCCGGTCGACGTGGCAGAGTTCGGCGGCGCGGCCGCCTTCACCCCGGCCTGGCTGCCGGCCGACCAGTGCGCCTCCAACTGCTCCTTCGTGTCGGGAGAGGGGTCGGCCGCGGCGGTGCTCGCGCTCGCCTTCCTCGTTCTTGCGCCGCGCGCCCACCGCGCCCTGCCGCGCTGGGCCTTCGCGGCCTATGCTGCGGCCGGCACGCTCCTGCCCGCGGCGGGGCTGGCGCTGCGGCTGGCCACGGGGCGGCATTTCCTGTCGGACACGGTGTTCGCCGTCCTTCTCGTCCTCGCCCTCGCGCTGGCCCTTCACCGGCTGCTGTTCGGACGCCGCGCGGGGCGGTAAGCCCGTGTTGACAACCCCCGCGACTCCCCCTATACGGCGCCCACTCGGGCTCGCGAGGGTTCTCGCGTGTCCGGGTATCAGTATGGAAGTGGTCACGATCCGGGCGCCTGCGCCCCGATCCTCTGGAATTCCACCGCGTCGCCCCCGCGAAGGGGACGAATGCGGTTTTGGTGTTTTGCGGACGCGCAGGGCACGTCACCGTGTGAAAGCCCCCGGGAACGTCGCTGACGGGCGAGCGTCGATCGGGTTGCAAGATAGGGCGAGAGTTAATGCCGACGATCCAACAGCTGATCCGGAAGCCCCGGGAAGCGAAGCCGCAGAAATCCAAGTCGCAACACCTGGAATCCTGCCCGCAGAAGCGCGGGGTCTGCACCCGCGTCTACACCACCACGCCGAAGAAGCCGAACTCGGCCATGCGGAAGGTGGCCAAGGTGCGCCTGACCAACGGGTTCGAGGTGATCAGCTACATCCCCGGCGAGAAGCACAACCTCCAGGAACACTCGGTCGTGCTGATCCGTGGCGGCCGGGTGAAAGACCTTCCGGGCGTCCGTTATCACATCCTGCGCGGTGTCCTTGACACCCAGGGTGTCAAAGATCGCCGTCAGCGCCGCTCGAAATACGGCGCGAAGCGTCCGAAATAAGGAGATCAGCAGATGTCTCGCCGTCACGCCGCCGAAAAGCGCGAAGTCCTGCCCGACGCCAAGTATGGCGACCGGGTTCTGACGAAGTTCATGAACAACCTGATGGTCGACGGCAAGAAGTCGGTCGCCGAGCGCATCGTCTACAACGCGCTCGACCGCGTCGAAAGCCGCCTGAAGCGGTCGCCCGTCGAATGCTTCCACGAGGCGCTCGACAACGTGAAGCCCTCGCTCGAGGTCCGCTCCCGCCGGGTCGGCGGCGCGACCTACCAGGTTCCGGTCGAGGTCCGCCCCGAGCGCCGCGAGGCGCTGGCGATCCGCTGGCTGATCACCGCGGCCAAGAACCGCAACGAGAACACGATGGAAGAACGTCTGGCCGCCGAACTGGCCGATGCCGTCAACGGCCGCGGCACCGCGGTCAAGAAACGCGAAGACACCCACAAGATGGCCGACGCCAACAAGGCGTTCAGCCATTACCGCTGGTAATCCGGCGGCAGCGAGGACGAACACGATGGCACGCGCTTATCCCCTCAACCGATACCGCAACTTCGGGATCATGGCCCATATCGACGCGGGCAAGACCACCACGACCGAGCGGATCCTGTTCTACACCGGCAAGTCCCACAAGCTCGGCGAAGTCCACGACGGCGCCGCGACGATGGACTGGATGGAGCAGGAGCAGGAGCGCGGCATCACCATCACCTCCGCTGCCACCACCACCTTCTGGCAGCGGCAGGAGGATCCGTCCTCCGACGGCGCGTCGGAGACGAAATACCGCTTCAACATCATCGACACCCCCGGCCACGTCGACTTCACCATCGAGGTGGAGCGCTCGCTCGCGGTTCTCGACGGCGCGATCTGCCTTCTCGATGCCAATGCCGGCGTCGAGCCGCAGACCGAGACCGTCTGGCGCCAGGCCGACCGCTACAAGGTTCCGCGGATCGTCTTCGTCAACAAGATGGACAAGATCGGCGCCGACTTCTTCAACTGCGTGAAGATGATCAAGGAGCGCACCGGTGGCACTCCCTGCCCGGTCGCCCTGCCGATCGGCGCCGAGGACAAGCTGGAAGGCATCGTCGACCTGATCAAGATGGAAGAGTGGGTCTGGAAGGGCGAAGACCTCGGCGCGAGCTGGGTCCGCCAGCCGATCCGCGACGACATGAAGGATCTTGCCGAGGAATGGCGCGGCAAGATGATCGAACTTGCCGTCGATCTCGACGACGCGGCGATGGAAGCCTATCTCGAGGGCAACGAGCCGGATGTGGACACGCTGCGCGCGCTGATCCGCAAGGGCACGCTGTCGCTGACGTTCTTTCCCGTCATGGCGGGCTCGTCCTTCAAGAACAAGGGTGTCCAGCCGCTTCTGAACGCGGTCATCGACTTCCTGCCCTCGCCGGTCGACGTTCCGGTCCTGAAGGGCTTCGCCCCCGATGACGAGAGCGAGGAGCGCAACATCGAGCGCCCGGCGGACGATGCCTCGCCGTTCTCGGCGCTGGCGTTCAAGATCATGAACGACCCGTTCGTCGGCTCGCTGACGTTCACCCGCATCTATTCCGGTCAGCTCAAGAAGGGCGACCAGATGATGAACTCCACGAAGGGCAAGCGCGAGCGCGTCGGCCGGATGATGATGATGCACGCCATCAACCGGGAAGAGATCGACGAGGCCTTCGCGGGCGACATCATCGCGCTGGCCGGCCTCAAGGAGACCACCACCGGCGACACGCTCTGCGATCCGTCCAAGCCGGTCGTGCTGGAAACCATGACCTTCCCCGAGCCGGTGATCGAGATCGCCGTCGAGCCGAAGTCGAAGGCCGACCAGGAGAAGATGGCGCTGGCGCTGCAACGTCTTGCCGCCGAGGATCCGTCGTTCCGCGTCGAGACCGACATCGAATCCGGCCAGACCATCATGAAGGGCATGGGCGAACTTCACCTCGACATCCTCGTCGACCGCATGAAGCGGGAGTTCAAGGTCGAGGCGAACATCGGCGCCCCGCAGGTGGCCTACCGCGAGACGATCTCGCGCGAGGCCGAGATCGACTACACCCACAAGAAGCAGACCGGCGGCACCGGCCAGTTCGCCCGCGTCAAGCTGGTGATCACCCCGGTGGAGCCGGGCGTGGGCTACAGCTTCGAATCGAAGATCGTCGGCGGCGCGGTGCCGAAGGAATACGTCCCCGGCGTCGAGAAGGGCATCAAGTCGGTCATGGACTCCGGTCCGCTGGCCGGCTTCCCGGTGATCGACTTCAAGGTGGCGCTGATCGACGGCGCGTTCCACGACGTCGACTCCTCGGTCCTGGCGTTCGAGATCGCGTCCCGCGCGGCGATGCGCGAGGGCCTGAAGAAGGCCGGCGCCAAGCTTCTCGAGCCGATCATGAAGGTCGAGGTGGTGACGCCGGAGGAATACACCGGCGGCATCATCGGCGACCTGACGTCGCGCCGCGGCATGGTGCAGGGACAGGACACCCGCGGCAACGCGAACGTGATCAACGCCTTCGTGCCGCTCGCCAACATGTTCGGCTACATCAACAACCTGCGCTCGATGTCGTCGGGCCGCGCGGTGTTCACGATGCAGTTCGACCACTACGAGGCCGTGCCGCAGAACATCTCGGACGAGATCCAGAAGAAATATGCATGACGGGAAGGCGGGGTGAACCCCGCCCTGCCCATAACCCGTAGGGCGGGGTTCACCCCGCCACCCGAAACAGGAGGCCACGATGGCAAAGGCAAAGTTTGAACGGACGAAACCGCATGTGAACGTTGGCACGATCGGCCACGTTGACCACGGCAAGACGACGCTGACGGCGGCGATCACGAAGTACTACGGCGACTTCAAGGCCTATGACCAGATCGACAACGCGCCTGAGGAGAAGGCGCGCGGGATCACGATCTCGACGAGCCATGTTGAATACGAGACGCCTGCGCGGCACTATGCGCATGTCGACTGCCCCGGGCACGCGGACTATGTGAAGAACATGATCACGGGCGCGGCGCAGATGGACGGGGCGATCCTGGTGTGCGCGGCGTCGGACGGTCCGATGCCGCAGACGCGGGAGCACATTCTTCTGGCGCGCCAGGTTGGGGTTCCGGCGCTGGTTGTCTACATGAACAAGATCGACCTTGTGGACGACGAGGAGCTGATCGAGCTTGTGGAGATGGAGCTTCGGGAGCTTCTGTCGTCCTACGACTTCCCCGGCGACGACATACCGATCATCAAGGGCTCGGCGCACCAGGCGCTGATCGGCGAGCGCCCCGAGATCGGGGAGTCGTCGATCCGGGCGCTGATGGAGGCGGTCGACACCTACATCCCGACGCCGGACCGTCCGATCGACCAGCCGTTCCTGATGCCGATCGAGGACGTGTTCTCGATCTCGGGCCGGGGGACGGTGGTGACCGGCCGGGTCGAGCGCGGGGTGATCAACGTCGGCGACGAGGTTGAGATCGTGGGCATCCGGCCGACGCAGAAGTCGACCTGCACGGGCGTGGAGATGTTCCGCAAGCTTCTGGACCGCGGCGAGGCGGGCGACAACATCGGGGCGCTGCTGCGCGGGATCGACCGGGATGCGGTGGAGCGCGGCCAGGTGCTGTGCAAGCCGGGCTCGGTGAAGCCGCACACCAACTTCGAGGCGGAGGCCTACATCCTGACCAAGGAAGAGGGCGGGCGGCACACGCCGTTCTTCGCCAACTACCGTCCGCAGTTCTACTTCCGCACGACGGACGTGACCGGGACGGTGAAGCTTCCCGAGGGGACCGAGATGGTGATGCCGGGCGACAACCTGAAGTTCGAGGTCGAGCTGATCGCCCCGATCGCGATGGAGGAGAAGCTGCGCTTCGCCATCCGCGAAGGCGGCCGCACCGTCGGCGCCGGCGTCGTCTCGAAAATCCTGAAGTAAATGACGCGGTTCGATGCAGGCGGGGCATGAGGCCCCGTCTGCCTCTCGACTGAATGCCCCGCAAGAGGCGAGACAAATGACTGGTCAGAATATCCGCATCCGGCTCAAGGCCTTCGATTACCGCGTGCTCGATGCCAGCACGCAGGAAATCGTCAACACGGCCAAGCGCACGGGCGCCCAGGTCCGCGGGCCGATCCCGCTGCCGAACAAGATCGAGAAGTTCACCGTCCTGCGCGGTCCGCACATCGACAAGAAGTCGCGCGACCAGTGGGAAATCCGCACCCACAAGCGGCTTCTCGACATCGTCGATCCGACGCCCCAGACGGTGGACGCGCTGATGAAGCTCGACCTCGCCGCCGGCGTCGACGTCGAGATCAAGGTCTGAGGAGGGCACCGGAAATGTTGCGCTCTGGAGTGATCGCAAAGAAGCTGGGCATGACCCGGCTCTTCCTCGAGGACGGCCGGCAGGTTCCGGTCACCGTCCTGCAACTCGACGGCTGCCAGGTCGTGGCGCAGCGCACGGTCGAGAAGGACGGCTACACCGCCGTCCAGCTCGGCGCCGGCGCGGCCAAGGCCAAGCGGACCACGGCGGCGATGCGCGGCCATTTCGCCAAGGCGAAGGTGGAGCCGAAACGCAAGATCGCCGAGTTCCGGGTGAGCCCCGACAACCTGATCGGCGTCGGCGAGGAGCTGACCGCGGACCATTATTTCGCGGGCCAGTTTGTCGACATCGCCGGCACCTCGATCGGCAAGGGCTTTGCCGGTGTCATGAAGCGGCACAACTTCGGCGGCCTGCGCGCCAGCCACGGCGTGTCGATCAGCCACCGCTCGCACGGTTCGACCGGCCAGTGCCAGGATCCGGGCAAGGTGTTCAAGGGCAAGAAGATGGCCGGCCACCTCGGCGCGGTCCGCGTGACCACGCAGAACCTCCAGGTCGTCCGCACCGACAGCGACCGCGGGCTGATCATGGTCAAGGGCTCGGTTCCGGGTTCCAAGGGCGGCTGGGTGACGATCAAGGACGCGGTGAAGAAGCCGCTGCCCGAGAACGCCGTCCGCCCCGCCGGGCTGAAGTCGGCCGCCAGGCCCGCGGCAGAGTCCGCCGCCGCGCCCGAAGGAGAGCAAGCATGAAACTCGACGTGATCAAGCTTGACGGCGGCAAGGCCGGCTCGATCGATCTGGACGAAGCGCTGTTCGGCCTCGAGCCGCGCGCCGACATCCTGCATCGCGTGGTCCGCTGGCAGCGCGCCAAGGCGCAGGCCGGCACCCATTCGGTCCTGGGCAAGTCGGACGTGAGCTATTCGACGAAGAAGATCTATCGCCAGAAGGGCACCGGCGGCGCCCGCCACGGTTCCCGCAAGGCGCCGATCTTCCGTCACGGCGGTACCTACAAGGGCCCGACCCCGCGCAGCCACGCCCATGACCTGCCCAAGAAGTTCCGGGCGCTCGGTCTTCGCCATGCGCTCTCGGCCAAGGCCGGGGCGGGGCAACTGGTGATCCTCGACAGCCTCGACATGACGGAGGCCAAGACCAAGACCCTTGCCAAGGCGGCGAAGGAGCTTGGCTGGAAGCGCGTGCTGATCATCGACGGCGCCGACGTGAACGAGAACTTCGCCCGTGCGGCCGCGAACATCGAAGGCATCGACGTGCTGCCCTCGATGGGCGCGAACGTCTATGACATCCTCAAGCGTGACACGCTGGTGATCACGAAGGCGGGTGTCGAAGCTCTGGAGGCCCGTCTGAAATGAGCGTGAAACCCGAACACTACGACGTCATCGTCAAGCCCGTGATCACCGAAAAGGCGACAATGGCCTCGGAGGCCGGCGCGGTCGTCTTCCAGGTGGCCAGGGACGCGACCAAGCCGCAGATCAAGGACGCGGTCGAAGCCGTCTTCGGCGTCAAGGTGAAGGCGGTCAATACCGTCATCACCAAGGGCAAGGCGAAGAAGTTCCGCGGCCGTCCCGGCGTGCGGAGCGACGTGAAGAAGGCCTATGTGACCCTCGAGGAGGGGAACACTATCGACGTCTCTTCGGGGCTCTGATAGAAGGCGCCGAATCTCGCGGCCCCGGGTCTCCGGGGCCGTGACATTTGTGCCCGGGCGGGACTGCCGGAACCGGATCTGCGGACCGGCCCACGCGCGGCGCAAGACCACCGGGGACCTGCGGGGCCCTATGAACTGGGGGACCTCCGGGGCCCTGCAACCAACGGACCGACAGGTCCAGAGCAACGGAAGACAGAGAGCATGGCACTCAAGTCGTACAAACCGACGACGCCGGGCCAGCGTGGGCTGGTTCTGATCGACCGTTCGGAGCTTTGGAAAGGTCGCCCGGTCAAGGCCCTCACCGAGGGGCTGATCAAGACCGGCGGCCGGAACAACACCGGGCGCGTCACGATGTGGCACAAGGGCGGGGGCGCCAAGCGCCTCTACCGGATCGTGGATTTCAAGCGCCGGAAGTTCGACGTTCCGGCCACGGTCGAGCGGATCGAATACGATCCCAACCGCACCGCCTTCATCGCGCTGGTGAAATACCAGGACGGCGAGCAGGCCTATATCCTCGCGCCGCAGCGCCTGGCCGTGGGCGACAGCGTCGTTGCCGGCGCCAAGACCGATGTGAAGCCCGGCAACGCGATGCCCTTCGCCGGCATGCCGATCGGCACGATCGTGCACAATGTCGAGCTGAAGCCCGGCAAGGGCGGCCAGCTCGCGCGCGCCGCGGGCACCTACGCGCAGTTCGTCGGCCGTGACGGCGGCTATGCCCAGATCCGCCTCTCCTCGGGCGAGTTGCGCATGGTGCGGCAGGAATGCATGGCGACGGTAGGCGCGGTGTCGAACGCCGACCATTCGAACCAGAACCTCGGCAAGGCGGGGCGCAAGCGGCACATGGGCGTACGCCCGACGGTCCGCGGTGTCGCCATGAACCCGATCGACCACCCGCACGGCGGCGGCGAAGGCCGCACCTCGGGCGGCCGCCATCCGGTCACCCCCTGGGGCAAGGGCACCAAGGGCAACAAGACCCGCAAGAACAAGGCGACCGACAAGTTCATCGTTCGCTCGCGCCAAGCGAAGAAAGGGCGGTAATCCATGTCGCGTTCTATCTGGAAAGGCCCCTTCGTCGATTCCTACCTTCTGAAGAAGGCGGAAAGGGCGCATGCCTCGGGCAAGTCGGAAGTGATCAAGATCTGGTCGCGCCGCTCCACCATCCTGCCGCAGTTCGTCGGCCTCACCTTCGCCGTCTACAACGGCCAGAAGCATATCCCGGTGAACGTCACCGAGGAGATGATCGGCCAGAAGTTCGGTGAATACTCGCCGACGCGGACCTACTACGGTCATGCCGCCGACAAGAAAGCCAAGAGGAAGTAAGCCATGAGCAAGGAAAAGAATCCGCGCCGCGTGGCCGACAACGAAGCCTTCGCCAAGGCGAAGATGCTGCGCACCTCGCCGCAGAAGCTGAACCTCGTCGCGGCGCTGATCCGCGGCAAGAAGGTGGAAAAGGCGCTGGCCGATCTCACCTTCTCGAAGAAGCGCATCGCCGGCGACGTCAAGAAGTGCCTCCAGTCGGCCATCGCCAACGCCGAGAATAACCACGGTCTCGACGTCGACGCGCTCGTCGTCGCCGAAGCCTGGGTCGGCAAGAACATCACGCTGAAGCGTGGCCGCCCGCGGGCGCGCGGCCGGTTCGGCAAGATCATGAAACCCTTCAGCGAGCTGACCATCAAGGTGCGGCAGGTGGAAGAAACCGTCGGGGAGCAAGCGTAATGGGACAGAAGGTCAACCCCATCGGGATGCGCCTCCAGGTCAACCGCACCTGGGACAGCCGCTGGTTCGCCGACAGCAAGGACTACGGCAACCTGCTTCTGGAAGACCTCAGGATGCGCGACTTCATCCGCGACTACGCCAAGCAGGCCGGGGTCTCGAAGGTCATCATCGAACGCCCGCACAAGAAGTGCCGGGTGACGATCCACACCGCCCGCCCCGGCGTGATCATCGGCAAGAAGGGCGCCGACATCGAGACGCTGCGCAAGAAGCTGGCGAACTTCACCGCCTCGGAGCTGCACCTGAACATCGTCGAGGTGAGGAAGCCGGAGCTTGACGCGCAGTTGGTGGCCGAGTCGATCGCCCAGCAGCTCGAACGCCGGGTGTCGTTCCGCCGGGCGATGAAGCGCTCGGTGCAGAACGCGATGCGGATGGGCGCGCTCGGCATCCGCGTCAACGTCTCGGGCCGCCTCGGCGGGGCCGAGATCGCCCGGACCGAATGGTATCGCGAGGGTCGTGTCCCGCTGCACACGCTGCGCGCCGACATCGACTATGCGCTGGCCGAGGCCGAGACGCCCTACGGGATCATCGGCGTCAAGGTCTGGATCTTCAAGGGCGAGATCATGGAGCATGACCCGCAGGCCCGCGACCGCAAGGCCGCCGAGGCCCAGGACGGGCCGGCGCCGCGCGGCCCCCGCCGCGACGATCGCCGCGACGCCCGGTAAGGAGAGAAGAAGATGCTGCAACCGAAACGGACGAAGTTCCGCAAACAGCACAAGGGCCGGATTCACGGCGAGGCCAAGGGCGGCTTCAACCTGGACTTCGGCGGCTTCGGCCTGAAGGCCACCGAGCCCGAGCGCGTCACCGCGCGGCAGATCGAGGCGGCCCGCCGCGCGATCACCCGCCACATGAAGCGCCAGGGCCGGGTCTGGATCCGCGTCTTTCCGGACGTGCCGGTCACCGGCAAGCCGACGGAAGTGCGGATGGGCAAGGGCAAGGGCTCGGTCGACTACTGGGCGGCCAAGGTCAAGCCGGGCCGGATCATGTTCGAGATCGACGGCGTGAGCGAAGTCGTCGCCCGGGAGGCCCTGCGCCTCGGCGCGATGAAGCTGCCGGTCACCACCCGGATCGTGATCCGCGAAGACTGGTAAGGGCGCCTGCGCCCCGACGAACAGCGAAAGGCGCGTCTCCGGGCGCGCCTTTTCCTTTCCGGCAACCGGGGCGGTGCGAGGAGCCTTCGCGGACGCGCCGACCGGCGCCCTCTCCCGCCCGCTCCCGCGTGGCGGACCGCGCGCAGTGGCAGGCCTGCCGCCGGAGGTTGCAGAAGCGATTCTGTCCGCCGCGAGCCCGCAGGTGCTGGCGGGCGAGGCGCGGGGTGCGGGTCTGGACCGGGCCGCCGCAGGCTCTCGCCGGAAACGCGAGTGGTTCGCCCCGCAGACACCCGGTTTCGGCCGCTTCAACCCTCGTGACCCGACGGAATATGAAGAAAATGTAACAGGCATGTAACAGCCAGATTGCGGGACGCGCTTTTCGTGGGTTAGATCAGCGCGGAGGCAGTTCCATGAAACTGTCACACGACAACAATAGGACGGAATCGTCACCAACCGGGCCGGGTGCCCAAGGGAGAAAGAAATGATGCAGAAGAAGACCACCGCCGGGCTGATGCTCGCGGCGCTGCTGGCCTCCACCGGCATGGTCAGCGCGCAGTCGCTGGCCGACATCGAGGCGGCTGCCAAGGCCGAGGGGATGCTCACCACGATCGCGCTGCCGCATTCGTGGTGCAACTACGGTGCCGTGATCGACGGCTTCAAGGCCAAGTATCCCTGGATCACCGTCAACGAGCTGAATCCGGATGCGGGCTCGGGCGACGAGGTCGAGGCGATCAAGGCGAACAAGGGCAACACCGGCCCGCAGGCGCCCGATGTCGTCGACGTGGGCCTGGCCTTCGGCCCGCAGATGGTGGCCGAGGGGCTGGTGCAGCCCTACAAGGTCTCCACCTGGGACGAGATCCCCGACAACATCAAGGATGCCGACGGCTACTGGTACGGCGACTACTACGGCGTGATGTCCTTCCTCGTGAACAAGGATCTGGTGCAGAACGTGCCGCAGGACTGGGCCGACCTGCAAAAGCCCGAATATGCCGGGCAGGTGGCGCTGGCGGGCGACCCGCGCACCGCGAACCAGGCGATCCTCGGCGTGCTGGCCGCGGGCATGTCCACCGGTGCTGCGGCAGGCGATGCGGCCGGCAAGGCCGGGCTCGATTTCTTCGCCAGCCTGAACAAGGCCGGCAACTTCGTGCCGGTGATCGGCAAGGCCGGTACCGCGGCGCAGGGCGCGACCCCGATCATCGTCGCCTGGGACTACAACGCCCTGTCCTGGCGCGACACGATGGCCGGCAACCCGCCGGCAGAGGTCGTGGTGCCGAAGACCGGCGTTCTGGCCGGGGTCTACGTGCAGGCGATCTCGGCCTTCGCGCCACATCCGAATGCCGCCAAGCTGTGGATGGAATATCTCTATTCGGACGAGGGCCAGAACATCTGGCTGTCGGGCTATTGCCACCCCGCCCGCTTCAACGCGATGTCGGCGGCAGGCAAGCTCAATTCCGACGCGATGGCGAAACTGCCGCCTGCCGCGGCTTACGAGGCCGCCTATTTCCCCACGCTTGACGAGCAGGCCGCCAACAAGGCGGCCGTGACCGGCGGCTGGGATGCGGTCGTGGGCGCCAACGTCCAGTAACCGGGCCCGACCCGATCGCCGCGCGCCCCGGCCCGAGCCAGCCTCGGGCCGGGGCGAAGGCAGCCGAGACCACCAACGGGACGAAAACCGCATGACCGCGCCTCCCCCGAAGCCACGGCGGCCGTTGCCGTTGACCTGGCTGGGCCTGATGCCCTTCGTGATCTTCGTCGCCCTGTTCCTGGTCCTGCCGACGATGCACATCGTGATCGGCGCGTTCCAGGACCGGTCGGGTGCCTTCACGCTCCAGAACATCCGCGACCTCAGCACCGGCACGATCCCCTCGAGCTACTGGATCTCGGTCAAGATATCGGTCGCCTCGGCCTCGATCGGCTGCCTCGTCGGCTTCGGCATGGCGGCGGCGGTGGTCTTTGGCGCCGTGCCCCGCTGGATCAAGGCGCCGCTGATGACCTTTTCCGGCGTGGCCTCCAACTTCGCGGGCGTGCCGCTCGCCTTCGCCTTCCTGGCCACCTTCGGACCGGTCGGCTTCGTCACCATGTTTCTCCGGCAGAACTTCGGCATCGTCCTGCAACGCGATCTCGGCTTCAACATCCTGTCGTTCTGGGGCCTGACGGTCACCTATCTCTTCTTCCAGATCCCGCTGATGATCCTGATCGTGGCGCCAGCCCTGGAAGGCTTGCGCCGGGAATGGCGTGAGGCGGCCGAAGTGCTGGGCGCCACGACGCTGCAATACTGGCGCATGGTGGCGCTGCCGATCCTGTTCCCCGCGCTGCTCGGCACTTTCGCGCTTCTCTTCGCCAATTCCTTCGGCGCGGTCGCCACCGCCATCTCGCTGACGGGATCCTCGCTCAACATCGTGCCGATCCAGCTTTTCGCGCAGATCCGCGGCGATGTACTGGGCAATCCCAACCTCGGCTACGCAATGGCCTTCGGCATGATCGTCGTCACCGCGGTGGCCAACGTGCTCTACATCTGGCTGCGGGTGCGCGCCGAGCGGTGGCTGAAATGAGCCTCTACGCCCGCCTGACAGGCTGGTTCGTCCTGATCTTCGGCCTGGCCTACTTCGCGCTTCCGCTGATCGGCCTCACGGAATTCTCGCTCAAGGCGCGCCGCGGGGTCTATTCGCTCGACGCCTACACGAAGATCATCGGCGATGCCGAGTTCCAGGCGACCTTCCTCTATTCCATCGTCATGGCGCTGGTGACGATCGCCTTCGGCATCCTTCTCGTGGTGCCGACGGCCTTCTGGGTGCGGCTGAAGATGCCCTGGGCGCGGCCCTATGTCGAGTTCCTGACGCTCCTGCCGCTGGTCATCCCCGCCATCGTCATCGTCTTCGGCTATATCCGGCTCTACAACACCTCGAGCTTCCTGCCGCTGACCGGCACGACCACGGGCACCAACCTGCTGCTGGGTTTCGGCTACACGATTCTGGCGCTGCCCTACATGTACCGCGCCGTCGACACCGGCCTGCGCACCATCGACGTGGCGACGCTGACCGAGGCGGCGCAGAGCCTCGGCGCGGGCTGGGCCACGATCATCGGGCGGGTGATCCTGCCCAACATCATTCCCGCGGTGCTGTCGGGCGCCTTCCTGACCTTCGCCATCGTCATCGGGGAATTCACGCTGGCGGCGCTTCTGAACCGGCCCGCCTTCGGCCCCTATCTGGCGCGGATCGGCGCCAACAAGCCCTACGAGCCCTTCGCGCTCTCGGTCATCGCCTTCGGCATCACCTGGGTCTGCATGGGGCTGATCCAGTTGGCCAACCGTCTCTCGAAACACACGAAAGCCGCCGAAAGATGAGCTTCCTGACGATTACCCACCTGGAGAAGTCCTTCGGCGCCAACCGCGTGGTGAAGGACTTCAACCTCTCCGTCGAGAAGGGCGAGTTCATCTCGCTCCTCGGCCCGTCGGGCTGCGGCAAGACCACGGTCCTGCGGATGATCGCCGGGTTCGAGTCGCCGTCCTCCGGCGGTATCGCCATCGACGGCAAGGACGTGCTGCACCTCAAGACCAGCCGCCGCAACGTCGGCATGATGTTCCAGGCCTATGCGCTGTTTCCCAACCTGACCGTGGCCGAGAACGTGGGCTTCGGGCTCAAGGTCGCAGGGATGCCCAGGGCCGACCGCGAGACGCGGGTGGCCGAGATGCTGGCGCTCATCAGCCTGCCGGACCTTGGCGGGCGCTACCCCTTCCAGCTTTCGGGCGGCCAGCAGCAGCGCGTGGCGCTGGCGCGCGCGCTGGCGCCGAAGCCCCGGGTGCTTCTCCTCGACGAACCGCTCTCCGCGCTCGACGCCAAGGTGCGGGTGTCGCTGCGCAACGAAATCCGCGCGATCCAGCGCGCGCTCGGCATCACCACGATCTTCGTCACCCACGACCAGGAGGAGGCGCTGTCGATCTCCGACCGGATCGTGGTGATGACCGCGGGCGTGGCCGACCAGGTGGGCACGCCGTTCGAGATCTACAACCGTCCGACGACACGGTTCGTGGCGAATTTCGTCGGCCAGCTCAACCTCTTCACCGCTGATGGCGACGGCCGGATCGGCGGCGCGGCGGTGGGGCAGGGCGAATTCGCCGCGCGCCCCGAGGCGGTGCACCTCGGCCGCGAGCCCGGCGCCGACATCGTCGTGCCCGCCACGATCGAGGAGGTGCATTTCCTCGGCTCCGTCATCCGCCTGACGGCCGACGCCGCCGGTACCCGTGTGGCGCTCGACATTTTCAACCGCCCCGATGCGCCGCCGCCGGCGATCGGCAGCGCGGTGGAACTGAGCCTGTCGTCGCGCGACCTCATTCCGCTGAGGTAGGGGCGGGGCCGCCCGGGCCCGGGCAAGGATGTCTGCCTCGCCACCGCGACAAACTTCTTCTTGCCCCCTGGCTGCCTCTCCCTTATAGGGACGCATCCTGCGATTCCGGGCCACCGGATTCGCATGTCCATCATTGACTCCACCGGGCAGAGGGTCACCCGAAAGGGCCTTCCGGTGATGTGAGAGAGGAAGAACGCGCATGAAGGCGCAGGAACTGAAGACGAAGACGCCCGACCAGCTCCGTGACGAGCTGGTGGCGCTGAAGAAGGAGGCGTTCAACCTCCGCTTCCGGCAGGCCACCGGCCAGATCGAGAACACCGCCCGCATGCGCGCCGTCCGCCGCGACGTCGCCCGCATCAAGACGGTGCTGAACGCCAAAGCCGCCGACGCCGCGAAGTAAGAGGACCGACCCATGCCCAAACGTATCCTGCAAGGCGTCGTCACCTCGGACAAGAACGCCCAGACGATCACCGTCCTGGTCGAGCGCCGGTTCAAGCACCCGCTGCTTCAGAAGACGGTCCGGAAGTCGAAGAAATACCGCGCCCATGACGCGGAGAACAGGTTCAAGGTCGGCGACAAGGTCCGCATCGAGGAATGCGCGCCGATCTCGAAGACGAAGCGTTGGACGGTCGTGACGGAGGCCTGAGCGCCTGACCCACACCATCCTTCAAACGAAACCCTGGGCCGCGGAATAGCATGAGGCCCATAGGTCGGGAGAAACCAAATGATCCAGATGCAGACCAATCTGGATGTCGCTGACAACTCCGGCGCGCGCCGGGTGCAGTGCATCAAGGTCCTGGGGGGTTCCCACCGCCGCTATGCCAGCGTCGGCGACATCATCGTGGTGTCGGTCAAGGAAGCCATCCCGCGCGGCCGGGTGAAGAAGGGCGACGTGCGCAAGGCCGTCGTCGTGCGCACCGCCAAGGAGGTCCGCCGCGAAGACGGCACCTCGATCCGCTTCGACCGCAACGCCGCCGTCATCCTGAACAACCAGGGCGAGCCGGTCGGCACGCGTATCTTCGGCCCCGTGGTGCGCGAGCTCAGGGCGAAGAACTTCATGAAGATCATCTCGCTGGCGCCGGAGGTGCTGTGATGGCTGCGAAACTCCGTAAAGGCGACAAGGTCGTCGTCCTTGCCGGCAAGGACAAGGGCAAGAAGGGCGAGATCACCTCGGTCGATCCCAAGGCCAACAAGGCCGTGGTCGACGGCGTGAACATCGCCATCCGCCACCAGCGCCAGACCCAGACCAACCAGGGCGGCCGCCAGCCGAAGGCGATGCCGGTCGACCTGTCGAACCTGGCGATCGTCGACAAGAACGGCAAGGCCACCCGCGTCGGCTTCCGCATGGAAGGGGACAAGAAGGTCCGCTTCGCCAAGACCACCGGGGAGGCGCTGTGATGCTCGATACCCAGACCTACACCCCGCGTCTGAAGGCGCTCTATGCCTCGACGATCCGGGCCGCACTCAAGGAAGAGTTCGGCTACAAGAACGACATGCAGATCCCGAAGCTCGAGAAGATCGTTCTCAACATGGGCGTCGGCGAGGCCGTCAAGGACACCAAGAAGGTCAAGCAGGCCGCCGAGGAGCTGACCCTCATCGCCGGTCAGAAGGCCGTGATCACCAAGGCCAAGAAGTCGATCGCCGGCTTCCGCGTCCGCGAGGAGATGCCGCTCGGCGTCAAGGTGACGCTGCGCGGCGACCGGATGTATGAATTCCTCGACCGGCTGATCAACGTGGCGCTGCCCCGCGTCCGCGACTTCCGCGGCGTCAAGGGCACCTCGTTCGACGGCCGCGGCAACTACGCGATGGGCCTGAAGGAACAGATCGTGTTCCCCGAGATCGACTTCGACAAGGTCGACGAGGTTCTCGGCATGGACATCATCATCTGCACCACCGCGACCAAGGACGCGGAAGCGAAGGCGCTGTTGAAGCAATTCAACATGCCTTTCACCAGCTGATCGCGGAAGGACGAACGAATGGCGAAGAAATCCATGGTGAACCGCGAAACCAAGCGCGCGAAGCTGGTCAAGCAGTATGCGGCCAGGCGCGCGGCGCTGAAGGCGGTGATCGAGGACCAGGCGAAACCGATGGAAGAGCGGTTCAAGGCCTCGATGAAACTGGCGAAGCTGCCGCGCAACTCCTCGGCCACGCGGATCCATAACCGCTGCCAGCTTACGGGTCGCCCGCACGCCTATTACCGCAAGCTCAAGCTCAGCCGGATCATGCTGCGCGATCTCGCCTCGATGGGGCAGATCCCGGGCATGGTGAAGTCGAGCTGGTAAGGAGGACAGGATCATGTCGATGAACGATCCGCTCGGCGATATGCTGACCCGCATCCGCAACGCGCAGATGCGTGGCAAGTCCACCGTCCGCACGCCGTCCTCCAAGCTCCGCGCCTGGGTGCTCGACGTGCTGAAGGACGAGGGCTACATCCGCGGCTACGAGAAGGTGACGGCGGCCAACGGCCAGCCGGAACTGGAAATCAGCCTGAAATATTTCGAGGGCACGCCGGTGATCCGCGAGATCAGGCGCGTCTCGAAGCCGGGCCGGCGCGTCTATGCCGGCGTCAAGGACATCCCCTCGGTCCGCCAGGGCCTCGGGGTCTCCATCGTCTCCACGCCCAAGGGCGTGATGTCGGATGCGGCCGCACGGAGCGCCAATGTCGGCGGCGAAGTGCTCTGCACCGTGTTCTGAGGAGGGGCCAATGTCTCGTATCGGCAAGAAACCCGTTCCCGTCCCCGCCGGCGTCACCGCCAACATCTCGGGCCAGACCGTCGAGGTGAAGGGGCCGAAGGGTGTCCTTTCGTTCACGGCCACCGACGACGTGACGATCTCGCTTGGCGACGGCGCCCTTTCGGTGACGCCGCGCGGCACCTCGAAGCGCGCGCGCCAGCAATGGGGCATGTCGCGGTCGATGATCGAGAACCTCGTCACCGGCGTGACCCAGGGCTTCAGGAAAGAGCTTGAAATCCAGGGCGTCGGCTACCGCGCGGCGATGCAGGGCAACGTCCTGAAACTGTCGCTCGGCTACAGCCACGAGGTCAATTTCGACGTGCCGAAGGGTGTGACTGTCACGACCCCGAAGCAGACCGAGATCGTCGTCGAAGGAATCGACCCGCAGATCGTCGGCCAGGTCGCGGCCAACATCCGCGAATGGCGCGGCCCCGAGCCCTACAAGGGCAAGGGCATCCGCTACAAGGGCGAGTTCATCTTCCGCAAGGAAGGCAAGAAGAAGTAAGGACCGGACACATGGCAAACAGCAAACGGGATCTGTTCCTCAAGCGCCGCCTGCGCGTCCGGAACAAGCTTCGCAAGATGGCCGACGGGCGCGCGCGCCTCTCGGTCCACCGCTCGTCGAAGAACATCAGCGTGCAGCTCATCGACGACGTGAAGGGTGTCACGCTCGCCGCGGCCTCCTCGCTGGAGAAAGACCTCGGCGTCATCGGCAAGAACAATGTCGAGGCGGCCAGGAAGGTCGGCGCGGCGATTGCCGAGCGGGCGAAGAAGGCCGGGGTCGAGGCGTGCTACTTCGACCGTGGCGGCTTCCTCTTCCACGGCAAGATCAAGGCGCTCGCCGACGCGGCCCGCGAGGGCGGGCTGAAGTTCTGACGAATGCGGGTGGTGCTTCCCGCGCCACCCCGATGATCCGGGCCCCGATCGGTCGGGACACCAGGATTGGCCCACCACGGCGCGCCAGCCGCGCCACCATGCAAGGAATGCCTGATGGCAGAACGTGAACATCGCGGGCAAGGCCGCGACCGCCGCGAGGACCGCCGCGAGCGCGAGGAAACCCCGGAATTCGCCGACCGTCTGGTGGCGATCAACCGCGTCTCGAAGACCGTGAAGGGCGGCAAGCGCTTCGGCTTCGCCGCGCTCGTGGTGGTCGGCGACCAGCGCGGCCGCGTCGGCTTCGGCAAGGGCAAGGCCAAGGAAGTGCCGGAGGCGATCCGCAAGGCCACCGAACAGGCCAAGCGCAGCCTGGTCCGGGTGCCGCTGCGCGACGGCCGGACGCTCCACCACGACACCGAGGGTCGCCACGGCGCGGGCCGGGTGGTGATGCGCACCGCCGTCGCCGGCACCGGCATCATCGCCGGCGGCCCGATGCGCGCGGTGTTCGAGATGCTGGGCGTGCAGGACGTTGTGGCCAAGTCGATGGGGTCGCAGAACCCCTACAACATGATCCGCGCCACGATCGACGGGCTGAAGCAGGAATCGAGCCCCCGCCAGGTCGCGCAGCGCCGCGGCAAGAAGGTGGCCGACATCCTCAAGAAGCCCGAAGCGGCCGAAGCGGCGGAGGCCTGAGAGACATGGCGAAGAAAACCACTCCTGCGGCAGCAGGCAAGACCATCGTCGTGAAGCAGATCGCCTCGCCCGCCCGCCGTCCGGCGGTGCAGGCCGCGACGCTGAAGGGCCTCGGCCTCGGCAGGATCAACCGCACCCGCGAGCTTGAGGACACGCCCTCGGTCCGCGGCATGGTCAACAAGATCCCGCATCTCGTGACCATCGTCGAGGAACGCGGCTGACTTTCGCGGGAAAGACAGTCGAAACGCCCCGGCCGGAAGGCCGGGGCGTTCGCCATTTCCGCCTGCGGTGCTGCGGCGATCCGGTTCCGCGGCCCGAGTCTTGCCCGTTGATGTGATGCGACGGCCCGGCTAGGTTGCGCGCCGCAATCGGGCAGAAGCGGACGATCCGGCGTGATCACAAGGCTCCTTTACGTCGCGGCGTTTCTCGGGGCCGCCGCCATCGGCGTGACGCTTTGGGCCTGGGGGCAGCCGCTTGTCAGCGCCAGCGGGCAGATACGCCTGTGGGTCAATTCGATCTGGTCGGGCGAGAATTCGCAGCAGATCGCCGACTGGTATACGCTTTCGCATGTGATTCACGGGATGCTGGTCGCCCTGGCCGGGTGCGCGCTGGGGGCGAGGACCGGGTTCCCGCTGGCGCTCGGCCTTGCGGTTGCGACCGGTGTCGGCTGGGAGATTGGCGAGCATACGACCTGGGTGCTCGACCGGTTCCGGGGCGAGACGATCTATCAGGGCTATCGCGGTGACACCGTCCTGAACGCGGTCTGCGACTATCTCTTCATGCTGGGCGGGTTTGCGCTCGGCGCCTCGGCGAGGGTCCGCACCAGTCTTCTCCTGATCCTCGGGCTCGAGGTCGCGTCGGCGCTTGTCGCCCGCGACAGCCTGACCCTCACCACGATCCGCGTGGTGCACCCCGTTCCCGCGATCACCGCCTGGCAGGACGCGGCGAATCCGCGCACCGCGCCCGGCCCGTGACCCGGGCGCGCCGTTGCGCCCCCCCCCGCGAGGGGCGTTTTCCGGTGCGGGCATCCCCAGAATCCTGTCGCTTTTTGCGACGATCTGGGGTGGAATTCGCCCGCGCGCCGGGAAGAGCATGGCGCCATGAGGAGAAGTAGTATGTCCAGCCCGTATGTGGGCGGATGCCAGCACCATCGGGTGCGCGCCTCTGCCGAACCGATCGACAACCACGAATGCCATTGCAATGTGTGCAAGAAGGTCACCGGCCAGCACACAACCCATGTGGCCTTCTTCAACCACGGCGACATCAGGGCCGAGAACGAGGCCACGATGAAGCGCGTGCCCTTCAACGCCGACAACCCGAACGGACCGCTGGAAATCTGTCTTTGCGAGGACTGCGGCGCGGTCCTGATGCTCGACGACAAGCAAAAGCGCATCCGGGTCGCGGTGCCGAACGTCATGGGCTATGACGACGCCAGGTTTCCAAAGGCGACCTATCATGCCTTCTGGGACGAGACGAAGGGCTATCCGAAGCCCCACGACGGACGCCCGGTCTACGAAGGGTTGCAGCCCTCCTTCGTCTGGCCGAAGGGCGCATAGGCCGATCGGCCGCCCGCGGCGCCCCGGGGGCGGCCACACGATCCTGAAGACGCGCCCCGCCGGTGGGGGGCGCGTCCGACCCCTTGATCGAAGCCGCAGCCGCGTCTATACGCAGCCGGTCGGGACCGACCCGATTCATTGCAAGCAAGAAATGCCGTGTGGCCCCACCCGTCGCTGGGGGGCTCTTCCGGCCAGGAGAAGCGACATGAAACTGAACGAACTCCGCGACAATCCCGGTGCAGCCAGGAAGTCCAAGCGCGTCGCGCGCGGGCCCGGCTCGGGCAAGGGCAAGACCGCCGGCCGCGGCATCAAGGGACAGAAGTCGCGCTCGGGCGTGACCATCGGCGGCTACGAGGGCGGCCAGATGCCGCTCTACCGGCGCCTGCCGAAGCGCGGCTTCACCAAGCCGAACGCCAAGTCCTACGCCGTGGTGAACCTCGGCCAGATCCAGGCCTTCGTCGACGCGGGCAAGCTCGACGCCAAGGCCGAGGTCACCGAGGATGCGCTGGTCGCCGCCGGCGTGGTGCGCCGCAAGCTCGACGGCGTGCGCGTGCTGGCGAAGGGCGAGGTCAAGGCCAAGCTGAAGCTTTCCGTGACCGGCGCTTCCAGGGCGGCGATCGCCGCGGTCGAGAGGGCGGGCGGCACGCTGACCGTCGCCGCGGCCCCGGCGGCGGCCGAATAAGGTGTTGTGGGCGGCCCCCGCGGCGCTTACATAGGCACAAGTTTTCCAAGCGCCGCCTGACCGGAAAACGGTTCGGCGGCGCTCTCACATGAGAGAGACCGGAATGGCATCTGCTGCGGAGCAAATGGCGGCGAACCTCAGCTGGGGGGCGCTGGGCAAAGCCACCGACCTTCGGCAACGCATCTTCTTCACCCTCGGACTGCTGATCGTCTACCGGCTCGGCACCTATATCCCGGTGCCCGGCATCGATGCGGACGAGCTGCGCAAGTTCATGGACACCGCCGCCCAGGGCATCGGGGGGATGCTGCAGATGTTCACCGGCGGCGCGCTCGGCCGCATGGGCATCTTCGCGCTCGGCATCATGCCCTACATCTCCGCCTCGATCATCGTCCAGCTTCTCTCGGCGATGGTCCCCGCCCTCGACCAGTTGAAGAAGGAGGGCGAGCAGGGGCGCAAGAAGATCAACCAGTACACCCGCTACGGCACCGTCGCGCTGGCGACCTTCCAGGCCTACGGGCTTGCCAAGAGCCTCGAGGCCGGCAGCCTTGCGCACGAGCCGGGGATGTTCTTCGAGGCGGCGACCGTCATCACGCTGGTCGGCGGCACCATGTTCCTGATGTGGATCGGCGAACAGATCACCGCCCGCGGCATCGGCAACGGCACCTCGCTCATCATCTTCGTGGGTATCATCGCGGGCATCCCCGGCGCGCTCGCACGGTTCCTCGAACAGGGGCGGGTCGGCAACATCCACCCCGGCGTGATCCTCACCGTGATGGCGATGGTGGTGGCGGTGATCGCCTTCGTCGTCTTCATGGAGCGCGCGCTGCGGAAGATCCACATCCAGTATCCGCGCCGCCAGGTGGGGATGAAGATCTACGACGGCTCCTCCAGCCACCTGCCGATCAAGGTCAACCCGGCGGGCGTGATCCCGGCGATCTTCGCCTCGTCGCTTCTGCTGTTGCCGACCACGATCTCGACCTTCTCTGGGGCGCAGACCGGGCCGATCATGTCGACGATCCTCGCCTATTTCGGCCCCGGCCAGCCGCTCTACCTGCTGTTCTTCACCGCGATGATCGTCTTCTTCACCTATTTCTACACCGCCAACGTGTCGTTCAAATCCGACGACGTGGCCGAGAACCTGAAGAACCAGGGCGGCTTCATCCCCGGCATCCGGCCCGGCGCCAAGACCGTCGACTACCTCGACTATGTCGTGGCGCGCGTGCTTGTCGTGGGCTCGGCCTATCTCGCCGCGGTGTGCCTGCTGCCGGAAATCCTGCGCTCGGAACTGGCGATCCCGTTCTACTTCGGCGGCACCTCGGTGCTGATCGTCGTGTCGGTGACGATGGACACGATCAACCAGATCCAGTCGCATCTGCTGGCGCATCAATACGAGGGGCTGATCGAGAAGTCGCAACTGCGCGGCAAGAAGCGTGGGGGCGCGCGCAAGGCGCCGGCCCGCCGCTGAGGGGCAGGCGATGGCGAACATCATCCTCCTCGGGCCGCCGGGCGCGGGCAAGGGAACCCAGGCCCGGCGTCTGGTCGAGGAGCGCGGGCTGGTGCAGCTTTCGACCGGCGACATGCTGCGGGCGGCACAGACCTCGGGGACCGAGATGGGCCGGAAGGTCGCCGCGGTGATGGCGGCGGGCCAGCTCGTCACCGACGAGATCGTCATCGGCCTGATCGGCGAGAAGCTGGCCGAGGGCGGCTCGGGCTTCATCTTCGACGGATTTCCCCGCACACTTGCCCAGGCGGATGCGCTGGGCGATCTTCTGGCGCGGGCGGGCCAGAGGCTCGACGCGGTGATCGAGATGCAGGTGGACGACGAGGCGCTCGTCGACCGGATCTCGGGACGGTTCACCTGCGGCAACTGCGGCGAGGTCTATCACGACCGCACCAAGCCCACGGCGGCTCCGGGCGTCTGCGATGTCTGCGGGTCGAGCGACCTGAGGCGGCGGGCCGACGACAACGCGGAAAGCCTGCGCCAGCGGCTGATGGAATACTACAAGAAGACCTCACCGCTGATCGGTTACTACCATCACGCCGGCAAGCTCTTTTCCGTCGACGGTCTGGCCGAGATCGACGACGTGGCGAAATCCGTCGCGCGGGTGCTGGATGGGGCAAAGGGCGCTTGACGCCCCCCCTGAAACCCACTAGGTCACGGCGTCTCTGACGAGAATCGTCCTGATCTGTCGCGGCTTCAACGCTGCGACCCGATCGGGACAGAACCGGCCCGGGGGTCTTCGCGCCCGCGGGCCAAAGTTGTGAAAAAAGGTTCCGGCACTACGGAACCGCAACGAAAGGAAGAGCGCGTGGCACGTATTGCTGGCGTCAACATCCCGACGGGGAAACGCGTCCCCATCGCCCTCCAGTATATCCACGGCATCGGCCCGGACATCGCCCACAGGATCTGCGAGGCGGTGAAGATCGACGAGGCCCGCCGGGTGAACGAACTCACCGACGCCGAAGTGCTGGCGATCCGCGAGCATATCGACGCGAACTACACGGTCGAGGGCGACCTGCGCCGTGAAGTGCAGATGAACATCAAGCGGCTGATGGACCTCGGCTGCTATCGCGGCCTGCGCCACCGCAAGGGTCTCCCCGTCCGCGGCCAGCGGACCCACACCAACGCCCGCACCCGCAAGGGCCCGGCGAAAGCCATCGCCGGCAAGAAGAAGTAAGGGGAGGGTTCCGATATGGCACGCGACAAGACCCGCATGAAGCGCAAGGAGCGCAAGAACATCGCCGCCGGCGTGGCGCATGTGAACTCCTCGTTCAACAACACGAAGATCCTGATCTCCGACGTCCAGGGCAACGCCATCGCCTGGTCCTCGGCCGGCACGATGGGCTTCAAGGGCTCGCGCAAGTCGACGCCCTATGCCGCCCAGATGGCCGCCGAGGATGCCGGCCGCAAGGCCCAGGAACACGGCGTCAAGACGCTGGAGGTCGAGGTGCAGGGCCCCGGTTCGGGCCGTGAATCGGCGCTGCGCGCGCTCGCGGCCGTCGGCTTCAACATCACCTCGATCCGTGACGTGACGCCGATCGCCCACAACGGCTGCCGTCCGCCGAAGCGCCGCCGCGTCTGACGATCCTTTCGCAGTCCGGGCCGTGCAGCCGCGCGGCCCGGCTGCTTTCGCATTTTCCTCGGGCGTTCCCGGACTTCGGACATGGGCCGGGAGCAGGTATGGAGGCAGAACGCATGATCCACAAGAATTGGGCCGAGCTGATCAAGCCGCAGCAGCTCGAGGTCAAGCCGGGCAACGACCCGCAGCGCCAGGCGACGCTGATCGCCGAGCCGCTGGAGCGGGGCTTCGGCCTGACGCTCGGCAACGCGCTGCGCCGGGTGCTGATGTCGTCGCTTCAGGGCGCCGCGATCACCTCCGTGCAGATCGACAACGTCCTGCATGAGTTCTCGTCCGTCGCGGGCGTCCGCGAGGACGTGACCGACGTGGTTCTGAACCTCAAGGGCGTCAGCCTGAAGATGGAGGTCGAGGGGCCGAAACGGCTGTCGATCTCGGCCAAGGGGCCGGGCGTCGTGACCGCCGGCGACATCTCGGAATCGAACGGCATCGAGGTGCTGAACAAGGACCATGTGATCTGCCACCTCGACGAGGGCGCGGATCTCTTCATGGAACTGACCGTGGACACCGGCAAGGGCTATGTCGCCGCCGAGAAGAACCGGCCGGAGGATGCGCCGATCGGCCTCATTCCGATCGACGCGATCTATTCGCCGGTGAAGAAGGTCAGCTACGAGGTCCAGCCCACCCGCGAGGGCCAGGTGCTCGACTACGACAAGCTGACGATGAAGATCGAGACCGACGGCTCGCTGACGCCGGATGATGCGGTGGCCTATGCCGCCCGCATCCTCCAGGACCAGCTCGGCATCTTCGTCAACTTCGAGGAGCCGGAGGCCGCCGGCAAGGGCGAGGCGGAGGAAGGGCTGGAGTTCAACCCGCTGCTCTTGAAGAAGGTGGACGAGCTGGAGCTTTCGGTCCGTTCGGCCAACTGCCTGAAGAACGACAACATCGTCTATATCGGCGACCTGATCCAGAAGACCGAGGCGGAGATGCTGCGGACCCCGAACTTCGGCCGCAAGTCGCTGAACGAGATCAAGGAGGTGCTTTCCGGCATGGGCCTGCACCTCGGCATGGAAGTCGAGGACTGGCCGCCGGAGAACATCGAGGATCTGGCGAAACGGTTCGAGGACCAGTTCTAGGTGCGTGTGAACACGCACCCTACGCCGATGTAGGGTGCGTGATTTCACGCACCGACCAATGCCCGGACGGCCGGGGAAACCCTGGGCAATCCCGCCCCAACGACGCGAGGCCCAACGCAAGGCCCGCAACACAAAGTATAAAGACGTAAGGAGACCATCATGCGTCACGCCCGCGGATACCGCCGCCTGAACCGCACCCACGAGCATCGCAAGGCGCTCTGGGCCAACATGGCCGGCTCGCTCATCGAACACGAACAGATCAAGACGACCCTGCCCAAGGCAAAGGAACTGCGCCCGATCGTGGAAAAGCTGATCACGCTGGCCAAGCGCGGCGACCTGCATGCCCGCCGCCTTGCGGCCGCGCAGCTCAAGCAGGATGCCCATGTGGCGCGCCTCTTCGACGTGCTCGGCCCGCGCTACAAGGAACGCCAGGGCGGCTACGTCCGCATCCTGAAGGCGGGCTTCCGCTACGGCGACATGGCGCCGATGGCAATCGTCGAGTTCGTCGACCGCGATCCCGAGGCCAAGGGCGCGGCCGACAGGGCCCGCCTTGCCGCCGAGGAAGCGGCCGAAGCGTAATCGGCCGCGCCGGCGCCGCCCGGAACTGCAAAGCCCCGCCGATCGCTCGGCGGGGCTTGTCTTTCGGTCCGGGTCGGCCGCGGGGGCCGCGGCGGTCCGGGAAATGTCAGTTGGCGCCACCCCGCACCGACCGCCGTTCACCCAGCGTTTTCTCGGCAACACTTTGAATCATTTCGGCAAGCTGCGCATCCGCGACGGGGGTTGCGCCTAGAAATTCGAGAAGATCGGTCCGGACAGAATCGGGAAGCCTCATGAGGCTGGCAAAGAGACCGGGATTGATCGTAAGCAAAATGGGAACCCTCACAACGACACAGTCTGGGGGATACAATTTACGGTTGACCAGCCTGAAAGCAACTTGTCTAAAAGGACATGTCCGGAATGCCGACACTTGATCCTATCCTGCATAGCCTGGCGCTGATGGCGCCGGCCGGCTATTTCATCGGATTGCACATCCGCTATGCCTCGCCGCTGATGCAGTTCTCGAACTACAACCAGGACTGGCTCGACAACTATACCGAGAAGGCCTATGCGCTCCGCGATCCGACGATTGCCTGGGGCTTCAGCAAGGAAGGCGCGTGCCGCTGGGCCGACATCGAGGTTCCGGATCCTTTCGGGCTCTTCGCCGAGGCCAAGAAGTTCGGGCTGACCTACGGGCTGACCGTCTCCTGCGGCCCGGTCCGCTCACGCACGATCTCGAGCTTCGCCCGGTCCGATCGCGATTTCCTCGACGAGGAAATCGAGAAGATCACCCATCTGGTGTGGCGCCTGCATGACATCACCGAACCCCCCGACAGCCTGACGACGGCACAGATCGAGGCGCTGCGTCTGATCGCGGCCGGGGACCGGCACGCAGCGGCTGCGAACAAGCTGAGCATTTCCGAAAGCGCGCTCAAGGCGCGGCTCCTGTCGGCGCGGCAGAAACTGCTCGCGCGGACGACGGCCGAGGCGATCCAGCGCGCCAAGGACTACAGGCTGTTGTGACGACATGGCGGGTCTTCTTCTGAACGCAGGGCCGGTGGAGGAAGGGGAGCGGGGGCAACGCATGCGCACGACGGTCCTGTCCTTCGCCAACCTCCACAACCACGGAGAGCTGTTCGCAAACCTCTTCCGGGCGCGCAAGCAGTCCTTCATCGTCGAGAAGCGCTGGAACCTGCCCGAAGCGCTCGACATGGAGTATGATCAATATGATACGCCCGCGAGCCGCTGGATCGCCATCCACGACGACCGGGGCCAGGTCTACGCCGGCATCCGCCTGACGCCCACCACGGCGAAATGCGGGATCTACAGCTACATGATCCGCGACGCCCAGCGCGGGCTCCTGGCGAGCCTGCCCACCGACCTGCTCTATGACGAGGCGCCGGTCGATCCGAACATCTGGGAATGCACCCGTGTCTTCGTGCTGCATTCGACGCCGCAGATCATCCGCCGCCGGGTGCACGGCTACATGGTGGGGGCGATGGTGAAATCCGCCCGCGAGCTTGGCGCGACGCAGCTCATCGCCATCACCCCGGCGAACTGGCCGCGCTGGTATGGGCGCTGCGGCCTGACCGCCGCCGCGGTCGGCCCGGTCATGTATGTCGATGACGGTGACTACCAGTGCGTGCTGATCGACCTGGCAGCCAAGATGCACTGAAGGCCGCGCCGGCCGCCGGTCATCCGCTTTCCGCGCTTTCCGCCGCCCGCCGGGCAGGATAGTCTTCGCCCCATGTCCGACCTGTTCGACCGCATCGATCCCGCGGCCGCCGGGGCTGCCGCGCCGCGGCCCCTGGCCGACCGGCTGCGCCCCCATGCGCTGTCCGAGGTCGTCGGCCAGGAGAAGGTGCTGTCGCCCGAAGGCCCGCTCGGCGCGATGCTGGCCTCGGGCAGCCTTTCCTCTCTCATCCTCTGGGGCCCGCCCGGCGTCGGCAAGACCACGATCGCCCGGCTGCTGGCCGACGCGACCGATCTTGCCTTCGTGCAGGTCAGCGCCATCTTCACCGGCGTGCCGGAACTCAGGAAGGTGTTCGAGGCGGCGAAGCTCCGCCGCCGGCAGGGGCGGGGAGCGCTTCTCTTCGTCGACGAGATCCACCGCTTCAACAAGGCCCAGCAGGACGGTTTCCTGCCGCATATGGAGGACGGCACTATCGTCCTCGTCGGCGCCACCACCGAGAATCCCTCGTTCGAGCTGAACTCGGCGCTGCTCAGCCGGGCGCAGGTGATCGTTCTCGATCGCCTCACGCCCGCCCACCTCGAACGCCTCGCGCAGCGTGCCGAACGCGATCTCGGCCGCGCGCTGCCACTCAGGCCCGAGGCGCGCGACGCGCTCATCGGCATGGCCGACGGCGACGGCCGCGCGCTCCTGAACCTTGTCGAGCAGGTCGCCGCCTGGAAGGTTGCCGCGCCGCTCGACACCGAGGCGCTCGCGAACCGGCTGATGCGGCGGGCGGCGAAATACGACAAGAGCGGCGACGAGCACTACAACCTCATCTCGGCGCTCCACAAATCCGTCCGCGGCTCGGACCCGGACGCGGCGCTCTACTGGCTCGCGCGGATGCTCGAGGGGGGCGAAGATCCGCGCTACCTCGCGCGCCGGATCACCCGCATGGCGGTGGAGGACATCGGCCTTGCCGACCCGCAGGCGCAGACTGTCTGCCTGCACGCCTGGGAGATCTACGAACGCCTCGGCAGCCCGGAAGGGGAACTGGCGCTGGCGCAGGCGCTCGTCTACCTCGCGCTCGCGCCGAAGTCGAACGCGGGCTACATGGCCTACAAGGGCGCGCGCGACATTGCCCGCCGCACCGGCTCGGAACCGCCGCCGAAGCACATCCTCAACGCCCCGACCCGGCTGATGAAGGACCAGGGGTTCGGCGCCGGCTATGCCTATGACCACGATGCCGAGGATGCCTTCTCCGGCCAGAACTACTTCCCCGACGGCATCAAGCGCCCGGTGCTCTACCAGCCGGTCGAAAGGGGCTACGAACGCGAGCTGAAGAAGCGCCTCGACTGGTTCGCGAAACTCCGCACCGAGCGGAACCGCTGAGGGCAACCGCCACACCCGCGGCCCGAGAAGGGGGCGGGCTTGCCCGGTTGACTTCCCGGCGGCCTCGCGTCAGAGGAGACGCCATGATCCAGACCCTTCTCCAGGTGGCAATGGGCGGCGCGCTCGGCAGTGCGGCGCGGTATCTGGTCAACGTCACCGCGATGCGGCTCCTCGGCCCCGGCTTCCCCTGGGCGACGGTCGCGGTGAATGTCGCGGGCTCCTTTCTCATGGGTGTGCTGGTCGTGTCGCTCGCCCACCGGGATGCGATGCGGCTCGCACCGTTCCTGATGACCGGCGTGCTCGGCGGCTTCACCACCTTCTCGGCCTTCTCGCTGGACACGCTGACGCTCTGGGAACGCGGCCAGACCGGGACCGCCGCAGCTTATGTCCTGGGCTCCGTCGCGGTCTCGCTCGCCGCCATCGTCGCGGGGATGGCGGCCGCAAGGGCCGCCTTCGCATGACGGGTGTGCGCACCCTGACCGTGGCGGAAGCCGAGGGTGAAAGCCGGCTCGACCGCTGGCTGAAGAAGCGCTTTCCCGAGATCACCCAGGGCCAGGTGGAGAAGCTCTGCCGCACCGGCCAGATCCGCGTCGATGGCGGAAGGGTGAAAGCCTCGAGCCGCGTTGCGCCCGGAATGCAGGTCCGTGTGCCTCCCCTGCCGAAATCCGCCCCCGCGACCGCACCGCGGCCCGAGGCCGGGATCGGCGAGGCGGACGCGCGGCTGATCCAGGCGGCGGTGCTGTGGAAGGACGAGCACATCATCGCGCTGAACAAGCCGCCGGGCCTGCCGAGCCAGGGCGGCTCGGGGCAGGGCGGGCGCCATGTCGACGGCCTCGCCGAGGCGCTGAGGTTCGGCTACAAGGACCGCCCGAAGCTCGTCCACCGGCTCGACAAGGATACCTCGGGCGTCCTTCTCCTCGCCCGGACCGACCGCATCGCGCGGGCGCTGTCGGAAGCGTTCCGGGCGCGGACCACCCGCAAGATCTACTGGGCCGCCGTCGCGGGGGTGCCCAGCCCGAAGATGGGCACCGTCCGCTTCGGCCTGGTCAAGGCGCCGGGTCACGGCCCTGGCGGCGAAGGCGAGAAGATGATCGCCATCCACCCCGCCAAGGTGGAGGCGACCGAGGGCGCCAAACGCGCCACCACCGACTACGCCGTGCTCGACGCGCTCGGCAGCCGCGCCGCCTGGGTGGCGCTGGTGCCGGTCACCGGGCGGACGCATCAGCTCCGCGCGCATATGGCAGAGATCGGCCATCCGATCGTCGGCGACGGCAAGTATGGCGGCTCGGGGCAGGAGAACCTTGGCGACGGCTGGGGGGCGCAGCTTGGCGGCGAGATCAGCCGCAAGCTGCACCTCCACGCCCGCTCGATCAGTTTCGACCATCCGGTCACCGGCAGGCGGATCACCCTGACCGCGCCCTTGCCCGATCACATGAAGCGCACCTGGAAGACGCTCGGCTGGTCCGAGGGCGAGGTGCCCGCCGATCCCTTCGCGGAGGCGCCGTGACCGACCCCCTCCGCCTTGTCGTCTTCGACGTGGACGGCACGCTGATCGACAGCCAGGACCATATCCTCGCCGCGATGGAGCACGCCTTCGATGCCTCGGGCCACGGGATGCCCTCGCGGGAAGAGGTGCTGTCGATCGTCGGCCTGTCGCTGCCGGTGGCGGTCGAGCGGCTGGTGCCGCAGCTTGCCGCGGAAGACCGCGCCGGAATCGTCGACGCCTACAAGCAGAGTTTCGGCCTGCTGCGCGCGGGGGCCCTTTCACCGCTCTTTCCCGGTGCGGGGGATGTGCTCGACGCGCTTCGCGCCCGGCCCGACGTGGTTCTGGGCGTGGCGACCGGCAAGTCGCGCCGGGGGCTGACGCATCTCCTCGCCTCGCACGGGCTCGAGCGTCATTTCGCCACGACCCAGGTCGCCGACGATCATCCCTCGAAGCCGCATCCCTCCATGCTGCTTGCGGCGCTGGCTGAAACCGGCACCGACTCCGCGCGCGCGGTGATGATCGGCGACACCACCTTCGACATAGAGATGGGGCGCGCGGCGGGCATGGCGACCCTCGGCGTGGCCTGGGGCTATCACCCCGCCGGGCACCTTGCCGATGCTGGGGCCGACCGTGTGATCGGCAGCTTTGCCGACCTGGTTCCCGCGCTCGACGGGCTCTGGAGAGCGGCATGAGCGGCTGGAAGGCGAGGCGGTTCTGGAAAGCGGTCACGGTGGAGCCGGAGGGCGAAGGATTCGCCGTCCGATTGGACGGGCGCGCGGTCAGGACGCCGGCGAAGCGGCCGATGGCGCTGCCGACGCGCGCGATGGCCGAAGCCGTGGCGGCGGAATGGGCCGCCGTCGAGACCGGGATCGACCCCCGCCGGATGCCGGTGACGCGCGCGGCCAATGCGGCGATCGACAAGGTGGCGGTGCAGTTCGACGAGGTGGCGGCGATGGTCGCGGCCTATGGGCAGTCGGACCTTCTGTGCTACCGCGCCACCGACCCCGCGGGCCTCGTCCGCGCGCAGGCCGAGGCCTGGGATCCGATGCTCGACTGGGCCGGCCGGACCTATGGTGCGCGGCTTGTCACCACCCGCGGCGTCGTGCCCGTCGTGCAGCCCGCCGCGGCCGTCGCACCGCTGGCGGCGGCCGTCTTCGCCTGTTCGCCGTTCCAGTTGACCGCGCTGCACGACCTTGTCGCCCTGACCGGCTCGCTCGTGCTCGGCCTTGCCGCGACCGGCGAGGGGTTCGACCCCGACGATCTGTGGCGCCTGTCGCGATTCGACGAGGATTGGCAGGCCGCGCAGTGGGGCGAGGACGAAGAGGCGGCCGAGGCCGCGGAGCGAAAGCGCGAGGATTTCCTGCTCGCGGGCAGATTCTGGCGGCTCGCGGGCACGCCGGAAGCATGAAATGCGCCGGGCCGAAGCGCCTGCGCATGATTCGATCCACAATCACCAAAATGGATTTTCGATCCGGCGAAGATGGTTTGCATCCTTGACGCGCGATCCGCATCCGACAAGACTGCATCTACTCAGGGCGAGCCCGTTTTGGGGCGACGGCCCAATAATCAGCGCCAGGACCACCTGGCCTCAACCGCCGTCTGGGGAAGACGGCAACTCAGGAAGAGGTAAGCATGAACAAATCCGTATTCCTCGGAACTCTGGCCGCGACCACGATGCTGGCAGGCCTCGCCTCGGCTGCGACGCTCGACGACGTCAAGGCGCGCGGCGAACTCATCTGCGGCGTGAACACCGGTCTTGTGGGTTTCGCGGCGCCGGATGCGAACGGCAACTGGCAGGGCTTCGACGTGGCCATCTGCAAGGCGGTCGCGGCCGCCGTGCTGGGTGATGCCTCGAAGGTGAAATATGTTCCGACAACGGGCGAGACGCGCTTCACCGCGCTTGCCTCCGGCGAGGTCGACCTTCTGGCGCGGAACTCGACCTGGACCTTCACCCGCGACGTCGATCTCAAGTTCACCTTCATCGGCGTGAACTACTATGACGGCCAGGGCTTCATGGTCCGCAAGGATCTGGGGGTTTCCTCGGCCAAGGAGCTGGATGGCGCCACCGTCTGCATCCAGACCGGCACGACGACCGAGCTGAACCTGGCCGACTTCTTCAAGGCCAACAACATGACCTACCAGCCGGTCACCATCCAGAGCAACGCCGAGGGCGAACAGCAATACCTCGCCGGCGCCTGCGACGCCTACACGACCGATGCCTCCGGCCTTGCCGCGACGCGGGCGGTCTTTGCCGATCCGGAAAACCATATCATCCTGCCCGAGATCATCTCGAAGGAACCTCTCGGACCGCTCGTCCGCCAGGGCGACGACCAGTGGGCCGACATCGCCCGCTGGACGCTGAACGCGCTCGTCGCCGCGGAAGAATACGGCGTGACCTCGGCCAATGTGGAAGAGCTTTCCAAAGGCACGAGCAACCCCGAAATCAACCGCCTGCTCGGCTCGGAGGGCGATCTCGGCGCGATGCTCGGCCTCGACAAGGACTGGGCGAAGCGGGCAATCGCGGCGAGTGGCAACTACGGCGAGATCTTCGCCGCCAACATCGGCGAATCCACCCCGATCGGCCTGGCCCGCGGCCTGAACGCACAGTGGACCCAGGGCGGCCTCATGTATTCGCCGCCCTTCCGCTGACCGGACAGCTCTCGGGGGCGCATCCGCGGGGGTGCGCCCCTTGGCATCCAACAGGGACACCGGGCGCGCGGGGCGCGAAACACCCCGGAATGACCGGCGAATGCCGGCACCGCGGCCCCGGACGGGGACAAGATCATGGCTCTAGTTTCGGACGCACCGAAGGGCGGCTTTCGGCTCAGCATGCTCATCTACGATACGCGGTATCGTTCGATGACCATCCAGATCGCCGTCCTCGTGATGTTCATGGCCGGCGCCGCCTGGCTGGTCGACAACACGGTCAGAAACCTCCAGACGCTCGGCAAGGACTTCAGCTTCGGCTTCCTCTGGGCGCGCGCGGGCTATGACATCAACCAGACCCTGATCCCCTACACCAACGACAGCACCCACGGGCGGGCGCTGTTCGTCGGCCTCATCAACACGATCCTCGTGTCGGTGATGGGCTGTGTCACGGCCACCGTCATCGGGGTTCTCGTCGGCATCCTGCGGCTGTCCCGAAACTGGCTCGTCGCGCGGATCATGACGGTCTATGTCGAGACCTTCCGCAACGTGCCGCTTCTCCTGTGGATCTTCGTGATCTACGCGGTTTTCACCGAAATCACGCCGTTGCCGAACCAGTTCCGCGTGACCGACGAGATGATTGCCGAAGGCAAGGCGCCCGAAGCGACGATGAAGCTCTTCGACAGCGTCGCCATCACCAACCGCGGCACCTTCGTGCCGATGCCGGAAGTCTCGCGCAGCCTCGGCTCGGTCGAGATCCTCGCGGTGCCGGTCAGCCTCAATGTCGTCGCCTTCCTCGTGGCCGTCGCGATCGCGGTCTTCCTTTACCGGGCGATCCAGAAAAGCGCGGCGCGGGTGCAGGAGGCGACCGGCAAGCGCCCGGTGACATGGTGGAGGAATCTTCTGGCACTGCTGGTGCCGCCGGTCGGGCTTCTCGTCGCGCTCGGGTTTCATTTCAGCTATCCCGAACTGGCAGGGTTCAACTTCAAGGGCGGCGTCATCATCTCCAACGCGCTGATGGCGTTGTGGCTGGCGCTGTCGCTCTACACCGCGGTCTTCATTGCCGAAATCGTGCGCGCCGGCATCATGGCGATCTCGAAGGGCCAGACCGAGGCCGCCTATGCGCTGGGCCTGCGCCCGGGGCGCACCATGCGGCTCGTGATCCTGCCGCAGGCGCTCAGGGTGATCATCCCGCCGCTGATCTCGCAGTTCCTGAACCTGACCAAGAACTCCTCGCTTGCCATCGCCGTCAGCTACATGGACCTGCGCGGTACGCTCGGCGGCATCACCCTCAACCAGACCGGGCGGGAGCTGGAGTGCATCCTGCTGATGATGCTGATCTACCTCGCGCTCTCGCTGATGATCTCGGGGGCGATGAACGTCTACAACAACGCCGTGAAGCTGAAGGAGCGCTGAGATGTCGGAGCTCCACGCCCAGACGGTCCCCTTCGTCCGCGGCACGATGCTGCCGCCCGCGCCGCCCCCGGCCATGCAGACGGGCGCGGTCCGGTGGCTGCGGGAAAACCTCTTCGCCGGCCCGTTCAACACCGCGCTCACGCTGGCCGGGCTCGTCCTCATCTACCTCGTCGTGCAGCACTTCCTGCCGTGGTTCCTGCATTCGGTCTGGAATGCGAAATCGCTGGGCGAATGCCGCGCCATCATCGAGGAACGCTGGGGAACGGAAGCGACCGGCGCGTGCTGGGCGGTGATCCGCGAGCGCTGGCCGCAGTTCCTCTACGGCTTCTACCCGGCCGAGCTTTACTGGCGGCCGGTGCTGGCCTTCGGGTTGCTGCTGATCTGCCTCGGACCGGTGCTGTTCATGCAAAGCCGCCGCGCCGCGACGGTCTTCATCTGCACCGTCGCCGCGTTGACGCTTGCCGCGCTGCTCCTCCTCGGCCAGCACAACATCCTCGCACTCGCCGTGCTGGCGGCACTTGTGGCGGTGCAGTTCCTTGCGCCGGGCGGGCTTCTCTATGTCTCGCTGCTCTATCCGGCCATCGGCTTCTGGCTCCTCTGGGGCGGGACCGTCTGGATTCCTGTCGTGGCGGTGCTGGGCTTCGTCGCGGGCTGGGCCGCGCTCCGGCTGGTCCAGCCGGCGGCGGGGTCGATCTTCGCGATCGTGGCGGCGGTGCTGGTGCCGGTGCTCTGGTGGCTCTTCGCCGCCGGTCCCGCCGCCGAGGCGTTGCATCGGGCGCTGCCGCTCGGCATCGAGGCGGTGCGCTCCGAGCGCTTCGGCGGCTTCGTCCTGGCGCTGACCATCGGGGTGACCGGCATTGCGTTTTCGCTGCCGATGGGGATCGTCCTGGCGCTCGGCCGGCGGTCGGACATGTTCCTGGTCAAGATGCTCTGCGTGGGCTTCATCGAGTTCATCCGCGGCGTGCCGCTGATCACGCTCCTGTTCG
>JBDHSQ010000015.1:0-40934 GCA_039808285.1 Paracoccaceae bacterium
CCGTCGCCGGCCAGACCCCGCCCGCCGCTGCCGCCGCCGCCACTGCCGCCGCGCCCGGCGACGCGCCGGCCCGCAAGCGCGGCGGACGGACCCGCGCGGCGGCGCCGAAGGATGCCGCGCCGAAGGACAGCGCATGAGCACCGAAGAGATCGACGACAGCAGCGCCCCGCTCATCGAGCATCTGGCGGAACTGCGCAACCGCATCCTCTATTCGCTGGGCGCGTTCACGGCCGCCTTCCTCGTCGCCTGGTATTTCTGGAAGCCGGTCTTCAACCTCCTGTCGGCGCCGCTTTGCAATGTGCTGGCCGGGCGCGGCCAGCAGTGCCAGCTTGTCCTGATCAAGATGCAGGAAGGTTTCTTCGTCTCGATGAAGATCGGCCTCTGGGGCGGCTTCGCGCTGGCCTTCCCGGTCATCGCCTACCAGATGTGGCGCTTCGTGGCGCCCGGTCTCTACCGCAGCGAGAAGCGGGCGTTCCTGCCCTTTCTCCTGGCCTCGCCGGTGATGTTCGCGCTGGGCGGCGCGGTGGCCTATCTGGTCATCCTGCCCTGGGCCTTCGACTTCTTCCTGTCCTACCAGGACAGCTTCAAGGCCGCGATGGAGGAGGGCGGGCCGCTCGCCTCCGCGCCGGCCGGGGTGGTCTTCCAGGGTTCGATGGAAAGCTACCTGTCGCTGACCATGAGCTTCGTCCTCGCCTTCGGCTTGTGCTTCCAGATGCCGGTCCTGCTGTCGCTGATGGGCCGCGCCGGGCTGATTTCCTCGCGCGGGCTGAGGGCGACGCGGAAATACGCGATCATCGGCATCCTCGTCGTCGCCGCCACCGTGACGCCGCCCGACGTGATGAGCCAGCTCATCCTCTTCATCGTCATCTATCCCCTCTACGAGATCTCGATCTTCCTGATCGCCCGGTTCGAGCGCGACCGCGAGGCGCGGATGCGCGCCGAGGGAACCTGGGTCGACCTCGACGACCTCGAGGAGGATGAAGCGCCCGATGCCGGGCCCGGCAAGGCATGAAGGCAGCGCTCGACCGCATCGCCGGTGCGCTTGAGCGGCTTGCCCCCGCGCCGCATCCGGCGCCCGATTTCGCCGCGGCGGAGGCCTTCGTCTGGCACGCCAACCCCGAACGGCTGGTCCCGGTGGCCGAGGTGGCGCGCGTGGACCTCTCGCTGCTGGTCGGCGTCGACCGGGCGCGCGACACGCTTCTCGCCAACACCCGCCAGTTCGCGCGCGGCCTGCCGGCCAACAACGCGCTTCTCTGGGGGGCGCGCGGGATGGGCAAGTCCTCGCTGGTCAAGGCGGTCCATGCCGCGGTCCGGGCCGAGGGGGCGGATCTCAGGATCGTGGAACTCAGCCGCGAGGAGCTGCCCTCGATCGGCCGGCTTCTGGCGCATCTGCGCGCCGCCCGCGGCCACCGCTTCATCCTCTTCTGCGACGACCTGTCGTTCTCCCACGACGACCAGCACTACAAGGCGCTGAAGGCGGTGCTCGACGGCGGGATCGAGGGGCGGCCGGAGAACGTGGTGTTCTACGCCACATCGAACCGCCGCCACCTGATGCCGCGCGACATGATCGAGAACGAGCGGTCGAGCGCGATCAGCCCCTCCGAGGCGGTGGAGGAGAAGGTCTCGCTCTCCGACCGCTTCGGGCTCTGGCTCGGCTTCCACCCGTGCAGCCAGGACGAGTATCTGGCGATGATCGGCGGCTATTGCGCGGCGCACGGGGTGGAGATCGACCCTGCGGCGCTGCGCGCCGAGGCGATCGAATGGCAGGCGACGCGCGGCGCGCGGTCCGGCCGGGTGGCCTGGCAGTATTTCTGCGACCTCGCCGGGCGCTCCGGCGTCAGACTCTGAGACCGGCGCAGCCGCGCCCGCTCAACGCGTGACCGCGCCGCCCGCGGCCCGCCAGTGGTGCAGGCCGCCGATGTTGTGAACCTCCCGGTAGCCCATCGCCGAGAGCATCCGCGCCGCCATCTGGCTCCGCGCGCCCGAGGCGCAGTAGAGCGCCACCGCCCGGTCCGTGGAAAGCTCCGGCAGGCATTCCGGGCTGGCGGGGTCGCATTTCATCCGGAGCGCGGCGAGCGGCACATGCAGCGCCCCCGCGGCCCGGCCGGTGGCGGCGATCTCTGCCCCGTCGCGCACGTCGATCAGCGTGAGCGTCCCGGCCTTGACGCGGGCCACCGCCTCGGCGGCGCTGAGACGGGGGGCGGGCTTGAGGAAGCTGAACATCTGGAAAGGCTCCGGGTTGCGGTCCGCCCCGATCTGGCGCGGCCGCGGCCGGCGATCAAGGGGGAAGCCGCGAAAGATATTCAAAAAGCGGAATGTATGTCCGGCGCACCACAGGCGCGGCGGGGCAGGGCGGCGGCAGCGCCCGGCCCATCGGCGGGAAACCGCGGCGAAGTTCCCTCAATGTTCTCAGATTCGGGTTGGAGACTCGCGGGCCATGCACTATCTGTTAACCTCTGGACGCGGGGGCAGGCATGGCCGAGCAGAAATTCATCGAGGTGCGGGGTGCGCGCGAGCACAACCTCAAGTCCATCGACGTCGACATCCCGCGCGACCGGCTGACGGTGATCACCGGCCTTTCCGGCTCGGGCAAGTCGTCCCTCGCCTTCGACACGATCTATGCCGAGGGCCAGCGGCGCTATGTCGAATCGCTTTCGGCCTATGCCCGGCAGTTCCTCGACATGATGGGCAAGCCGGACGTGGACCATATCTCCGGCCTCTCGCCGGCGATCTCGATCGAGCAGAAGACCACCTCGAAGAACCCGCGTTCCACCGTCGGCACGGTGACCGAGATCTACGACTACCTGCGGCTTCTCTTCGCCCGCACCGGCACGCCCTATTCCCCGGCGACCGGCAAGCCGATCGAGGCGATGCAGGTGCAGGACATGGTGGACGCGGTGATGGCGCTGCCCGAGGGCACGCGCGGCTACCTGCTGGCGCCGATCGTGCGCGACCGCAAGGGCGAATACCGCAAGGAATTCCTCGAGCTTCGCAAGCAGGGGTTCCAGAGGGTGAAGGTCGACGGTCAGTTCCACGAGTTGGAAGACCCGCCCGTGCTCGACAAGAAGTTCCGCCACGACATCGACGTGGTGGTCGACCGCATCGCCGTGCGCGAGGGGCTGGAGACGCGGCTGGCCGACAGTTTCCGCACCGCGCTGAACCTCGCCGACGGCATCGCCGTGCTGGAGACCGCGCCGGCGGAGGGCGAGCCGGAGCGGATCACGTTCAGCGAGAACTTCGCCTGCCCGGTCTCCGGCTTCACCATCCCCGAGATCGAGCCGCGGCTCTTCTCCTTCAACGCGCCCTTCGGCGCCTGTCCCGCCTGCGACGGGCTGGGGGTGGAGCTGTTCTTCGACGAGCGGCTGGTGGTGCCGGACGTCACGCTGAAGCTGAAGGACGGCGCGCTGGCGCCCTGGTCGAAGTCGAAGTCGCCCTATTTCCTCCAGACCATCGACGCGCTCGCCCGCCACTACGGCTTCGATCCGAAGAAGCCCTGGAAGGATCTGTCCGAGGCGGTGCAGCAGGTGTTCCTGCGCGGCTCGGGCGAGGAGGAGATCCGCTTCCGCTTCGATGAGGGCGGCCGCGTCTACGAGGTGACGCGCACCTTCGAGGGCGTGATCCCGAACATGGAGCGGCGCTACCGCGAGACCGACAGCGCCTGGGTCCGCGAGGAGTTCGAGCGCTACCAGAACAACCGGCCCTGCCATGCCTGCGGCGGCCATCGGCTGCGCCCGGAGGCGCTGGCGGTGAAGATCGCGGGCCTGCATGTGGGCGAGGTGGTGCAGATGTCGATCCGCGAGGCGCATGGCTGGATCGACACGGTGCCGGGGCGGCTGACGAAGCAGAAGAACGAGATCGCCCGGCTGATCCTGAAGGAAATCCGCGAGCGGCTCGGATTCCTCAACAACGTCGGGCTCGACTACCTGACGCTGTCGCGCAATGCCGGCACGCTCTCGGGCGGCGAAAGCCAGCGCATCCGGCTGGCGAGCCAGATCGGCTCGGGTCTCACCGGCGTGCTCTACGTGCTCGACGAGCCGTCGATCGGGCTCCACCAGCGCGACAACGGGCGGCTTCTGGCGACGCTGAAGTCGCTGCGCGACCAGGGCAACACCGTGCTGGTGGTCGAGCATGACGAGGAGGCGATCCGCGAGGCCGACTATGTGCTCGACATCGGCCCCGGCGCCGGCGTCCACGGCGGCCAGGTCGTCGCCCGCGGCACGCCGGAGGAGATCGCCGCCGATCCGGCCTCGCTGACCGGGCAATACCTGACCGGTTCGCGCGAGATCGCGGTGCCGCGGCACCGGCGCGACGGGAACGGCAAGAAGCTGACCGTGGTCAAGGCGACCGGCAACAACCTCAAGGAGATGACGGCGGAGTTCCCGCTGGGCCGCTTCGTCTGCGTCACCGGCGTCTCCGGCGGCGGCAAGTCGACGCTGACGGTCGAGACGCTCTACAAGAACGCCGCGCTGCGGCTCAACGGCGCGCGCGAGACGCCGGCGCCCTGCGAGACCATCCGGGGCTTCGAGCATCTCGACAAGGTGATCGACATCGACCAGCGCCCGATCGGCCGCACCCCGCGGTCGAACCCGGCGACCTACACCGGTGCCTTCACCCCGATCCGCGACTGGTTCGCGGGCCTGCCCGAGGCCAGGGCGCGCGGCTACCAGCCGGGCCGGTTCTCCTTCAACGTCAAGGGCGGGCGCTGCGAGGCCTGCCAGGGCGACGGGGTGATCAAGATCGAGATGCACTTCCTGCCGGACGTCTACGTCACCTGCGAGACCTGCAAGGGCCACCGCTACAACCGCGAGACGCTGGAGATCAGGTTCAAGGGCAAGTCGATCGCCGACGTGCTGGAGATGACGGTGGAGGACGCGCAGGAGTTCTTCAAGGCGGTGCCGGCGATCCGCGAGAAGATGGACGCGCTGGTCAAGGTCGGGCTCGGTTACATCAAGGTCGGCCAGCAGGCGACCACGCTCTCGGGCGGCGAGGCGCAGAGGGTGAAGCTGTCGAAGGAGCTGTCGCGGCGGGCCACAGGTCGCACATTGTATATTCTCGACGAGCCGACGACCGGGTTGCACTTCGAGGATGTTCGGAAACTGCTGGAGGTGCTGCACGAGCTTGTGGACCAGGGCAACACCGTCGTGGTCATCGAGCACAACCTGGACGTGATCAAGACCGCCGACTGGATCATCGACATCGGCCCCGAGGGCGGCGACGGCGGCGGCGAGATCGTCGCCACGGGGACGCCCGAGGAGGTGGCGCGGGTGGAGCGCAGCCATACCGGCCGCTACCTCGCGCCGATGCTGAACCCGCGCCGGGTGGCGGCGGAGTGAGCTGCGCCGTCAGCCCTTCTTCATCGGGCAGGTGTTGAGCCCGAGCAGGGAATAGGCCGGGCAGGTGCCGAAGAGGCCGGTGAAAAGCGGCACGATGCCGATGAGATAGGCCCAGCGCCAGCTTGCATCGGTATCGAGGAAGAACCCCGCCAGCAGCGCCAGGCCGACGACGATTCGCAGCATGCGGTCGATGCCGCCGACATTGGTGCGGAACATGGGAGCCTCCTTGGTTCATATTCGACAGGCGGAATATAACCTCCCGCACCCGTCCGCGCCAGCCGCGGAACCGCGGCGGGACATTCAGCCGCGGCGGCGCTTCTCGAACCGCGGCAGCATGGCGGAGAAGTCCATGCCGCGGCCGCCCTCCGCCTCCACGAAGCTCTCGTAGAGCCGGGCGGCGAGCGCGCCCATCGGCGTGTCGGCATCCACCGCCTCCGCGGCCTGCTGCGACAGCCGCAGATCCTTCAGCATGAGTTCCGCCGCGAACCCCGGCTTGTAGCCGTTGTCGGCGGGCGATTTCGGCCCCACCCCCGGCGCGGGGCAATAGGCGTTCATCACCCAGGAATAGCCCGACGAGGTGGAGACGACGTCGAACATCCTCGATCGGTCCAGCCCCAGCTTGTCGGCCAGCGCGAAGGCCTCGCAGGTCGCGATCATGGTGACCCCGAGGATCATGTTGTTGCAGATCTTCGCGGCCTGTCCCGCGCCCGCGCCGCCGCAATGGACCGCCTTCTGGCCCATCACCTCGAAGAGCGGCTTCACGATCGCGAAGGCGTCGTCCGGGCCCCCGGCCATGAAGGTCAGCGTCCCCGCCGCGGCCCCGCCGACCCCGCCCGAGACCGGCGCGTCGAGCGCAAGAAGACCGGCAGCCGTCGCCTGTTCCGCCACCGCCCGGGCGCTTTCGACATCGACGGTGGAGCAGTCGCAGAGGACGGCGCCCGCCGCCATCGCCGGGATCACCTCGGCGGCGACCGATCGCAGGATCGCGCCGTTCGGCAGCATGGTGACGACGACCCCGGCGCCGCGCGCCGCCTCCGCCGCGCTCGCGGCCGGCCGCACCCCTTCGGGACAGGGCGCGGCGAGGTCGAAGCCCGTCACCTCGTGGCCCGCCGCGGCCAGGTTCCGTGCCATTGGCGCCCCCATGTTGCCAAGGCCGATGAATCCGATCTTCATGCTCAGTCCTTCCCGAATTTCAGTTCGTCCGCGCCGAGCGGTGCCAGCATCCCCTCCACATCGCCGGCAGGCACCGCATCCGGCCCCCGGTGGCGCCAGCGCGGGCTGCGGTCCTTGTCGATGATCGCCGCGCGGATGCCCTCGAGGAAATCGGCCTGCCCCATCGAGCGGAAGGTGAAGCGGTATTCCAGCGCCAGGGCCGCGCGCATCGTCGCCCGTCCGCGCAGGCGGCGGACCATCTCCACCGTGCAGGCGGCCGAGAGCGGCGCGGCGCGGCGGATCGCCTCCAGCGCCCCGGCGGCGAAGGGGGTTCCGGCGGCTTCGAGCGCATGGACGATGTCGCCGAGGGATGCGCCGGCAAAAAGCGCGTCGATCTCCGGCCGGAGGGCGGCAAGCCGCCCTGCGGGGGCCTCCCGTGCCGCCGCCGCCACCGCGCCGGCATCGCCCCCGGCGACCAGCCGCGCCTTCAGCGCCGGCCAGTCGGCTTCCGGCACGAACCGGTCGGCGAAGCCGGCGAGGATCGCATCCGCCGGCCCCATCCGCGCGCCGGTGGTGCCGAGGTATTCGCCGAGGTGCCCCGGCGCGGTGGCCAGCAGGTAGCTGCCGCCGACGTCCGGCACCAGGCCGATGCCGCATTCCGGCATCGCCACCTGTGCGCTTTCCCCGACGATCCGGTGGCTGCCGTGGCAGCCGAGGCCGACGCCGCCGCCCATCGTGAAGCCCTGAAGGAAGCTGACCACGGGCTTGCCGTATTCGGCGATCCGCGCGTTCATCCGGTATTCGTCGGCCCAGAATCGGCGCCCGTAAGCATGGTCGCCGCGCGTGCCGGTCGCATACATCTCGGCGATGTCGCCGCCGGCGCAGAAGGCGCGATCGCCCGCCGCGTCGATCAGCACCAGCGCCACCTCCGCATCCCCGGCCCAGGTGATCAGCGCCCGGTCGATCTCCTGGCACATCGCATAGGTCAGCGCGTTCAGCGCGGCCGGGCGGTTCAGCGTGATCCGCCCGGCGCGTCCCTCCCTGCGGATCAGGATGTCGTCCATCAGCCCCTCTCGGCCAGAAGCGCGCGGGCGGTGATCAGCCGCATGATCTCGTTGGTGCCTTCGAGGATCTGGTGCACGCGCAGGTCGCGGACGATCTTCTCCACCCCATAGTCGGCAAGGTAGCCGTAGCCGCCGTGCAGTTGCAGGCACTGGTTGGCGACCTCGAAGGCGTTGTCGGTCACCAGCATCTTCGCCATCGCGCAGAACTTCGTCGCGCCCGGCGCCCCGGTGTCGAGCTTCCAGGCGGCCTGGCGCAGGAAGGTGCGCGCCGATTGCAGCTTCACCTCCATCTCCGCCAGCCTGAACTGCAACGCCTGGAACTGGTCGAGCGTGCGCCCGAAGGCCTTGCGCTCCCCCATGTAGAGAAGCGTCGCGTCGAGTGCCGCCTGCGCGCCGCCGAGCGCGGAGGCCGCGATGTTGAGCCGGCCGCCGTCGAGCCCCGCCATCGCGTAGGCGAATCCCTTGCCCTCCTCGCCGAGGAGGTTTTCGTGCGGCACCACGCAGTCGTCGAACTGCACCTGGGCGGTGGGCTGGGCGCGCCAGCCCATCTTGTCCTCGAGTCCGCCGAAGGAGAGGCCGGGCGCGCCGTCCTCGATGATGACGGTGGAAATCCCCTTCGGCCCGTCCTCTCCGGTGCGCACCATCGTCACGTAGACGTCCGAATAGCCGCCGCCGGAGATGAAGGCCTTGGTGCCGTTGAGCTTCCAGCCCTCGTTCGTCCGTTCCGCCCGCGTCCTGAGCGCGGCGGCGTCCGAGCCTGACCCGGGCTCGGTCAGGCAGTAGGAGAAGATCTTCTCCATCGTGCAGAGCGGCGGCAGCCACCGCGCCTTCGTCTCGGCCGAGCCGAAGCGGTCGATCATGCCGCCGCACATGTTGTGGATCGACAGGAACGACCCCACCGCCGGGCAGGACATGGCGAGCGCCTCGAAGACCAGCGTCGCGTCGAGCCGGCTGAGCCCCGATCCGCCGTAATCCTCGCTCACATAAAGCCCGCCGAGGCCAAGCTCCGCCACCTTCGGCCAGAGCGCCCTGGGGATCGTGCCCTGCCGTTCCCAGTCGCGGGCATGGGGCGCGATGTGCTCCGCGCCGAAGGCCCTGCCCATGTCGAAGATGGCCTGCTGTTCCCCGGAAAGTGCGAAGTCCATGAATCCCCCCTCGCGGCGCCGCAGGCGAATTGAACGAGTGTTAAATTCCAACTGTTGCGAGCGTTTTGCAAGCCCCGAGTTGCGCACGCGGGCGGCGCGGTGACCGGGCGGACCGGGACGGCAGTTCGCTTTTTTCTTCCGCGGGTTGAAGGATCGACGCAATCGCGGAAGCGCTGGCCCGGGGCGCCGCAAGGGCTGAGGCTTCGCGGCGGTTCCGAAAACGGCGGGCTTCGGCCCGACGTTTTTCGTTCCAGAACAATGCAGTAGAATTGTTTCTTGAGCTGCGCGCCCGGCGCCGCAATCTCTCCGCATTCCTTTCCAAATCCTTACCCGAAATCGCCACAAGGCAGGGTTAGAACGATCCTGAAAGGTGCGCCGGGGTGGCGCGGGAAACGGGTGAATTTGATGGGTATTGCGGTTTTCGCCAGATCCGCCGCATTGGCGGCCCTGCTGGCAGGGATTGGCGCCTCGGCCTCGCTGGCAGCCACGTTCAACGGAATCTTCTCGCTTTCGGGATCGTCGTTCGCCGAGCCGGGGCTGGTCGTGCAGACCTCGACGACCTCGGGCGCGTTCAGCTTCGATCTCGACACCGCCGGACAGAGCACGAGCTTCAACCTCTTCGACATCTGGACGAACGAGAACCGGGCGAACGGCAACAACACGCGGACGAGCACGCTTGCGGCGGGTTTCACCTTTGCCAGCCTCGGCGCCGGCGGAACGGTGACGGGCGCGACGGCCGGTCATGGCGGCGTGATCCAATATGCCTCGCTCGCCTGGGGGCAGCCGCTGAAGCTGAATTTCGGCAACGGCGGGGTGCTTTCCATCGCGCTGAACAATGCCGACTTCGCCTACGGGCTGTTCGGGCTTGGCCGAGGGCAGGCCAACGGGGCCACGATCCAGGCCACCGCAACGCTGGTGACGGCGCCAGCACCGGCACCGGTGCCGCTGCCGGCCTCGGGCCTGCTGCTGCTCGCCGCGCTCGGCGGGGCGAGGGCATTCTTTCGCCGCACGGCCTGAGGCGCGAGAGGCCGGGAACAAAGCGGGGAGGGCGGTCGCCCTCCCCGTTGCCGTTTGCAGCAGCGTTCAGTCCATCGCCTTGAAGGCGAACTCGCCGCCTTCCTTGATCCCCGAGAACCAGCGCGCCGTCACCGTCTTGGTCTTGGTGTAGAAGCGGAACGCATCCGGGCCATACTGGTTGAGGTCGCCGAAGGCCGATTTCTTCCAGCCGCCGAAGCTGTGGTAGGAAAGCGGCACCGGGATCGGGAAGTTGATCCCGACCATGCCCACGTTCACCCGGTTGGCGAAGTCGCGCGCGGTGTCGCCGTCGGCGGTGAAGATCGCGGTGCCGTTGCCATAGGGGTTGTCGATGACAAGGTTCAGCGCCTCTTCGTAGGATTTCGCCCGCACCTGGCTCAGCACCGGGCCGAAGATCTCCTGCCTGTAGATCTCCATCTCGGGGCGCACGTTGTCGAAAAGGGTCGGGCCGACGAAGAAGCCGTTCTCGTAGCCCTGCAAGCTGAAGTCGCGCCCATCGGCGAGGATCGTCGCGCCCTGGTCCACGCCCGAGGTGATCAGGCCCTTGACCCGCTCCATCGCCTGGGCGGTGATCAGCGGGCCATAGTCCACGTCATTGCCGGCGGTGTAGGGGCCGACCTTCAGCTTCTCGATCCGCGGCACCAGCCGTTCGATCAGCGCATCGGCGGTCTTGTCGCCCACGGGCACCGCGACCGAGATCGCCATGCAGCGTTCACCGGCGGCGCCGAAGCCGGCGCCCACCAGCGCGTCGGCGGCCTTGTCCATGTCGGCGTCGGGCATGACGATCATGTGGTTCTTGGCGCCGCCGAAGCACTGGGCGCGCTTGCCGTTCGCCGCCGCCCGGCCGTAGATGTATTGCGCGATCGGGGTCGAGCCGACGAAGCCCACCGCCTGGATCACCTCATGGTCGAGGATCGCGTCCACCGCCTCCTTGTCGCCGTTGACGACCTGGAGGACGCCATCGGGCAGGCCCGCCTCTTTCAGCAGCTCCGCCAGCATCAGCGAGGTCGAGGGGCAGCGTTCCGAAGGCTTCAGGATCATCGCGTTGCCGGCCGAGAGCGCCGGGCCCATCTTCCACAGGGGAATCATCGCCGGGAAGTTGAACGGGGTGATCCCCGCCACCACGCCCAGGGGCTGGCGCATCGAGTAAAGGTCGATGCCGGGGCCGCCGTCATTGGTGTATTCGCCCTTGAGCATATGCGGCGCGCCCATGCAGACCTCGATCACCTCAAGCCCGCGCTGCACGTCGCCGCGCCCGTCCGGCAGGGTCTTGCCGTGTTCGCGGCTGACGCATTCGGCAAGCTTCTCCATGTCGCGGTTGATCAGGTCGGCGAACTTCATCATCACCCGGGCGCGGCGCTGCGGGTTGGTCGCCCCCCATTTCGCCTGCGCCTCGGCGGCGGCGGCGACGGCGGCGCCAAGCTCGGCCGCGGTGGCCAGCGGCACCTTCGCCTGCACCTCGCCCGTGGCCGGGTTGTAGACATCGGCGAAACGGCCCGAGGTGCCCTTCACATGCTTGCCGTTGATCCAGTGGGTCAGTTCCTTCATCACGTCCTCCTGAACAGGTCGGACGCAGGATAGGCTTGCAAAATTGCCCGGAGAAGGGGCAGTTTCCCAAATGCGTTTTGCATTTCTGCAAAGGGGCCGCGATGACCGACTGGGACGACCTGCGTGTCTTTCTCGCCGTGGCGCGGGCGGAAAGCCTGTCTGCCGCGGGGCGGGTGCTGAGGCTCGATCCGGCCACCGTGGGCCGGCGTGTCGCGCGGCTCGAGGAGGCGATGGCGGCGCGGCTCTTCGCACGCTCGGCCCAGGGCTATGCGCTGACGGAGGAGGGGCAGCGGCTTCTCGCCCATGCGATCCGCGCCGAACAGGCGGTGGCCGCCGCCGGCGAGGAGGTGCGGGGCGACCCCGGGCGGCTGTCGGGCCAGGTCCGCATCGGCGCCCCGGACGGCGTGGCCAATTTCCTGCTGCCGCAGGTCACGGCACGGATCTGCGACCACAATCCGGGGCTCGAGGTGCAGATCATCGCGCTGCCGCGGGTCTTCAACCTGTCCAAGCGCGAGGCCGACATGGCGATCACCGTCAGCCGGCCGGTGGCGGGGCGGCTTTCGGTGCAGAGGCTCGCCGACTACCACCTCCATCTCGCCGCCTCGCGCGACTATCTCGCCCGACACCCGCCGATCCGCACGCTCGCCGACCTCAAGGGCCACCGGATGATCGGCTACATCCCCGACCTGATCTTCGACAAGGAGCTGGACTACCTCGCCGAGACCGGGGTGGAACTGGTGACGCTCGCCTCCAACTCCGTCTCGGTGCAGTTCAACTGGCTGAGGGCCGGGGCGGGGGTGGCGATCGTGCATGACTTCTCGCTGCCCGCGGCGCCGGACCTGGTGCGCGTCCTGCCCGGGGCGCTGTCGCTCAGCCGTAGCTTCTACCTGATCCGCCATGACGACGACCGGCGGGTGGAGCGGCTGAACCGGTTCGCCGAACTGCTGGTCCAGGGGGTCCGGCGCGAACTGGTGCGGCTTGAAGGCTTTGCTTGACAGAACCGGGGGTTAGGGAAGACGTTTGCGGGACGGAGCCGCAGTTACGGGAGGTAGACATGCAGGTGCACCAGATTATCCGCTCGAAGCCCGTGGCCGCGGTGATCACCGTCCCCCCGGGCACACGGGTGGCCGACGCAGCCCGCCTGCTCGCCGAACGCCGGATCGGCGCGGTCGTGGTGTCGGCAGACGGCAAGACACCGCAGGGCATCCTGTCGGAACGCGACATCGTCCGCGATCTGGGCCGGCGCGGCTCGGTGTGCCTGGACGAGAAGGTCGAGGCTCTGATGACGCGCAACCTGATTTCCTGTGCGCCGGGCGAAAGCGCCGACACGGTGCTGGAGAAGATGACGGCCGGGCGTTTCCGCCACATGCCGGTCATGGACCACGGCGAGATGGTGGGCATCATCTCGATCGGCGACGTGGTCGCCGCGCGCATCTCGGAACTGGCGATGGAGAAGGACGCTCTGGAAGGGATGATCAAGGGCAACTGATCCGGCCGCCGATGCCGCGCCGCGGCGAAGGCCCTTGCAATCCGCCGCGCACTATTGTTGCGTGTCGCTGCGAACCCGGCGGGGAGACCACCAGACATGCGCATCGGCCTTTATCCCGGCACGTTCGATCCGATCACGCTCGGTCATTCCGACATCATCAAGCGGGCGATGCTGCTGGTCGACCGGCTGGTCATCGGCGTGGCGATCAACCGCGACAAGGGGCCGCTCTTCTCGCTCGAGGAACGGGTGGAGATGGTGGAACGGGAATGCGCCGCCATCGCCGCGGCGACCGGCGGCGAGATCATCGTCCACCCGTTCGAGAACCTGCTGATCGACTGCGCCCGCGATGTCGGCGCCAGCATCATTGTCCGCGGCCTCAGGGCGGTCGCGGATTTCGAATACGAATTCCAGATGGTCGGCATGAACCGCGCGATGGACGACAGCGTCGAGACCGTGTTTCTCATGGCCGATGCCCGCCGCCAGGCGATCGCGTCGAAGCTGGTCAAGGAAATCGCCCGCCTTGGCGGCGACGTGTCGAAGTTCGTGACCCCGGCCGTCAACCGGGCGCTCGCGGTGAAGTTCGGCCGGTAGCAGTCGCCGTCACAGGTGCTTGCCCATCTCGACCGCGACATCGGCCATGCGGCAGGAGAAGCCCCATTCGTTGTCGTACCAGGCCAGGATGCGCGCCATCCGCCCGTCCATCACCCGTGTCTGGTCGAGGTGGAAGATCGACGAGCGCGGATCGTGGTTGAAGTCGGACGAGACGTTCTTGAACGCGGTGCAGCCAAGGATGCCCTTGAGCGGGCCGTCCGCCGCCGCCCGCATCGCGGCGTTGATCTCCTCGACGCTGGTGTCGCGCGCGGCCTCGAAGACGAAGTCCACCGCCGAGACATTGGGGGTGGGAACCCGGATCGCGACGCCGTCGAGCTTGCCGTCGAGGTTGGGCAGGACGAGACCCACCGCCTTTGCCGCCCCGGTGGAGGTGGGGATCATGCTGAGCGCCGCGGCGCGCGCCCGGTAGAGATCCTTGTGATAGGTGTCGAGCGTCGGCTGGTCGCCGGTGTAGCTGTGGATCGTCGTCATGAACCCCTTCGCGATGCCGATCGCCTCGTCAAGGACATGGGCGACCGGGGAAAGGCAGTTCGTCGTGCAGGACGCGTTCGAGACGACGAGGTCGGCGGCCGTCAGCGTAGCGTGGTTGACGCCGTAGACGATGGTCTTGTCGGCGCCCTTCGACGGCGCCGAGACGAGCACGCGGTGCGCCCCGTTTTCGAGGTGCACCGCGGCCTTGTCGCGGTCGGTGAAGATGCCGGTGCATTCCATCACCACGTCGATCTTGCCCCACGGCAGCTCGGCCGGGTCGCGCATCGCCGTCACCGCGATCGCGCCGCGGCCGACGTCGATCGTCGTGTCGGTGGTCTTCACCTCGGCCGGAAAGCGGCCGTGGACGGAATCGAACCGCAGCAGGTGGGCGTTCGTCTCCACCGGGCCAAGATCGTTGATCGCCACGACCTCGATGTCGCGCCGGCCCGATTCGATGATCGCCCGAAGCACGTTCCGTCCGATCCGCCCGAATCCGTTGATCGCCACCCTGACCGTCATCGCCATCCTCCATGTCCGCGCACGATAGCGCTAACACCATATATGGGTGCGCCGTCAACCGCAGAGTAGGGACTCAACGCCAGAAGGCGAGCCACTCGACGAAATCGGCGAACTTGCGCGCGAGGAAGATCGGTGCGCCGAGATGCAGCCACACCGCATCGGCGACAAGAAAGAGGACGATGAGGGCGGCGAGCGCCAGAGCGATGCGGTTGGTCATGGGCGGGGGCCTGGGCCCCCGAGGCTCCTCATTGCCCGGCGCTCCGCCTGCCCGGAGCGGCCTATTGCAGGAGCCGCCCCATCGCAGCGGCCACATCGGCCATCCGGCAGGAGAAGCCCCATTCGTTGTCATACCAGGCGAGCACGCGCACCGTGCGCTTGCCCACGACCTTGGTCTGGTCGGGGGCGAAGATAGACGAATGGGTGGTGTGGTTGAAGTCGATCGAGACCTTCGGCTCAGGGTCGTAGGCCAGTACCATGCCCATGTAGCCCGCCGCCGCCTCGCGCACGACCTCGTTCACGTCGGCCACGGTCACGTCCTTCGCGGCGACGAAGGTCAGGTCCACCGCCGAGACGTTCGGCGTGGGCACCCGGATCGCGGTGCCGTCGAGCCTGCCGGCAAGCTCCGGCAGCACCTCGCCGAGCGCCTTCGCGGCGCCGGTCGAGGTCGGGATCATCGCCATCGCCGCGGCGCGGGCGCGATAGAGATCCTTGTGGCGGCGGTCCAGCGTCGGCTGGTCGCCGGTGTAGCTGTGGATCGTGGTCATGATCCCGGACTCGATGCCGATCTTGTCGTTCAGCACCTTGGCCAGCGGTGCGAGGCAGTTGGTCGTGCAGGAGCCGTTCGAGACGACGAGGTGTTCGGCCTTCAGTTCGCGATGGTTGACGCCGTAGACCACGGTCTTGTCGGCGTTCTTCGCCGGGGCGGAGACCAGCACCCGCTTGGCGCCCCGCGTCAGGTGGACGGCGGCCTTCATCCGGTCGTTGAACTTGCCGGTGCATTCCAGCACCACGTCGACACCATCCCAGTCAAGCTCGTCGGGGTTGTAGGTCGACATCACCTCGATCGGCCCGCGGCCGAGGTCGAGCGTGTTGCCCGCGACCTTCACCGGCCCGCCGAAGCGGCCGTGGACCGAATCGTATTTCAGGAGATGGGCGTTGGTCTCGATCGGGCCGGTGGCGTTGATCCTGACGACCTGGACGTCGTTGCGCGCGGCTTCCGCGATATGGGCGAGCGTGCAGCGCCCGATGCGGCCGAATCCGTTGATGCCGATGGTGACGGTCATGCCATGCTCTCCTGTATCCTGCCGCGCGCTTGCGCGGGCCGGTGCGCCGATACGTTCTGCCATAGCAAAGAGTAAACCTCAGGAAAACCCGGCCTTTCAATATGTTAGCGGAAACGCCGCGGTGTTAGCGAAAACACCGGCCACAATCCCTGTCACGCGCCGCGACTGTCGTCCGCCGCGGCGCCCGCTTGCCACCCCCGACGGATCGTTTAGGGTTGCCGCGCGCGGCAGGCGGAGCATGGAATGAGCGGACTTCTGGCACTTCTCGACGATGTGGCGGCGATCGCCAAGGTCGCTGCCGCAAGCGTCGACGACGTCGCCGGAATGGCGGCGAAGGCCGGGACGAAGGCCGCGGGTGTCGTGATCGACGACGCGGCGGTGACGCCGAAATACGTCCACGGCTTCGAGGCCAGGCGCGAGTTGCCGATCATCTGGAAGATCACCAAGGGATCGCTCTTCAACAAGATCGTGATCCTCCTGCCGCTCGCCTTGCTGCTCAACGCCTTCGCGCCCTGGGCGGTGACGCCGCTTTTGATGATCGGGGGGGCCTATCTCTGTTTCGAGGGCGCCGAGAAGGTGTTCCACCGGCTCTTTCCGCACGCCGACGCCGAGGTGGAGGCCGATCTCGACGTGAAGGATCCCGCGCATCTGGAGGAGGAGCGGGTGAGAGGCGCGATCAAGACCGATTTCATCCTCTCGGCCGAGATCATGACCATCGCGCTCGCCGCCATTCCCGGAGGGTCGCTCTGGGTGGAGGCGCTGACGCTCGCGGTCGTCGGCGTGGGCATCACCGCCGCGGTCTATGGCGCGGTGGCGCTGATCGTGAAGATGGACGACATCGGACTTCACGTCGCGGCGCGCGCACGGACGGCGGTCGGCCGGGGGCTGGGAACCGGTCTGGTGAAGGGAATGCCGAGGCTGATGGCGCTTCTTTCCGCCGTGGGGACACTCGCCATGCTCTGGGTCGGGGGCGCGATCATCCTGCACGGGCTGGAGGTGCTGGGCTGGCCCCTGCTCTACGACGCGATCCACCACGCGGCCGAGGCCGTGGCGCAGGGCGTCGCGGGGCCCTTCGCGGGCTTCCTCGGCTGGCTCGTCACCGCCACGCTCTCGGGCTTCTTCGGGGTTGCGCTCGGGCTCCTGCTCATCCCGCTTGCGACACGGGTGATCGCGCCTCTCATCGGCGGCGGCGGGCACTGAGCGTCAGGCGCGCGAAAGCGTGCGCAGGAACGCCCGTTCGGTCAGCTCGGCGCTGGCTTCCCAGGTGAACCGCGCCGCCCGTTCCAGCGCCGCGCGCGCCAGGTGATCGCGCAGGCCGGGCTCGGTCAGAAGCCGGACCGCCGCGCCGGCAAGTTCCCCGCTGCGCTCCGGATCGAACATCAGCCCCGCCCCGCCCACGACTTCCGGCAGCGACCCGCGGTCGGAGGCAAGGACCGGCGTCGCGCAATACATCGCCTCCACCGCCGGAAGGCCGAAGCCTTCCCAGAGCGAGGGGAAGACCAGCGCGTCGGACAGGCTGAGAAGCTCGGCCATGTCGGCATCCGTGATCTCGCCCGGGAAGGTGATCCGGCCCGAGGCGCGGGCGTCCCGGGAGGCGCCGGCCCTGAGTTCGTCGACGTTGTCCCAGAACCTGTCGCCCGTCGTGCGCCCGACGATGACGAGCCGGGCGGCAGGGCAGGCGGCAAGGATCGCAGGCATCGCCTCGATGAGGCGGATCACGTTCTTGTGCCGGTTGAATCCGCCGACGTAGGTCAGCACCCGGTCTTCCGCCGCGATGCCGTGGCGGCCGCGCGCGGCGGCAAGCCGGGCGGGGTCGGTGATGGGGCGGAAGGTCGCGTCCGCCCCCTCGGTCGTCACGTCGATCCGCTCGCGGGGCACATGGAGCATCCCGGCGATGTCGCGCGCCGAGGCCTCGGAAACCGTCAGGATGCGCCGGGCCTGCATCCGCGCGAGCCGGCTCTTGACCTGCCAGAGGCGGAAGTTGCGGCGGGTCGGGAAGGTCAGGTCGGGGAAGCGTTCGGGGATCGTGTCGTGGATGCAGACGAGCTTCGGAACGCGCGAGAGCACGGGGTAGAAGGAATAGCTGGCGGGCCAGAACAGCAGGTCGGCGCCAAGTCCCGCCGCCGCGCGCGACAGTGTCAGCATGTCGGCTCCCGCCCTCGCGCCCTTGCCCGAGGACGCCTCGGCCATCGTCCGCTTCGCCCCGGCGACGACCGTCGCCACGCCTGCGGGCACCGGCCGCTCCGGCGTGCGGTCGAAGATCAGCGTGTAGCGGAAGCCGGTCCGTCGGCCGGCCAGAGCCTCGACGAGGCTCCGGGTGAAGCGGCCGAAGCCGCGCTCGTTGTCCCATGCGCTCGCGTCTATGCCGACGTGGATGCTCATGTCCGCCCCTTTCGCTGGCCCTTTTCGCTGCTCTCGTTCGCTGCCCGCACCTTCCTAGTGCAATCGCCGCGCGCGCCCAAGCGGATCGGGCGGCCGCCGCCCGCCGGCGGCGCGAAGATGTGCAAAATCTCCTGCACGAGCGGCTTCGTTTCCGAACCGGGCGCGAATGCGGCCCCGCGCGGGGCTGCGGCCAAGTATCAGATGCGCAGCCGGCGCGCATCGGCTAAGCACGGGGCGGATTTCATCGCGGGCGTTTCGGGGGCGGTTTCGGCACGATGGCAAAGGACACTCACCGGGCACCGCTGCATGTCCTGGAAATGCAGACCGAATTCGGCGTCGGCGGAATCACCCGGCATGTGCTTTCCCTGCGCGACTGGATGCGGGGCCGGGGGCACCGGATCACGCTTGGCGGCACCAGCTCGTTCTGGGCGGGCAAGGATACCGAGCCGGACTATGTGGAGCTGCCGACCAAATATGTCTCGGGCATCGGCGGGCCGCTTCCCGCACGGCTGGTCAACGTGGCCAGGGCGGTCTGGACGCTCCGCCGCTGGCTGAAGCGGAACCGGGTGGACGTCATCCATGCCCACGAATCGGCGCCCGCGCTGGTGGCGAACCTCGCGCGCAGGGGTCTCGGCATTCCGCTGGCCGTGACCTATCACGGGTCGGAGCCGTCGCGCATCGCCTCCTTCGGGGCGATCGCGAAGACGGCGGACCTCGTCATCACGCCCTCGCACCGGTCGGCCGAGGATCTGGAGAAGATCGGGACCGTTCCGCGTGCGAAGCTCAAGGTGCTGGGGCTTGGGGTGGCGCCGCCCCCCGACGACGCGCCCGCGGAGATCGCGGCCTTGCGGCGCGAGCTTCTGGGCGATGGCGCTTTCGTCGCGCTGACTCTCGCCAGGCTCGAACCCCAGAAGGGCATCGACATCCTGATCGACGCGGCCGCGCGGATCGTGAAGGACCATCCCGGCGTGCGCTTCGCCATCGCGGGCGACGGCGTGGACGAAGCGAAGCTGAAGGCGCAGGCCCGCGCGCTGGGCGTCGACCGGCAGGTCCGCTTCCTCGGCCGGGTGAGCCGCCCGCATCTCTACCTCCGCGCCTCCGACCTCTTCCTTCTCACCTCGCGGTGGGAGGCATTGCCGTTCTCGATCGTCGAGGCGTTCCAGGCGGGCATCCCGGCGGTGGCGACGGCCTGTTCCGGCGTGGTGGAACTGATCGACGACACGGTGGGCGCGGTCGTGCCGGTGGGCGATGTGGATGCCATCGCCGCGGCGGTGGGCCGGATCGTCGGGGACGAGGGCCTGCGCCGGGCGATGGGACAGGCCGCGCTCGAACGCGCGAAGCTCGACCGGTTCGATCCCGACTGGGTGCACCGGCAGTTCGAGGAGACCTATTACGGGCTGTCGGGACGGGGCTGACCGCGGCGCCCCTCCGCCGGCCGCGGGGGCCGGCGCTACCGCGCCATCCGTCGCAGATGGGCCTCTGTCGCGGCGAGCCCGGCGGCAAGGTCGTAGCCCGGCGCATAGCCGAGCCGGGCACGGGCGTGGTCGATCCGGCAGGTGCCGCGGCCGGTGAATTCCTCCAGAAGATGATGGTCGGGTTCCATCCGCGCGCCCCGTTTCAGTCGGCCCTTCACCTTGCCCGCCAGCGCCTCGAACCGCCGGTGTCCGATCAGCCGCCGGAGCATCGCGCTGACGCGCGCGGCGGCCGGGGGGGAATGGTCCGTCGTCTCGTCCGGTTTCGGGCCGAGCCGCGCCACGATCCCGGCCACCGGCACGCGATGGATTTCGCCGCGGCCGAGCGCCTTCGCGTATCCCTCCAGCAGGGCCGACCAGGCGAAGGGCTCGGGCCCCGAGATCACGAAGCGCTCGCGCCCGAGGCCGGGCAGCACCGCGGCCCTCAGGCAGGCCTGCACCACATCCTCGACGAAGACGCCGTTGCAGAGCCCCTCGGGGTCGGGCAGCACCACGCCGCCCGCCAGAAGCGCCCGCGCGAATCCGTCGGTCCAGAGTGTCGAACCGGGGCCGTAGACGATCGTCGGCTGAAGGATGGCCGCCGCGAGGGGGCCGGCCATCAGCCGGCGTTCCATCGCGATCTTGGCCTGCCGGTAGGCGCTGCCGCCGGGGCGGCCCATCGGCCCGTCCTCGGTGCAGTCGGCCCCGGGCCAGGCGTCGTGGACGACGATGGAGGAAAGATGCACGATCCGGCCCACCCCGGCGCCGCGGGCGGCGGCCAGCAGACGGTCGAAGCCCGCGAGGTTCTCGGCCGCGGTCGCGCGCACGTCATAGGCAAGGTTGAAAAGCACCTCGACGCCCGCCAGTGCGCGGGCAAGCAGGGCGTCGTCGTCCATGCCGCCGATCACCGCGCGGACGCTCCGCGGAAGGTCGGCGAGCCCCGAACGGCTGCGGGTCAGCACGCCCGCCTCGGCGCCCGCCCGGACCAGCGCCGCGACCAGCCGGCGGCCGATGAAGCCGGTCGCCCCGGTCACGAAGACCCGCCGGCCCGCCAGTGCTGTTTCCATGCCTTCACCCTTCTGCCGCTGCGGCGCAGAATAGCCACAGGCCCGCGCCTTTGAAACCCGGTGGCGCCCGCAGGCTGGCCCGAATCCGGCGCCCATGCTAGCTGCCTTCCATTCGTTTTGGCGATTGCAGAGCGCCTGCCTGGCGCGGCGCGGGGAGCGGGAATGCGGATCGGGGTGATCGGGGCGGCCGGCAAGATCGGCCAGATGCGGGTGGCGACGATCCTCGCCGACCCGCGCACGGAACTCGCCGCCGTCATGGACATGACGCCGGAGAAGGCGCGCGAACATGCCAGCGGCGCGCCCGCCTTCACCGACCTCGACGCCTTCCTTGCGGTGCCGATGGACGCGGTGGTGATCTCCACCCCCGCCTTCGTCCGCGAACCGCTCTGCCTTGCGGCGTTCAAGGCGGGGCTGCACGTCCTGTCGGAAAAGCCGCTGGCGCCCACGCTGGAGGCGAGCCGGCGCATCCTTGCGGCCGCGAAGGCCGCAGGCCGCCACCTCGGCGCGGGGTTCAACATGCGCTACTATCCCGCCTTCGCCTATGTGAAGGACGTCATGGAAAGCGGGCAGATCGGGCAGATCGACCATGTCCGCATCTACGGCGCGCATGACGGGCTGCATCATTTCGCGCACGACTGGGAATACCGGGCCGAGAAGTCGGGCGGCGGCGCGATGTGGGACGTGGGCATCCACATGAGCGACATGGCGCGCCATCTCCTGGGCGAGATCACCGAGGTCTATGGCGTGGCCACCAACACCGTCTGGAACGTGCCGGGGTCGGAGGACAACGCGATGGCGATCTTCCGCGCGCCCTCGGGGCTTGCCGCCACCTACCACGCGACCTGGACCGACTGGAAAGGCTACATGAGCGCGGTCGAGGTCTATGGCACGCGAGGAATGGTGCGGGGCCAGTATGCGCCGATGGAGAACCTGCTGATCACGATGGACAAGCCGGGCGGCGCCAGGCGCCGGGTGAAGAAGACCTATCTCGACATCAAGGTCCGGGAAAAGCTGAAGTCCTGGAAGACGACCGCGCTCAAGTCCTTCCAGGACGAGCTTGCCGATTTCCTCGGCCTCGTCGAGGGGCGCGGGGGCCTGCGGATCGCCGACGGCCACGCCGCGCTGCGCGCGGTGGAAATCGCGGCCGCCGTGCCGGAAAGCACCCGCACCGGCTTGCCGGTCCGGCTGGAAAACCTCGGGCCGATGAGGGTGTGACGATGGTCGAAACCCAGGCCCCGGAACTGTCCGTCGTCGTCGCCATCATCGACGGCGGCGACTGCCTCAGGGATTTCCTCCGCGCCGCGCTGGCCTTCGCGGACGCGCCCGCGCACGAGATCATCGTGCCCTATGACCAGACCTGTCCGGAGGTGCCCGCCATGCAGGCGGAATTTCCGGCCGTGCGCTTTCTCGACATGGGCCATGTGGCGACCGGGCATCCGGTGACGACCGAGGCGGGGCGGCACGAGCTTTACGACCGGCGCAAGTCCTTCGGGCTGAAGGCGGCGCGGGGGCGCTACCTCGCCATACTCGAGGACCGCGGCCATCCGCGCGCCGACTGGGCGAGGGCGGTGGTCGACCTGCACAAGGAGACCGGGGCGGCAGTGGTCGGCGGCGCGATCGAGTGCCGCGAACCCGCAGGCGCGCTCAACTGGACCTTCTACGTCACCGATTTCAGCCAGTACGGCCTGCCGGTGAGGACCGGCCCGGCCACCTGGATTTCCGACGTGAACGTCAGCTACACGCGCGAGGCGCTGGAGGCGACAAAGGATCTCTGGACCGAACGCTACCACGAACCCATCGTCCACGAGGCGCTGATGGCGCGGGGCGACACGCTGTGGCTTTCCGACCGGGTGGTGATCTTCCACGGCCGGCCGAAGACGCCTCTGGGCTACATGATCCACGAACGCTTCCACTGGGGCCGGCTGTTCGGCCACATCCGCACGATGACGATGTCGGAAGGCCAACGGTGGAAATATATCCTGCTGAGCCCGCTGATCCCGCCGGTCCTCTGGCTTCGCCACGGGATGACGCAGCGGCGCAAGGGGCGGGGGATGCGCTACCTCCGGGCGCTGCCCTACGTGATGATCCTGACGACCGCCTGGACCGCCGGCGAGGTCTGGGGCTACATCACCCGGCGGCCCTGAGCAGCCGGACGGGAGTGGCCCGTTGGGTCCGGCTCAGCTACCGCCGATGCTGGCGGTCACGCTGAAGATGCCGCCCGCCGCGATCGCGTCCCATTTCTGCGGGGCAGCGGGGTTCTGCATCCTGAGGAAGCTGTAGCCGGTCCGATACCAGGGCACGACCTGGTTGCCGAGATTGTCGAGGACATAGTCGCCCGACCGGGTTCTGAGCACCAGAACCGCGTGGCCCTGCCGCTGCCGGTCGAGAACCGTGGCGATGAGCAGCGCACTTCCCGGCAGGCCGGCCTCGAGCAACCGGCGCTTCTTCTCCAGGACGAAATCCTCGCAGTCGCCGCCGCGGGCGGTAGGAAGTTCCCAGATGTCCTCGCGGCCATACTGGATCCGGTCCGAGACCTGGCGAACGTCGCGGTTGACGGCGCGGTTGACGGCGCTGGCAAGCGCCAGCGCGTCGCCCGCGGCCCCCGACCGCAGGGCGCCCCTGGCGCAGGCCCAGGCATATTGGCTGCAAAGGCCGCGCGCCGCCGAGGGGGCGGAAACGCCCCGTATCGCATGAAGATGTGCGGGCGCCGGTTTCGGTGCCGCAGCGGCACCGCCGGCGGCGAAGAGGACCAGGGCTGCAAGGCCGATCCCCGCCCGGAGGCGGCTGCGCCTGGCGGCGGGAGTGCGCGGAGCGAGTCGGAGCGTGTCCATGTCGTCGGCGGTCCGTTGCTGAGCCATCGGTCCATCCCTGCATGGCAGCGTGGCCAATTCGGGCCGGGAACACGGCGAAACTGCGAAATCGGGGGGGCACGCGGGCGGCGATGCGGCGTCCGGCATGAAGCCCGGGGCAAGCGCAGATGCCGCCATCGCGAAACGCCGGATGGCGGCGGGCGAGGTGCTCCTGAAATAAAACTATTTTACAACAGAGCATTACGATTTGTTTCTCAAGTGGCCATTTCTACTAAAGTTTTAGTTTGACAAACGCTAACATCTGGAACGATTATCGCTCAGCCAGCCGAGAAACTGGCAATCATATCTCAGGGAGGAGACAGGATGCGGAAGTATCTTCTCTCCGCGGTGGCCGCGTCGGCGGTCATTGCGGGGGCAGGATCGGCATGGGCCGACGAGGCAGCCGCTCAGAAGTGGATCGACAACGAATTCCAGCCCTCGGCCCTGTCGAAGGACGAGCAGATGGCCGAGATGAAGTGGTTCATCGACGCGGCCAAACCCTTCGCGGGCATGGAAATCAACGTGCTGTCGGAAGGTATTCCGACACATTCCTACGAATCCTCCGACACATTCCTACGAATCCGAAGTGCTCGCCAAGGCCTTCTTCGAAATCACCGGGATCAAGGTGAACCACCAGATTCTCGGCGAGGGCGAGGTGGTGCAGGCGGTTCAGACGCAGATGCAGACGAACCGAAACCTCTATGACGGCTATGTCAACGATTCCGACCTCATCGGTACCCATGCCCGCCTTCAGCAGACCTACAACCTGACCGACCAGATGGCCGGACCCTGGGCCGAGGTGACGAACCCCGGGCTCGATCTTGCCGACTTCATGGGGACGAAGTTCACGACAGGCCCGGACGGCAAGCTCTATCAGCTTCCCGACCAGCAGTTCGCGAACCTCTACTGGTTCCGCAAGGACTGGTTCGACCGGCAGGATCTGAAGGACGCCTTCAAGGCCAAATACGGCTACGATCTTGGTGTGCCGGTCAACTGGTCGGCCTACGAGGACATCGCCGAATTCTTCACCAACGACGTGAAGGAGATCGACGGCGTCCAGATCTACGGCCACATGGACTATGGCAAGCGCGCGCCCGACCTCGGCTGGCGGATGACCGACGCCTGGCTGTCGATGGCGGGCGCGGGCAGCCCCGGCGAGCCGAACGGCATCCCGATCGACGAATGGGGCATCCGGATGGAGGCGGGATCGTGCAACCCGGCCGGTGCGAGCGTCAGCCGCGGCGGCGAGGCGAACGGTCCGGCGGCGGTCTACGCGATCGCCAAATGGGACGAGTGGCTGCGGAAATACGCGCCCCCGGGGGCGGCCTCCTACGACTTCTACCAGTCGCTTCCGGCACTGAGCCAGGGAAACGTCGCCCAGCAGATCTTCTGGTATACCGCCTTCACCGCCGACATGGTGAAGCCGAAGTCGGAAGGCAACAACACCGTCGACGACCAGGGCAATCCGCTCTGGCGGATGGCGCCCAGCCCGCACGGCCCCTACTGGAAGGAAGGCCAGAAGATCGGCTACCAGGACGTCGGCTCGTGGACGATCCTGAAGTCGACGCCGGAGGATCGCGCCAAGGCGGCCTGGCTCTATGCCCAGTTCGCGGTTTCGAAGACGGTGGATGTCAAGAAATCGCACGTCGGCCTGACCTTCATCCGCGACTCGACGGTGCGGCATGAAAGCTTCACCGAGCGTGCGCCGAAGCTGGGCGGCCTGGTGGAGTTCTACCGCTCGCCCGACCGGGTGCGCTGGTCGCCCACCGGCATCAACGTTCCCGACTATCCGAAGCTCGCCCAGATCTGGTGGCAGCAGATCGGCGACGTCAACTCCGGCGCCTTCACGCCGCAGGAAGCGATGGACCGTCTGGCGGCGGAGATGGACATCACCATGTCCCGGATGCAGCAGGCCGACGAGGCCTCCGGCGTCTATGGCGGCTGCGGCCCGCGGCTCAACCCCGAGGTCGACCCGGCCGAATGGCTCGGCAAGGAAGGCGGCCCGCACGCCAAGCTCGACAACGAAAAGCCGCAGGGCGAGACCATCGCCTATGACGAGCTGATCAAGCAGTGGACCGAGAACTGAGGCCACGCTTGCCCGCCGGGGCCTCCGGGCCCCGGCTCATCCTTGCAGACACGCGCGCCCGCCCCGTGAAGAGGGCGGCGCGGCGGACGAAACCGGGGAGGAGAGGATGGCGCTAGAGGTTCGGGCCATCACCAAGCGGGTCGGGCAGGTCACCCATGTCAAGGAAACGTCGCTGGTCCTCGAACCGGGCCAGTTCAACGTGCTCCTGGGCGAGACCGGGTCGGGCAAGACCTCGCTCATCAAGCTGATGGCGGGGCTCGACCGCGCGGCCTCGGGGCAGATCCTGATGAACGGGCGGGAGGTGACGCGGATGAGCCCGCAGAAGCGCAACATCAGCCTCGTCCACCAGTTCTTCGTCAACTACCCGCACATGACCGTCTTCGACAACATCGCCTCTCCCCTCAGGGTCGCTGGGATGGCGAAGTCCGAAATCCAGGGTCGGGTGGAGGCGGCGGCGGATGTGCTGCAACTTCGCCCGATGCTGCACAGACGCCCGCACGAACTGTCGGGGGGCCAGCAGCAGAGAACCGCACTCGCCCGCGCCATCGCCAAGGAATCGACCGCGGTCTTCCTCGACGAACCGCTCGCGAACCTCGACTACAAGCTGCGCGAGGAACTGCGCGACCAGTTGCCCGAGCTGTTCGCCGGGCGCGGCGCGGTCGTGGTCTATGCCACCTCCGAACCCGCCGAGGCGCTGATGCTCGGCGGCCGGGTGGCGCTGATGCAGGACGGGCGCGTCACGCAGTTCGGGCCGACCGCCGAAACCTACCGCCAGCCGAACACGCTGACCTCGGCGCGGGTCTTTTCCGATCCGCCGATCAACTCGGCGCCGGTGGTGAAAACGGGCGACCGGGTGGAGCTCGGGCACGGGCTCGGCTGGCGGGTCACCGGCGCGGCGGCAGGTCTTGCGGACGGTGCCTACACGGTCGCCATCCGCCCGAACCACATCCTGCCCGTCCGCGCCGGCGGCGCCACCGTGCCGATGACCGGCACGGTGCGGATCACCGAGCTTTCGGGTTCGGAATCGACCGCGCATTTCCGGATGGGCGCGGAGACCTGGGTGTCGCTGTCGCCCGGCGTGCATCCCTACCGCGTGGGGCAGGACCATGTCTTCTACATGGACCCCGCGCATTGCTTCTACTTCGCGCCCGACGGCGCGCTGGCGGCCTGAGGGGACAGCATGGCCAAGATCACGCTCGACAGGCTCCGCCACAGCTACACGGCCACGCCAAAGGGCCCCGCGGACTATGCGCTGAAGCAGTTGAACCTCGACTGGCAGGATGGCGGCGCCTATGCGCTGCTCGGCCCTTCCGGATGTGGAAAATCGACGCTTCTCAATATTATATCCGGACTTCTTCAGCCGTCCGAAGGGCGCATCCTGTTCGATGGCCGCGACGTGACGGCGCTTCCGCCCGACCGGCGCAACATCGCCCAGGTGTTCCAGTTCCCGGTGATCTACGACACCATGACGGTCTTCGACAACCTCGCCTTCCCGCTCAGGAACCGTGGCGTCGGCGAGGCCCGCGTGAAGGCGCGGGTCGAGGAGATCGCGGCGATGCTTGACGTGACAGAGATGCTGCGGACCCGCGCCGCCAACCTCCCGGCCGACAACAAGCAGAAAATCTCGATGGGGCGCGGGCTCGTGCGCGATGACGTGAACGTCATCATGTTCGACGAGCCCCTGACTGTCATCGACCCGCACCTGAAATGGAAATTGCGATCCAAACTCAAGGAGTTGCACCAGCGTGTCAAGGTGACGATGATCTACGTCACCCACGACCAGACCGAAGCGCTGACCTTTGCCGATCAGGTCGTCGTCATGCAGGACGGCGAGGTGGTGCAGATCGGCACGCCGGTCGATCTGTTCGGCCGCCCCGCCCATACCTTCGTGGGCCATTTCATCGGCTCGCCCGGCATGAACGTGCTGCCGGCCGAGGTCAGGGACGGGGCCGCCTGGTTCAACGGCATGCCCGTCGCGCTCGAAGGCGCCATCGCCCCCGGCGAGGGCCGTCACGAGATCGGCGTTCGGCCGGAGTTCGTGAGCCTCGCGCCCGCCGGTATACCGGCGACGGTGCGCAAGGTGATGGACCTCGGCCGCCATTCGGTCGTCGAGGCCGTCGCCGGCGGTACCCGCGTCAGCGCCATCGTGGAGGGCATGGCGCCGGGCCAGGGCGAGGCGGTGCACCTCGCCTTCCGCCCCGACCAGACCCGGCTCTACCGCGACGGCTGGATCGCCAGCGAGAGAGGGAGGGCCGCCTGATGCGCAAGGTCAACCAGAAGGGCTGGTTCTTCGTGCTGCCGGTGCTGATCCTCGTCGCCTTCAACGCGCTCGTGCCGATGATGACGGTGGTCAACTACTCGGTGCAGGAAACCTTCGGCAACAACCAGTTCTTCTGGCACGGGCTGGGCTGGTTCCAGGACATCCTGCGGTCCGAACGGTTCCAGGCCGCGCTGGGTCGGCAGGCGCTTTTCACCCTGATGATCCTCGTGATCGAGGTGCCCCTGGGGGTCGTCATCGCCCTTTCCATGCCGCGTGCGGGCATCTGGGTTCCGGTCTGCCTTGTGACGATGGCGTTGCCGCTCCTGATCCCGTGGAACGTGATCGGCGCGATGTGGAACATCTTCACCCTGCCGGACATCGGGCTTCTGGGCTATTTCATGAACCATGTCCTGGGGCTCGACTACAACATGACGCAGGATCCGGTGGCGGCCTGGATCACCGTCATCGTGATGGATGTCTGGCACTGGACCTCGCTCGTCGTGCTCCTGTGCTACGCGGGGCTCGTCTCGATCCCCGACGCCTACTATCAGGCGGCCAAGATCGACGGCGCCTCCAACTGGTCGGTGTTCCGCTATATCCAGTTGCCGAAGATGAAGCAGGTGCTGACGATCGCGGTGCTCCTGCGCTTCATGGACAGCTTCAACGTCTATACCGAGCCTTTCGTGCTCACCGGTGGCGGCCCCGGCAATGCGACCACGCTGCTGTCGATCGATCTCGTGAAGATCGCGCTGGGGCAGTTCGACCTCGGGCCAGCGGCGGCGATGAGCTTGATCTACTTCGCCATCACCCTCTTCGTGTCGTGGCTGTTCTACACGCTGATGACGCGGAACGACGTGAAATAGGGGAGTTCAATGAAGAAAAGGGCCATTGTTCCAATCCTCTACATCGCCTTCCTGATGCTGCCGATCTACTGGCTCGTGGCGATGAGCTTCAAGACCACGCAGGAAATCCTCGGGGGCTTCTCGCTCTTTCCGCGGGTCTGGACGCTGGCCTCCTACCGCACGATCTTCACCGATCCGACCTGGTACTGGGGTTACATCAACTCCATCGTCTATGTGACTGTCAACACGGTGATTTCGGTGACCGTGGCGCTGCCAGCGGCCTATGCCTTCTCGCGCTGGCGCTTCCTCGGCGACAAGCAATTGTTCTTCTGGCTCCTGACCAACCGGATGGCACCGGCCGCCGTCTTCGCGCTGCCGTTCTTCCAGCTCTATTCCGCGGTCGGGCTTTTCGACACCCACATCGCCGTGGCGCTGGCGCATTGCCTGTTCAACATACCGCTCGCGGTCTGGATCCTCGAGGGCTTCATGGGCGGGGTGCCCAAGGAACTGGACGAGACCGCCTTCGTCGACGGCTATTCTTTCCCGCGCTTCTTCGTGCAGGTGTTCCTGCCGACGATCAAGGCGGGCGTCGGCGTCGCGGCGTTCTTCTGCTTCATGTTCTCCTGGGTGGAGCTGCTTCTGGCCAAGACGCTGACCGCCGTTCACGCCAAGCCGATCGCCGCCACGATGACGAAGACCGCCTCTTCGGCGGGCTACGAGCTGGGCCTTCTCGCCGCCGCGGGGACACTCACCATCATTCCCGGCGCGATCGTCATCTGGTTCGTCCGCAACTACATCGCCAGGGGCTTCGCCCTGGGGAGGGTGTGATGCGCCGTCCTGCCACGCTTATGGCGCTCGCTCCCGGGATCGCCTCCGCCCAGACCCAGGGCTGGGGCAATCTCGGAAAGCCGGTCGAGAAGGGGTTTTCCTGGACCGATCCGCTCTGGCCGGACTTCTGGATGGCCTGGACACCGGCAACGCTCGCGGTCTTCGTCGGCATCTTCGCGGCGATGGCGGTGCTGACCGTGCTGGAGATCCGCTATCCCGGCGGCGACGAGCGACGCGGCGTGCTCGGCCTCGTCACCACCCGGGGCGACCGGCTCTTCATCTCGCTTCTGGGCACCAGCTATATCTTCATGGCCTGGCTCTGGCTTGTCGGCATGCCGCTCTGGTGGCCGCTCGGCCTTTCGCTGCTCTGGGCCGTGTTCGTGTTCTGGAAGGTGTGATCCGCGGATTCCGTTTGGAGAATTACGAAGGTCTTCGTAGAAAGGGGCCCGAGGGAGGACCAGGAAAGCCAGAAAGACCGGATGCCGAAATGAGCGACAACAAGAAGAAGACCCAGTTCCTGACCGAGGTGGAGCTTGAGTTCATGACCAGGCTCTGGGAACTGGGCCAGGCCACGGTGCGCGACGTCCAGGACGCGCTCGCCCCGGCGAAGAAGCTCGCCTACACCTCGGCGGCCACGATCCTGCGCATTCTCGAACAGAAGGGTTTCGTGACCAGCACGAAACTGGGCAAGACCTTTATCTACCAGGCGACGCTGAGCAAGGACACCTACCAGTCGCGGTCGCTGAAGAACCTCTCGGAAAAGCTCTTCGACAACACGCCGGCGGCACTCGTCGCCCGGCTTGTCGACGACTACGACCTGACGGAGGAGACGCTCGGCGAAATCCGGGCGCTGATAGATAAGAGGCTCAGGGATGATAAACGCTAGCACCCTTCTCGATGCCTATGTCGATGTGAACCTGCTTCTGGTGTTCGTCTGTGTCCTGTGGTTCGGATTTTCCCGCATGCTCGACCTCGTCGGCCTGTCCCACGCGGTGACGGCGCGGCTGAAGATGTTGCGGGCGGTGTTCCTTGCCGTGCTGCTTGGCCCGCTGTTCGCCGCCCTCGTCGTCACGGTCGGCCGGGCGGGCTTCGCGCAGCCCGCGCAGCAGGTCAACCTCACCGATTTCATCGTGGCGCAGTATTTGCAGGGCCGGTTCCAGATGAACGCCTCGGCGTTGGAACAGCTTCTGACCTTTCGCGCCCGTCTGGCAGAGATGGCCTTCTCTCCCGCCGGGCAGGCGGTGCTCGTCGTGGTCGCACTCGGCGCGGCCGTGTGCTTGGGTTGCCTCGCCCTGAGCGTGGCGAAGCTTCGCCGCGTGATCGCCGAGGCGCACCGCTGGCGGCGGATCGGCCGCATCGACCTGCGGCTGTCGGACACCGTCACCGTTCCGTTCTCGACCCGCGGGCTCCGGACCCGGATCGTGGTGCTGCCCTCCTCGATGCTCGAACGCTCGGCCGACATGAAGATCGCGCTTGGCCACGAGTTCCAGCATCTCAGGCAGGGCGACATCGAATGGGAGATCGCGCTGAGGCTGATCCGGCCGTTCCTGTTCTGGAACCCGGCCTTCCACATCTGGAAGCACCAGGTCGAGGAACTGCGCGAACTGTCCTGCGACAGGCAGGTTCTGGCCCGGCGCCGCTACGATGTCGCGGTCTATTGCGACTGCCTGCTGCGGGTGTGCCATGACGGCCTGAGGCGGCGGCGGCTGATCGCCGTCGAGGTTCCGGTCGTGGCGCTGGTCCGGACCGAGAACCGCCTTTTCGGCGGACGGCCCGCGGCGCTTCTCCGGCGCCGGATGCTCTCGGTGATCGAGGGCCGGAGCGAACGGCACCCGCGGCTCGCCGTCGCCGTCCTGTCGGGGCCTGCGCTTGCCGTGACGCTGATCGCGGCCGTGGCGATCCAGAAGCCCGGAGACTGGAGCCAGGATCGCATCATGCTCTCGACCATCGTCAACCTCGAGCGGCTCCAGGCGGTGAACGGCCCGGTGCCGATGTTCGGCTCGCCGGGGTTCTGAGGGTAAGCTGGCCTTATGCCCGCCCGCCGTCTGGCCCTACGGCGGCGGCGGCTTTCGTGGTGATCTGTCGCCGGACACCATTCCATCCCGGGGGGCGCGCGCGGGCTGCGGCACCATCCGCCCCGGCGATCCCCGGTCAGCGCAGAAGAGGCAGACCGATGAGCACCTATTCCAACGACATTTCCGCAGTGGTCGAGGCCGACCGCGCCCATCTCTGGCACCACCTGATCCAGCACAAGCAGTTCGAGACCGTCGACCCGAGGGTGATGGTCGAGGGCAAGGGGATGCGGATCTGGGATGCCAAGGGCAAGGAGTATATCGACGCCGTCTCCGGCGGGGTCTGGACCGTGAACGTGGGCTACGGGCGGGAATCGATCGCCAAGGCGGTCTACGACCAGCTCGTCAAGATGAACTACTTCGCCAACTCCGCGGGCTCCATCCCCGGCTCGATCTTCGCCAGGGCGCTGATCGAGAAGATGCCGGGCATGTCCCGCGTCTACTACACCAACTCCGGCTCCGAGGCGAACGAGAAGGCCTTCAAGATGATCCGCCAGATCGCGCACAAGCGGTATGGCGGCAGGAAGCACAAGATCCTCTTCCGCGACCGCGACTACCACGGCGGCACGCTCGCCACGATGTCGGCGGGCGGGCAGGACGAGCGGGTGATGCAGTATGGCCCGCTCGCGCCCGGCTTCGTGCGGGTGCCGCACTGCCTGGAATACCGCAGGCACCAGCAGGACGGCGCGCCGGCCGAGAACTACGGCGAATGGGCGGCCGACCAGATCGAGGCGGTGATCCTGCGCGAGGGCCCCGACACGGTGGGCGGCCTCTGCCTCGAGCCGGTGACGGCCGGCGGCGGCGTCATCACCCCGCCCGCGGGCTACTGGGAGCGGGTGCAGGAGATCTGCAAGAAATACGACGTGCTCCTCCATATCGACGAGGTCGTCTGCGGGGTCGGGCGCACCGGCACCTGGTTCGGCTACCAGCACTATGGCATCAGGCCCGATTTCGTGACGATGGCCAAGGGCGTGGCCTCGGGCTATGCCGCCATCGCCTGCTGCGTCACCACCGAGGCGGTGTTCGAGATGTTCAAGGAGGATGCCGCCGATCCCCTGGGCTATTTCCGCGACATCTCGACCTTCGGCGGCTGCACCGCGGGCCCGGCGGCGGCGATCGAGAACATGCGGATCATCGAGGACGAGGGCCTGCTGGAGAACACCATCCGGATGGGCGAGCGGACGATGGCGAACCTCCGCGCGCTGATGGAAAAGCACCGCGTGGTCGGCGACGTGCGCGGCAAGGGCCTCTTCTGCGGCGCCGAACTGGTGGCCGACCGCAAGACGAGGGAGCCGGTGGACGAGAAGAAGGTCGCCGCCGTGGTCGCCGACTGCACCGCGCAGGGGGTGATCATCGGCGCCTCAAACCGCTCGGTGCCGGGGCTGAACAACGTGCTCTGCCTCTCGCCCGCGCTGATCGCGACGCCTGACGACATCGACCAGATCACCGGGGCGATCGACAAGGCGCTGACCAAGGTCTTTAGCTGATCCGCTTCCCGTCGCCCGGCATCGGCGATGGATCGGGGGCCGCGCCCGGGCGCGGCCCCCTGTCCCTGGCGTCAGGGCCGCACGATGCCCGCGACATCCCCGCCCGAGAGATCGGCCAGCGCGTCATGCATGAGCTGGAGGACGTAGGGGGCATTGTGGGCATAGGCCCCCGGGTCGGTCGCCACGAACTGATAGTTGTAGGCCGCCTTGAGCAGTCGCGGGGTCCATGAGGCATATTTGTTGTCCGCCACCGCCTCGTCGTCGTCGACCTTGCCGTTGCCGTTCCCGTCCGTGAAGAAATAGGGATGCGCATGGGGGTGGTAGGCGATGGCCGCCCCGGCCACGTCGCCCGCGTAGGTCCGGATCGCCGCCAGAAGCCGGTCGTGCAGGCCGTTCACCTCGGACGCGATCCCCTCGGTCACATCGCCGTCGCCGTCGTAGTCGGCCGCGCTCTTGCGGATCTGCCTGAGCGAGTTGCGGTCGGTCACGCCCTCATGGCAGGCGGCGCAGGGTTCGGTCCTGGGCGCGACCGTGTGAAGTTCGTGGCAGGTGATGCAGGTGTCGAACGGGGCCGCATGGCGCCGTTGCGAGGCATAGGCCTTGCCTTCGTATTCGTAGCCGCCCCGGGCGAGCGTTCCCATCAGCGTGGCGCCGGCGGCGCGGTAGTGGATATTGAGGAAGGCCAGTCCCGGCGCGACGGTATCCTCCTCGAGGGCCGCAATCGCCCTGTTCACGCTGAAGCTCGATTCCCGTCCCTGGTGGCAGGTCATGCAGCGCGTCTCGGCCCCCAGCCCCTCGACCCTCAGGCCGGAGGGGAAGGTCACGCCGGTCATCGCGCGCGTCGTCTCGTTGTGGCAGGCGCCGCAGCCGATGACGCTGCCGGTCGGTGCCTTGCGCTCGACGATACCCGCAGCACTCCCGTCGGCGCCGATGTAGTCGAGAAAGCCGGGCGTGGAATGGCAGCGTGCGCAGGCTTCGGGGATTTCCCCCGCCTCGTTCCAGTTGTTGAACGCCCGCGCGTCCGCCTTCGCATGGGGCGAACCCGCCCAGTCCTGAAAGAAGGGAATCCGTTCGGCCGGGATCATTCCGCCGGGGACCGGCGGCTGTTCCTGCGCCACGGCCGGCTGCGGCGCCCCGCCGCAGGGGATGGCGACGGCAAGGCCCAGGCAGAGGATCGCCAGGAGCCGGACTGCCGAAGTTCGGACGCGCATTGCTGCCTCCTCTCACGTCTGGCCATGAGGCCGTTGTCCGGGGTTCGGTCAACGCGGGAAAATCGTGACGTGGGTCTGCGCGTCCTGCCGAAAGGATAGCCATTCGCCCCCCGGCTTCGCAAGGCCGGCCCGACGGTGGCGGCCGCGGCATCTTGGCGCCGGTGGCTCCTCGGCCCGGCCGGCCGTCCGGTTCGCCGCGAGCCAGCGCAACGGCGTGTTATTGCCTAACAGGGCCCGAAAAGGCGACGAAGACGCAGGGAACGGCCCTTGCACCTGCCGCCGACACCCCCACATTGAGGGGACTGCGGTGCTCCGCAGGGATGCCCGCGATGAAGGAGCAGAAGATGCACAAGACGATTTCGGCGCTGATGTTCGGCCTTGCCCTTGGCGGGGCGGCTCACGCCCAGACGGTCGTGACCGACACCGACGGCAACGGCAGCTACTCGATCGAGGAGCTGACGGCGGCCTACCCCGACATGACGCCCGAACTCTTCGCATCGGTCGACGTGAACGGCGACGGCGCGGTGGATGCCGACGAGCTTGCCGCCGCGCGCGAACAGGGCACGCTGCCCAACTGATCGCGCCCGAATGGCGGAATCGAAACGGGCGCCGCGATCCGGCGCCCGTTTCGCTGCCCGGCTGGCTCAGGCCCCGCGCGACAGCGCCGCGACCCCGGTGCGTGCCACGTCGCGAAGCCCCAGGGGCCGCATCAGGTCGGCGAAGGCGTCGATCTTCTCCGGCGTGCCGGTGATCTCGAAGACGAAGCTCTCGAGCGTCGAGTCGACGACGCTGGCGCGGAAGATGTCGGCCAGGCGCAGCGCCTCGACCCGCTTCTCGCCGGTGCCCGCGACCTTGAAGAGCGCCAGCTCGCGTTCCACGCTCGCGCCCTCGACCGTCAGGTCGTGGACATCGTGGACCGGCACCAGCCGGCCGAGCTGCGCCTTGATCTGCTCGATCACCGAGGGCGTGCCGCGTGTGACCACGGTGATGCGCGACCGGTGGCCGGCATGGTCCACCTCGGCCACGGTCAGGCTGTCGATGTTGTAGCCGCGCCCCGAGAAGAGTCCGATGACGCGGGCGAGCACGCCGGCCTCGTTGTCGACCAGCACCGCTAGCGTATGGGTCTCGACCGCCTGCGCGTTCGGGTCGCGCAGGTCATAGGCAGAGTGGCTCGTCGAGCCCTTCTTGATGTTGAGTGCGGACATTGCTCTTCCTTCCATTGCGGCCCTGCCGCGGCCTGTCAGGGCGCGGGGCAGGACCAGTCGGTCACGGTGAAATAGGAGGCGGGGTAGGACCGCGCCTCGGTGATTTCCGCCACGCGCGTCGCGTCATAGCGGTTGATGTATTCCCAGACGATCCTTCCGGCGGCATCGGTCTCGAACGCGCGGCCGGCCTCGAACTCGGTGACGAGAAAGCCGCCATCCGCCTGCGGTTCCTGCTTGCCGCGGATCACCGACAGCATCTCTTGCCCCGGCCGGTTGCCCCAGGCGGGGGCATAGGTTCCCGTCTTCGGGTCGACGCGGCCGATCTCGGTCACGAAGGGGCCGTCCGCCGGGCTTGTGTCGCGCTCGCCCAGAAGGGTGCGGTAGGCGTTGTTGTTGAAGAGCGTGATCGTGCCGTCGGTCATGAACTCGGGGTCGTGCTGGCGCCGCCAGGGGCCGATCTGACGCCACTTCACCCGCCAGTCCCCGGGGCTCACCACCAGAAGCATGTTCTGTTCGCGCAGCGACAGCAGCAGGTCGCCCGGCGCGAACTGCGGGAAGGCGGCAGCGAGGGCGGCGGGAAGCTCGGCGATCTTGTTCATGTGGACGATCTCGTCGTTCCACCGGCCGGTGGCGAAGAAGCTCATGCCGTTCGCGGTCAGGACCGTTTCCATCCCGTTGTCGTAGAGGATGCGCGGAACCGATTTCGCCTGCGTGATCTCGCCGTCCTCGGTCACCTTCAGGATCAGGTCGTCGAGGATGTAGGGCACGCCCTTCATCTCGGTGAAGGGCGGGAAGCTGTCCTCCATCCGGCCGGGGTGCAGGAGCCTGAGCCCCGGCACCCAGTAGCCGCCGCCTTCGGCCCTTTCGACCGAATGGTGGGTGGCGTGGTCCAGCGTCCATTCCGTGCGCCCGCAGCGGTCGAGCTTGATGAGGCCTGCGTATTCGTAGTTGACCACCACCGACCCGTCCGGGTTGACCACGAGCCCGTGCAGGTCGACGTTCCAGTCGGTCTGGGGCGCGCGGTCCTCCAGATAGGCGGTGTCGGGGAAATCGCGCGAGAATTGCAGTATCCAGGAGGCGACCACGGTTCCGTCGCTGCGCATCAGGCGGACACCGTTCTGCCCGTCGAAGAACCCCGCGATCGCGATCAGGCGGCCGTCGTCGCGCGCGTTGATCGTGACGCCCTCGCCGGGCTGGCGCGCGGGTTGCAGGAAATCGGCCGGCTCGGTGCCTGCAAGGTTCGGAACCTCGTCAAGCGCGCGCCGGGCGGTGTCGAGAAAGGACATGACCGCAGTGAACGCCGGCCCCTGCGTCGCCCCGGAATAGAGCCCGTAGCCGAACGCCGCAGCCAGCGCGAGGGCCGACCCCGCCGCGACAGAGACGATCCTGCCGCCGTCGCGGGTCTCGTCGCGTTGCCCGTTGCGGTTCCCGCCGCCCATGATCCGTCCTGTCCGACACCCGGTCCCGCGATCCGCGCCCCTAGACCAGCACCGCGCCGCCCGCCTGGATCGCGCCCTCGGTCGAGGCGTCGCCCAGAAGCATCTCGTTGTGCGGCTTGCCGGAGGGGATCATCGGGAAGCAGTTCTCGTGCTTTTCCACCAGCACGTCGAGGATGAAGGGGCCGTCATACTCGATCATCGCCATGATCGCGTCGTCGAGATCCTGCGGCCGGTCCACCTTCGCGCCCCGGCAGCCAAAGGCTTCCGCGAGCTTCACGAAATCGGGCAGGCTTTCCGACCACGAATGCGAATAGCGCTCGCCGTGCAGGAGCTGCTGCCACTGGCGCACCATGCCGAGCCGTTCGTTGTTCAGGATGAACTGCTTCACCGGCGCGCGGAACTGCACCGCGGTGCCCATCTCCTGCATGTTCATCAGCCACGACGCCTCGCCCGCGACGTTGATCACCAGGGAGTCGGGATGCGCGATCTGCACCCCGATCGAGGCCGGCAGGCCGTAGCCCATCGTGCCCAGGCCCCCGGAGGTCATCCAGCGGTTCGGCGCCTCGAAGCCCAGGAACTGCGCCGCCCACATCTGGTGCTGGCCGACCTCGGTCGTGACATAGCGGTCGCGATCGCGGGTCAGCGCCTCCAGCCGTTCCAGCGCGTATTGCGGCTTGATCGTCTTCTGCGAGGGCCGGTAGCCGAGGCATTTCTTCAGCTTCCACTGTTCGATCTGGCTCCACCACCTCGCCAGCCCGTCCCTGTTCACCTTGCGCCCGCGCGCCTTCCAGACCTTCAGCAGGTCTTCCAGCACATGGCCGACATCGCCGGTGATGGCGAGGTCGACATGGATCACCTTGTTGATCGAGGAGGGGTCGATGTCGACATGGGCCTTCTTCGAGCGCGGCGAGAAGTCGGCGATGCGGCCCGTGATCCGGTCGTCGAACCGGGCGCCGAGGTTGATCATCAGGTCGCAGCCGTGCATCGCGAGGTTGGCCTCGTAGAGCCCGTGCATCCCCAGCATCCCCAGCCAGTGCTTTCCGCTGGCCGGATAGGCGCCGAGACCCATCAGCGTCGAGGTGATCGGGAAGCCGGTGGCGTCGACCAGCTCGCGCAGGAGCTGGCTCGCCGCGGGGCCCGAGTTGATGACGCCGCCGCCGGTGTAGAAGACCGGCCGCTCGGCCTTTTCCATCAGTTCGACCAGTTCGGTGATGGCGGCGATGTCGCCCTTAACCTTCGGCTCGTAATGGCCGAGCTTCGCCTCGCGCGGGCCGCGGTAGGTGCCGGTGGCGAACTGGACGTCCTTGGGGATGTCGACCAGCACCGGGCCGGGCCGTCCCTTCGTGGCGACGTGGAAGGCTTGGTGGATCGTCTCGGCCAGCCGGTCGGTGTCCTTGACCAGCCAGTTGTGCTTGGTGCAGGGCCGGGTGATGCCGACCGTGTCGGCCTCCTGGAAGCCGTCGGTGCCGATCATGAAGGTCGGCACCTGGCCGGTGAGGACGACGACGGGGATCGAATCCATCAGCGCATCCGTCATGCCGGTGACCGCATTGGTGGCGCCGGGGCCGGAGGTCACGAGGACCACGCCGGGCTTGCCGGTCGAGCGCGCATAGCCCTCGGCCATGTGCACCGCGCCCTGTTCGTGGCGCACCAGCACATGGCGGATGTCGTTTTGCAGGAAGATCTCGTCATAGATCGGCAGCACGGCGCCGCCGGGATAGCCGAAGACCACATCGACGCCCTGGTCCTTGAGCGCCTGCACCACCATCCTCGCACCGGTCATCTGCCGCGACATCTTCTCTCTCTCCGTCCGTGCCGTCACTACCGCAAGAAAAAGCCCCCGAGGGTCCGTCGGGGGCGCATGGGAACCTTCATGGTCAACCGTCACCGGCCCATGCGCCAAACCTCAATGACTACGAGGATCGGGAACATATCCCTGGCTCCCTTGCTGCTCTGCGGCGGACATTATGCAGCCACCGCGGGGGCGTCAACCGGCAAAATCCGGAATAAAGTGTCGCAGGCCCCACCCGTTCGCGCAATTTCCTGTGCGTTTTCCCGCCGGAGGCGAAAGATCGCAAATTCGGCCGTGCCGGGACTCGCGCTGGATGGCACGCCGGGGCCGTTGCCGCGCCGGGTGGACAGTCGCCGCAGGGCAGCGCAGGATCGGCCCGCGACCACGACGCGGAGGACAGGATGGCCGGCGAGACACTGAGATACGCCGCGGTGATGACGCTGGCCGGGATCGGAATCCCGGTGCTCGCCGCGCTCAACGCCCGGCTCGGGAGCCGCATCGGCTCGCCCGCGGCGGCGGCGACGATCCTCTTCGCCGTTGCCCTCTGCGGTGCGGCCGCGACCATGATCGCGACGCGCGGCACCCCGGCCCTTGCCGCCGCGCCCGGCCAGCCGCGCCATCTGTTCCTCGCCGGACTTCTGGTGGCCTTCTATGTCCTCTCCGTCACCTGGGTGGCGCCGCTTTTCGGCCTCGGCAACGCGATCATGTTCGTCCTTCTCGGCCAACTCGTCTCGGCCGCGGTGATCGACCAGTTCGGCCTCATGGGCGCGATCGTCCGGCAGGTGACGCCGATGCGCGGGGCAGGGATCGCGCTGATGGCCGCCGGCGTGTTCCTCGCGCAGCGAGGCTAGTGCGCGGCGCTTGACGCGAAGTCGCCTGTCCGGCCGATCTGCGATGCTGGACAAGGGGTTAGCGCCGTGCAAAGGTTCGCCACACCCGCGTTCCGCGGGGATCTCCGAAACGCGCCAACACCGATAGGGAGGTATCAATGGACCGGCGTTCCTTTCTGACCAAGGCCGCAGTGGGCGGCACCGCGGCCGCCGCCGGCGGCGTGATCGCCGCCCCGGCCATCGCGCAGGGTGCGCCGAAGGTCACCTGGCGGCTGACCTCGTCCTTCCCGAAGTCGCTCGACACGATCTACGGCGGGGCCGAGACCCTGTCGAGGATGGTCAGCGAGGCGACCGAGGGCAATTTCCAGATCCAGGTCTTCGCCGGGGGCGAGATCGTGCCGCCGCTCGAGGCCGCGAACGAGGTCAGCGCCGGCAACGTCGAGGCCTGCCACACGGTCGGCTACTACTACTGGGGGAAGGACCCGTCCTTCGCCGTGGCGGCGGCGGTGCCGTTCTCGCTGTCGGCACGCGGCATCAACGCCTGGCACTACCACGGCGGCGGCATCGACCTCTACAACGAGTTCCTTTCGCAGCACAATCTCTTCGGACTGCCGGGCGGCAACACCGGGGTCCAGATGGGCGGCTGGTTCCGCAAGGAGATCAACACCCTCGCCGACCTGACCGGGCTCAAGATGCGGGTCGGCGGCTTCGCCGGAAGGGTGATGGAGAAGCTCGGCGTCGTGCCGCAGCAGATTCCGGGCGGCGAGCTTTACCAGGCGCTGGAGAAGGGCACGATCGATGCCGCCGAATGGGTGGGCCCCTATGACGACGAGAAGCTCGGCTTCTTCAAGGTCGCGCCCTACTACTACTATCCTGGCTGGTGGGAAGGCGGCCCGACGGTCCATTTCATGTTCAACAAGGCGGCCTGGGAAGGTCTGCCACCGGTCTACCAGTCGATCCTGCGCACTGCCTGCCAGGCGGCCGACGCCGACATGCTCCAGAAGTATGACTGGCTGAACCCGGTCGCGATCAAGTCGCTCGTCGGGCAGGGAACCCAGTTGCGCCCGTTCAGCCCCGAAATCCTCGAGGCCTGTTTCAACGCGGCCAACGAGGTCTACGCCGAGATGGAAGCGTCGAACGGGAACTTCAAGAAGCTGTGGGATTCGATCAAGGCGTTCCGGACCGAATACTACACCTGGGCACAGGTCGCCGAATACAACTTCGACACCTTCATGATGATCCAGCAGAACGCCGGCAAGCTCTGAGGCGCCGCACGGCCCGCCGGAGCGGCGGGCGGAAGAAGACCCCCCGGCTTCCGGCCGGGGGTTTTCCATTGCAGGGGCTTGCGCCGGTTCACAGGCGGGGTGCTCAGTCCGACGGGGCGGCCGGATCGGCCGGGGCAGGCGCGGGGGCGGGTGCCGGGGCGGGTGCCGGGGCGGCGGGTACGAGCGCGCCCGGCTGGCCGAGCGATCCGGGCTGGCC